>JAWKQN010000008.1 GCA_041390125.1 Gemmatimonadota bacterium | reverse complement strand
CCAGCCCGCGAGGGAAGGGACCCGCGGCGGGCCGTGGGAAGAAGTCGAGTCCAGGGAGAGGCACGCCCGGCCGCTCCGCCGGTGGCGGAGAGACCCGGCCCGGTGGGGGAGAGACCGAGCGAAGCGGCCCGCCGCAACAGGGTCGGCGTCCCCACACACGACGGCGCAGGCCCTGAGGTCGTCCGAGCGTCCCCCGCCGGAGGCGACACCTTCGCCGCGTTGCCGCGTACGATGCGGCAGGAACGGAACCGGGACGGCGTGACGGAGATCGGGGGCCATCGATGGTGGAACGAGGCAGGCAGCGGCGCAGCGGCACGGGCGGGACGCCCAGGAGCTTCTATCTCGGACTCGCGGCGTTGGCCATCGCAGGGGTCGCCTGGGTGGGATGGTCGGTGCTTGGCGGAGGTGCTGCCGGGGCGACCGCCGGTGTGCGTGGCCTCGACTTCCCGGATGCGGAGGCCCTGATGACGGCCGCCCAGGGCGTGGATCTGGGCCCGGCGGACGCCACCGTGCAGGTGATCGTGTTCAGCGACTTCACCTGTCCCGCCTGCAAGGTCTTCAACGAGCGGGTCGAGCCAGGGCTCAAGGCCGAGCTCATCCCGGCGGGTAGGGTGCGCTTGACCTATCACGACTACCCCCTGGACCTGCGCGCCGCCCGCAACGACGGGCATCGTCACGGCTTCGTGGCGGCGCGTGCAGCCCGCTGCGCCGCAGAGCAGGATGCCTTCTGGCCCTATCATGATCTGCTCTTCCAGCGCCAGCAGGCCTGGGCGCTGCGCGCGTCGGCCCCGGCGGACGCATTCAACGACTACGCGGAGGAACTGGCGCTGGACACGGAGGCGTTCGCGGGCTGCCTCGCCAGCGACCGACACGCCGACGTGGTCACCGCCAACCGCGTGCTCGGCGACAGCGTGGGAGTGGGATCCACACCCACCGTGCTGGTGGCCGGGAAGCCGCTGGCGGAGTGGAGCAGCTACGAGGCGCTCAAGGAGATGGTGGAGGCGGAGCTGGCGCGCCGCTGAGGAGCGCTACCCCCGGGCGCGGCCCAGGACCAGGGTGAAAGGGACGACGTAGTCCTGGCCGCGCTCGTATCCGCGCATGCCTTCCGCCACGCGCGCCACGACGGCCTCCTGCACGTCGCCTGGAGCCGCGGTGAACCCCGCAGCCATGGGCGTGGCCGCGACGTGGCGGCGGACGAACTGCGCGCCGCCCGGGATGCGCAGATCCAGACGAGCGTGTGTGGACTCCACGTCCGTCAGTCCCGCGCTCGCCAACAAGGACTCGAGCTCCGCGGCGTCCGTCAACGCGAACGCTGCGTCGAGTCCGCCCGCGACGTCCGGGCCGATCTCCGCTTCGACCGCTCGAACGAGGTGATCGAACCAGGGGCTTTCGGCGCGAGGAGCCCACAGGCTCACCGCCAGCCGGCCCCCGGACTGGAGCACGCGCTTGAGCTCACGAAGCGCGCTGGCTCGGTCCGGGAGGAACTGCAGGACCTGAGCGCCCAGCGCGAGCGTGACCGAGTGGTCCGGCAGCGGGAGCGCCAGAGCGGAGCCCTCGATCCACTCCACCGTGTCCCCGATCGGCGACGTGCGCGCCGCCACGTCGAGCATCCCGGGCTGGACGTCCACGCCGAAGACGTGTCCCGCGCTGCCGACGGCCCGGGCCGCCGCGCGTGTGGCCGCGCCCGTTCCGCAGCCGAGGTCCAGCACGACCTCTCCGGGTCGCGGGACTACCCAGCGGACGAGCGCTTCCGCCGCGGGGCCCAGGATCGTGGGCACGAGCACGGACGCGTAGCGCTCGGCCGCGCCGCCCGCGAGCTGCCATTCCTGTGAGGTCGCCATGCACCGCATCCGGGAGAAGGGGTTCACCCGGAGAGGCGAGAAGCGGGCGAGACGGGGGTCAGGGGTCGGGCAGGGTCGCCGCCAAAGGAGAGAGCCTCACCGCTCCGGGATCGGTGTCCAGCGTTCGTACGGCGCGATTCGGTTCGCCTCTCCCCCCGGCAGCCACAGCACCAACGCCTTGACGGGAACGTCGGACAGGACCCGATGCGTGACCATGTCGCCCGGCTTGACCACGCCCACCATCCCGGGCTCGAGGCGATGCTCTTCGTCGTTGACCACGTGCCCCAGAACGCCTTCGACCACGTAGAAGATCTCCGTGGCTCCGTGCCGGTGCCCGCTCGCTGGATCCGTGCCGACCGGGAAGGTGATCTCGGCCACCTCGAGCTCGGAGGAGCCCAGATTGGATGCGTCCAGGAGCAAGCGGATGGCCGTGCCGTTGGGGAACTCCAGCATGCGAGTGCCGGAGCTGGAGCGCTGGTACTCGCCCGCCTGCTGGGCCGTCACCGGCGTGGCGACCGACAGCGCCGCTCCGACGACCGCGCACGTGAGCGTCCACCTCCGGATCCGCATCATCGCTACCTCCAGCAAACGAGTGCCCGTGCCGCGGATGCGCAGGAGCGCGAGGTCCGTGACCGCCTCGGCGCCACTTCCGGATGCGGGCCGGACCAGCTCCGGCCGAGTCGGCAGCTCCACGGCTGATGGCGCCCCATACGCGAGGTGCGGAACCGGTGTTACGTCCTCACTCCACGCCTCCAGCTGACTGGATGCGTTCCAGCGCCGGCTCGCTCACGAAGATCGGAGCATGGAAGCGGCGGCCCCAGGAGAGCGGGGTCACGCCCCTGTAGTCGTGGCGCGCCGGATCCCCGTGACCGGGGTGCAGGCGCTTCCACAGCGACGCCCGCACGTTGGGATCCGCGCCATGGCCGAGGAGCAGGTCCGCGAACGGCGCCGCCCGGGTCGTACGGCCGCGGTTCATCCAGTAGTTCGGCTGCGAGACCACCGTGTGGAAGAGCGCCGTCCATCCCCCGAAGCCGCTGTGGCCGACAGCCGCTGGGGCGTCGGGATCCATGCCGCGCTCCAGCAGCCAGCGCGCGCTCTCCATCTCGTCGAACTCGATCGCCATGTGGAGCAGCGTGGTCCCGTCCAACGGGGTGCCCGTAGTGGCGTCCAGAGGATCGCCGCATCCCATCTCCGCCGGGTAGATCTCGCGGTGCGCGAACGTGCGGCGGAGCAGACCTGGATCACGACGAAGGTGCTCCTCCAGGAGGTCGAGGCGGCCACGATGCAGCGCCATCGCGGGCGTGTCGGGGAGGCTCAGCCCATGACGTTCGTACAGCTCCAGGATGGCGTGCTTGGCCTCCGGGGCGCGTGCGTCCGTCTCGAGCACGACGTCCACGGGCGCGAGCCGACGTCCGTCCTCGTCCACTACCCGCGCGCCGAGCGCCAGCAAGGCCGCTGTGCTGTCTGCCCGCAGCGTATACGCCGGGCCGCCCAGCGCGTCGTCCGGCACCCGGGGTCGTCCCGCCATGGCGTACAGCATCTCGAACGTCCCGAGTTGCCCTTGCAGCGCCGCGCGGCCGAGGGCCTTCTCCAGGTCTTCGGCCCCGACCGAACGGAGGAAGCGGATGATGTCGTCGCGACCCAGGTTCGCGGCATAGCTCATCGGGGGACCCCAACTGCTGCCGGGGCGCAGCAGCACGGGCTCGTGTAGCAGCGCCGGCCGTCGTGCGATCAAGGCCCGCACGGCACCGAGGTCGTCTTCCCAGATGGCGTTCGCCAGCCGGACGGCGTCCACCAGGTGCGGCCACGTGCTCGCCTGATACCCGCGGGCCAGCACGAGCTGTGCGTCGGAAAGCCGGGTGGTGTCCGGGTCGGGCGGGTGGGGATGGAGCGCAGCGAGCTGCGCGAGCGCCCCCGGATCATGGGACCGGAACGCGGAAAGCAGCTCCTTGGCCTGACGCTTCAGCTGACCGAGGTCGGGGCGAACGGGCAGATGGCGATCGGACACGACGAGCCTCCTCTTGGCGCCCTCGGTCCGCTGTCGTGGGCAGGAGGTTCGCGTCCTGCGGCGTGTGCTGCCTGGGCTCAGGTGGACTCGGTCCTTCCCGCGGACGGGAGGCGCCCTGCGCGCCCGAGGGAAGATCCGCGGTGGTGAGCCCGGCGGCAAGCGGCGGAGCATGTCGGTCCGCGCCGCGTGAGGGACGCTGGGCTCCGGGGCTGTCAGGTCTCGGCGCGCCGGGACGAGCAGCCCCGATTCCGTTCAGCGGCTCAGCCGCAGCCAGGTGAAGCCGTCCCCGCGTTCCGATGCCTGGATGGGCAGGACCGTGGCGAGCGATCCGTCCGCGAGGAACGCGAGCGGGAGGTACTCGCCGGCCGGGTCGCGGGTGCGCGCGTCGCCCTGGCCCTGCCACGCGTCGACGGGCAGCGGCTGCGATTCGGTGAGGAAGGGATGTCCGTCCTCGAGATCGACGATGCCGACGTGCGCGCGAAGCTGCTCGTCCCGTCCCGAGAACCACGACACCGCCAGCCGGTCGTCCGCAGCGGCAGCCAGCAACGGATGGTAGACCGGTTCGGAGCCCTGCAGGATCGGAGACGTCCGCCACGATTGTCCCAGGTCGGTGGAGCGGCTCAGCTCCAGGGCGGTGCCCCGGCTCGTAAGGGCGTACAGCGTGCCGTCGGAGCCCCACGCCAGCGGCTCCACCCACCGCGGCACCGCCGCGGGTGTCGCCCACGGATCGGACCACTCGGCGTGGCTCGGTGGCGCACGTAGCGTCCACGATTCGCCGTCGTCCACGCTGACCGCGATCCAGTCGACGCCCTCGTCCAGACGGTTGCCGGACGCCGAGGCGGGGGAGATCCGAACGGCCACCCGCCCTCCGGGGCCCACCGCGAGGTGGCTGGATCCACCCGCGCCGTGGATCCGCCCGCGGTCCTCCCAGGAGCGGCCCGCATCGTCCGTGGTGACATGACGCACGCCGTCGCCATCGTTCCAGATCACGTGTACGCGCCCGGTCGGTGCGACCGCGATCCAGGGCCGGTCGTCGAAGCGGGTGCGGGAAAGCTCGCGCCACTGCCAGCTGCGGCCGGCGTCGCGACTGATCCCGACCGCCACGTGCGTGCCCGCGCCGGTCGCGCGATCGAAGCCCATCGTCAGGAAGTACAGCGTGCTGTCCGGCCCCACCGCCAGGTCGACGTCCGAGTTGCCGACCGCTCCGTCCTCGGGAGGACCGACGTCCACGCGGGCCCAGCTGCGGCCATCGTCGTCGCTCCGGTACAGATTGGGCGGGTCCGTGGCCTCCTCGGGCGCGCGCGAGTAGCCCGCCACGAACAGCGCCCCGCTCGGATGCTCCACGATCATGGGCTCGCGGAGCGCCTGGCCGTCCAGCACCGCGACCTCCTGCGTCACCTCGAGCGGTCGCCGCTCGCCGTCTGCCTCGGCGAGGGGGGGCTCCGGACGGTCGGAGCAGGCGACAGGCAGGAGTAGACTCGAGAGGAGACCGATGCGGAGGGTCGTCCGCGTCCATCGGGTCCGTCGGGACGATGATGCCATGGGGAAGGCCTTCGGCGTGGTTCCGGGAAGAGAGGCGGCGCCTCATGGTACCCGCTCGATGCCCCCCAGGCACCCGGCGCGGCCCGCCGTGTGCTAGAATGAAGGAGTTGGCGCCCGGACGGACGCCGCCTCCTCCTCGATGGGGGGCGTCCCCTACGATCGTGCACGCTGAACCATCATGCCGACCCCGTCCCTCGACCGTCCTGCCGTCCCGCCTCGGAACGGCGTCCGCCACGCGCGGTTCGCGCCCTCCCGCCCCGGGGTCGCCCTGACGCGCACCCACTCGTTCCGCGCCCTCCGTCCGCTGCTGGGTGGGCTCGTGCTGCTGGGGCTGTCGATCCCGGCGGCTGTCCACGCCCAGGACGGGGCCACCGTCGCGGGTCGGGTGCTCTCCGGTGTGGACGGCGCTCCGGTCGGGCTGGCCACCGTGGTGGTCGAGCGCGCTTCGGCGGGAGACACGGTGCTGGGCGTTCTGGCCGGCCAGGACGGCCGCTTTCTGCTGCGTGGGCTCGCCCCGGCGCGCTACACGGTGCACGTGTCCTTCCCGGGGCTCTTTCCCGAGGCGGTCCCGCTGCTGGTGTCGGAGCTGAACCTCACCTACGACCTGGGGGACGTCACCCTGGCGCCGGTGGGCAGCATCGACGAGCTGCGCGTGACGGTCGAAGCGGTTCGCTCTGCCGGGGTGGAGACCCAGGTGTACCGGATCGCCGACGGTGCGGCGCAGTCGACGGGGTCCCTGCTGGACGCGATGCGGAATCTCCCCGGTGTCACGGTGGACCAGGAAGGCAAGGTCCAGCTCCGCGGCAGCGACCGCGTCGCCGTGCTGATCGATGGGAAGCCGTCGAGCCTCACCGGGTTCGGGAGCCAACGCGGGCTCGACAACGTCCCGGCGGCCAACATCGAGGCCATCGAGATCATCAACAACCCATCCGCCCGCTTCGACGCGGCGGGGATGGCCGGGATCATCAACATCATCTACAAGGAGGAGCGTCAGCTGGGGTGGTCCGGGGACCTGGGGCTCTCTCTGGGTGTGGGACAGCTGACGAAGCAGCGGGCAGACCTCCCCACCGACCTGGGCAGCTACTCCGCCAACGAGAAGATCATCCCCAGCCTCGGCCTGGCGTACAACACGGAGCGGGTCCGGGCCTTCGGATACGGGGAGGTCTACCGCCAGCACGATCTGCCCAACAACGAGTTCACGACGCGCTTCTACGACGACGGCCGGATCATCGATTCGCAGGTGCCGGAGAACCGCGTCCAGACGCACTACATCTTCCGGGGCGGCTCCGACGTGTTGCTGGACGGCGCAAACACGCTCACCCTGTCCGGGATCTGGGATTTCGAGACGCATACGGATCGCGCGCAGGTGCCGTTCCTGCTGGAGCCCACCGGAGAGCGGCTGCGCTATTGGTTCTGGCGGGAGAAGGAGAGCACGGGCTTCGTCAACGTCACCGCCAACTTCAAGCACGCCTTCGCGACGCCCGGTCAGGAACTGGACATCAACCTCCAGTACACGCGGGGCTGGGAGGACGAAGCGTACTTCCTGAACGAGGTCTCGGCGGTACGGGAGGGCACCGACGGCACCCACCTGGAGGCCGTGGAGAACACCGTCCCCCTGACGGTGGACTTCACGTTGCCGTTGGCCAGTGGGCGCCTGGAGCTCGGCACCAAGCTGCAGCGGCGGTGGCTGCCGATCACCTACACCGTGGATCGCGGGGTGCAGAGTGTCATCTACGAGGGCCTCGGCGACGATTCGGACTGGGAGGAGGACCTGTACGCGGCGTATGCCAACCTGGTGCGGATCAAGGAGCGCTATACCCTCGAGGCCGGCCTGCGGGTGGAGCAGACGGGTGTGGAATACCGCATCCCCGAGGAGAACATCTACTACCCGGGCAGTGACGCCTACGACTACCTCGAGCTCTTCCCCAACGTGAAGCTCACGTGGGCGCTGAGCGACCGGAACCGGATGATCGCAGCCTACAACCGCCGCATCGATCGACCCGGCGAACCCGAGCTCCGCATCTTCCCCAAGTACGACGATCCGGAACTGCTGAAGGTCGGCAACCCGTTCCTCCGTCCCCAGCTCACGAACGTGTACGAGCTGGGGTTCGGTCGTTCCTGGGCCGGGGGATCGGTCACGACCTCGCTCTACCGCCGGGACATCTCGGACGCGTTCCTCCGCATCTTCGCCGTCGACTCGTCCGATCCGGACTACGACATCGTCAACAAGATCTACGAGAACGCGGGCAACTCCCATCAGACCGGTGTGGAGGTGCTGGTGCAGCAGCAGGTGGCCCGACCCTGGTTGATCTCGGGCAGCGTGAACTGGTTCACCAACGAGGTGGACGCCCTCGAGACGCTCCTGTACTTCCCCACCCAGCGCCCGTTCTCGCTCGCGTCCTCCAGCCAGGACACCTGGGACCTGACGCTCAACAACCGCCTGCGGGTGGCGGGCGACGGCGAGGTCCAGGTGAGCTACATCCGCTATGGCCGCCGCAACGTCCCGCAGGGCTTCGAGCGGGCGCGCTCCTCGGTGGACGTGTCGGGCAAGTGGCCGCTGGCGGATCAGCGCGCCGAGCTGGTCCTGACGTTCACGGATCTCTTCAACGACTTCGGGATCCAACGTGAGGTCGAAGGCGACGGCTTCACGGCCTTGTACGAGAACTGGCTCGAGACCCAGGTCGCGACCGTGGGGGTACGATGGCGCTTTTGAGAGGGAACGTCCGCGGAGGGATTGCGCTCTCGCTCGTCCTCGGAGGAGGATTCGGCATGCCGGTGGAACGCGCAGCAGGCCAACAGGCGCCTGCACCGCTGGAGACCGTGCGGAACCACCAGGTGGTGACGGAGCGTCTGGCCTCGTCCGGCCAGATCGCGTACGACCAGATCCCGTTGATCCGGGAAGCCGGATACGACGTGGTGATCAACCTGGCCATCGCCGACGAGGCCCGGAACGGCCGTGAGGGCTTCCTGGTGGCGCAGGAGGGCCTCACGTACGTGCACATCCCGGTCGTCTGGGAGGATCCCCAGATCGCCGACGTGAGGATGTTCTTCGACGTGATGCGGGCCAACCAGGGACGGAAGGTCTACGTGCATTGCTTCGCGAACATGCGCGCCTCGGCGTTCGTGTACCTCTACCGCACCCTGGTCGAAGGCGTCCCCGAGCCGGACGCCCGCGCCACGATGAACGCCGTCTGGGATCCGGGAGAGAACGAAGCGTGGGCCCGCCTGGTGGAGCGCGCCCGGCGGGAGCTGGCCGGCGGCTGACGCCGGACGATCTTCCGGTCCGCCCTCCCGCGGACCGGGTTCCAGCCGCGGCGGGCCGCGGCGGCAGGTGACCTCTCCGGGGAGCCGAAGCGCCCCGGGGCGGCGGCCCCGGACCGGGACCCGCCGGGTCGAGGATCCGCCGGCGCCCCGGAACATGCGCCCCGACCTGCTGGTACACCGGGATTCTCGTTGCGCCGGCCCCCAGTCGACTCGGGTCCTCCCCGCGCCATTCTTCGGGCGACGCTCATGGCTACCAATGTCTTCCGCACCACATCCGGTGCGGGATCCGCACCCGTCGTATCCCACGCGGACGGGCCGTCGCCGCTGCGACGGCTCTACCAGTTGCTCCTGCCCGAACGCCAGGACATCGGCACGGTCGTCCTGTTCGCCGTCTTCGCGGGGGTGCTCTATCTGGCCGTGCCGCTCGCGGTGGATGCGCTGGTCAACAGCCTCGCGTTCGGGTCCGCCGAGGGCGTCTACATCCAGGCGCTGGTCCTGCTCTCGCTCGGCCTGTTCGGCTTCCTGTGCCTCCTGGGTCTCGTCAAAGCGGCCCAGTACTACGTCACGGAGCTCATCCAGCGCCGGATCTTCGTCCGTCTGACCGCCGACCTGTCCTACCGCCTCCCGCGGGTCCGGATGGAGGCGTTGGACCAGAAGCTGGGACCGGATCTGATCAACCGGTTCTTCGACGTGGTCACGGTCCAGAAGTCGGGTGCGCTCATCCTGCTGGATGGGGTGAACCTGGTGCTGGGGGCTGTCGTCGGGCTCGTGATCCTGGGCTTCTACCACCCGTTCCTGCTGGTCTTTGATCTCCTGTTGGTAGCCTACCTCGCCGCGGTGCTGACCCTGCTGGGACGGGGGGCCGTACACTCGAGCGTGGAGGAATCGTACGCCAAGCACGAGTTGGCATCCTGGCTCGAGCAGGTGGCGATGTTCCCGTACCTGTTCAAGACGGCGGGTGCCACGCGCATCGCGACACGCCGCGCGAACGCCCTCGCGGAGGCGTACCTGGATGCGCGGGGCCGTCACTGGCGGGTCGTGTTCCGCCAGATCATCGGCCTGCTGGCGCTGCAGGCGGTCGCGTCGGCGGTGCTGCTGGGCCTCGGTGGCCTGCTCGTGCTGAACGCCGAGCTGACGCTGGGTCAGCTCGTCGCGGCCGAGATCATCGTCTCGGCGATCGTGGCCAATCTGGCGTCACTGGGGAAGCACGTCGAGTCGTTCTATGACGCGCTCGCCGCGGTCGACAAGATCGGATACGTGGTCGACCTGCCCATCGAGCGCGCCGGCGGCGAGACGCCGACAGGGCCTTCGGCGGAAGAGGGTGCCCGCGTCGAGATCGGCGACCTGACCTTCGGATACGACCCGACCCGGGCCGTGCTGAACCACGTCAGCATGTCGCTGGCACCCGGAGAGCGGGTGGCGTTGGTCGGTGCCGCTGGATACGGGACGTCGACCGTGATGGACATCCTCATGGGCATCCGCGCTCCGCAGCGCGGAACGGTGCGGGTGGACGGCGTGGACGTGCGTGACTGGGATCTGTCCGCACTGCGTCGGATCGTGTCCCTGGTACGAGGTCAGGACCTGGTGCAGGGGACCATCCTCGAGAACGTCCGCTTCGGACGTGAGCGCCTGACGCGACAGGAGGTGCAGGAGGCGCTCGACGCGGTGGGTCTGCTCGACGACATCATGCGCCTCCCGGAGGGCATCGACACCGAGCTGATGGTCGGTGGCCGACCTCTCTCGTCCTCACAGCGGAGCCGCCTGATCCTGGCCCGCGCGATCATCGGAAAGCCGCGTCTGTTGTTGCTCGACGAGAACCTGGAGAACCTGGAGCCGCAGACCTTCTCCGAGCTCACCGACTTCGTCTTCGCGCCCGACAACCGTTGGACGCTCATCGTCGCATCGCGGGACATCTCCATCCTCCAGCGCTGCGACCGCAGCATCGACATGGCCTCCTTCGGACCCATGCGCACGGGGGTGACGGGATGAGCCGCAAGGTCGTAGGCCTGTGGGGCGCCACCCGCGAGGAGCTTCCGAGCGACGCCCTGCCGATGCTCGACCACCGGGTCGACTTCCCAGCCCTGACGTTGACGACGTCGCCCCCGCTGGTGCGACGCTTCGGCCGCATCGCCGCCGGCCTGTGTGTCCTGTATGTGATCCTGATCCTCGTGCTTCCCTGGCAGCAGTTCGTCCGGGGCAGCGGCCAGGTGGTCGCGTTCGATCCGCTGGAGCGCCCGCAGGTGCTCGAAGCACCCCTCTCCGGCCGGATCCTTGTGTCCAACGTGGTCGAGGGGCAGCAGGTGCGGCAGGGCGAGGTCCTGTTCGAGATCACCGCCAACGACCCGGAGCTGCTGGCGAATCTCGACACGCAGCAGCAGGCGGCGGCGGTCCGGCTGGACGCGGCGACGCAGAAGCTGGCGGATCTGCGCGACCAGCTCCGCCAGAAGCAGGCGGCCCTTCCCGAGGCCATCGCTGCGGCCGACCAGAGGCTGGAGGCGGCGGGCTTCGCGGCGCGAACGGCGGAGTTGCAGTACGAGCGCGTGCGCAGTCTGTACGAAGATCAGGGGAAGGGTCTGGTGTCGCAGCGTGACTACGAGCTCGCGACGCTGGAGCGGGATCGTACCCGGGCCGCGCTGGCCCAGGCAGAGGCCGATCGCCGCAAGGCGGAGCTGGACGGGGCCGCGGATCTGAACGGAGCCCGGGCCTCCGTCGAGCAGGCGCGCTCCGACTCTGCGAGCGCGGCCCAATCGCTCGCGTCCTATCGCAGCCAGGCCAACGAGGTACGCTCGCTGCGGGTCGTATCTCCGCGCGACGGCGTCATCTTCCGCGTCAACGCCACCGAGGGCACGTTCCTCAGCGCGGGCAAGCCACTGGCGACGATCGTACCGGAGACCCGTGAGCGGCGCGTCGAGCTTTGGCTCGACGGCAACGACATCCCGCTCGTGCAGGAGCGCGAGGTGGCGCCCGACGGCACCGTGACGCGGGAGGGGAGCCGCGTGCGCCTCCAGTTCGAGGGCTGGCCGGCGGTGCAGTTCATCGGCTGGCCCTCCGTCGCGCGGGGCACGTTCGGCGGGGAGGTGGTGCTCATCGATCCCACCGGCGACGGGACCGGTCGTTTCCGTGTGCTGGTGGCACCGCGACCGGACGTCGTGGGAGACGGGAGCGAGGTGGTGGAGTGGCCCGGTCCGCGCTGGCTGCGGCAGGGCGTCAAGACGGACGGATGGGTGCTGCTGGGACGGGTCCCGCTCTGGTACGAGATCTGGCGCCAGTTGAACGGCTTTCCGCCGTCGCTGGCACAGGATCCGACGCAGGGGTCCACGGGAGGTGGAGCGTGAGCGCCGCACGGGTCCATGGCCGGCGGGTCCAGCGCGGCGCGACGCGACGACGGCGCGGCTACGCTGCAGCGAGTGCCGGGTTGGCGCTCGTGATGGTGATCGGGCCGCAGCCGACCCTGGCCCAGGAGCCGGGCGATCCGTTGCTCCTGGAGGAGGTCCTGGCCTCCATCGAGGCGACGTATCCACCGCTGCTCGGCGCCCGCATCGAACGCGACGTGCTGGAAGGTCGCCTGCGCACGGCGCGCGGGTTGTTCGACCTGGACCTCTTCGGCTCCGCGAAGGGGACGCCGGACGGCTACTACGAGTACACGACCGTCGAGGCAGGTGTGGCGCAGTTCCTCGGCATCTGGGGAGCCACCGTATACGGCGGGTACCGCCGCACGACAGGGGAGGAGCTTCCGGCCTACTACGCGCAGCGCACGCGGGCGGACGGAGAGGCCACCGTCGGGGTGTCCGTTCCCGTCCTGCAGGGCGGATGGACGGATCCGGCCCGTACGGAGATCCGCCGCGCCGAGATCGACCTGCGCGGGGCGGAGCCCTACGTGCGCCGGCAGCGTCTGGACTTCGTGCGTGCGGGCACCGTGGCCTACTTCAAGTGGCTCGCGGCCGGCCAGAAGCTGCAGTACGCGCGAGACCTGCTGCGGCTGGCGACCGAGCGGACGGCCGCGCTCGACGACCTGGTGGGCGCGGGGCTGCAGGCGGAGATCGTGCTGGTGGACAACCGGCGACTGGTGGTGGCGCGCGAGATCGCGGTCCTGGACGCCGAGCGTGCGTTCCAGGCGGCTGCGGTGGCGCTCTCCCTGTTCTTCCGCGATCCGCAGGGAGCTCCCGTGACGCCGACCGAGAGCCGGCTGCCGCCCGGGTTTCCGGATCCCGGATCGGAACCGGTCTACGAAGCGGAGTCGGGTCTGGCGCTGGCCCTCGCCCAGCGCCCCGAGCTCGAACGGCTCCGCCTCACCGTGGAGCGCACCGAGGCGGAGCTGGGATTGGCTCGCAATGGGCTCTTGCCTCGCCTCGATGCCAGCGTGGAGACGACCCGGGCGTGGGGCGAGCGTCTCTATTCCGACCGACCGACGGCCGAGCTGCGCGCTGGCCTCTCCTTCAAGCTTCCGCTGCAGCAACGCAAGGCACGGGGCAAGGTGCAGGAGGTGTCGGGCAAGCTCGAGCAAGCGCGGCGGGCGCTCCAGTTCGCGGAGGACGGAGTGGCCGCGGACGTGCGCACGGCGCTGGTCGCGCTGGAGGCGGCCCGGGGCCAGGTGGCTCGCGCCGAGCTCAACGTCGAGCTGGCGCTCGAGCTGGAAGAAGCGGAACGCGCACGATTCGGCGCCGGATCCTCGGACCTGCTGGACCTGCAGATCCGGGAGCAGGTCACGTTCGACGCCCGGGCGAAGGCGGCCGAGGCGAGCCTGGAGTACTTCACCGCGATCGCCGCGTACCGGGCCGCGGTCGCAGCACCGCCCACGGGGGGAATCGAGGAAGGCTGACGTCGGCGAGCGGCCCTGCCCACGGTGCGGGCGGCTCTTGCAGACGCTCCACCCTGGCCGCACCATCCCTGCGGACGTTCTCGGATCCTCGGATCCTTCGCTGGGAGATGGTCATGCGTGGTCGGTCGTGGTGTTGGCTCGTCGTCCTCCTGTTCGGCGTTCCCCTGGCGGCACCGGCCCAGACGGTCGACCCCACCTACCTGGATCTGGTGACCTGGCGCATGGTGGGGCCCACCCGGGGAGGTCGGGTGCTCGCCGTGGCCGGCGATCCCACGGACGACTTCACCTACTACCAGGGCACCGCCGGTGGCGGTGTCTGGAAGACCACGGACGGCGGGCTCAACTGGGCCAACATCTCCGACGGGTTCTTCCAGACCGGCTCGGTGGGTGCCATCGAGCTGGCACCGTCCAACTCGGACGTGGTCTACGTGGGGATGGGGGAGGCCTGCATCCGCGGCAACGCCTCCATCGGGGACGGCGTGTACCGCTCCGATGACGCGGGGCGCACGTGGCGGCACCTGGGGCTGGAGGCCACCAGCCAGATCGCGCGCGTGCGCGTGCATCCCTCCAATCCCGACCTGGTGTACGTCGCCGCGCTCGGCACCCCCTGGGGCCCGAGCCCGGATCGGGGCGTGTACCGCTCGCGTGACGGCGGGGCCACGTGGCAGAAGATCCTGTTCCGCGACGAGGATACGGGTGCCATCGACCTGATCATGGACCCGTCCAACCCCGACGTGCTGTACGCCTCGCTGCTCGAGCTGCGGCGCTATCCCTGGGGCTTCACCAGCGCCGGTCCGGGCACCGGGCTGTTCAAGTCCACGGACGGCGGGGACACCTGGACGGAGCTCACCGACCGGCCCGGCCTGCCGGACGGCCTCAAGGGTCGGATCGGCATCGCGGTCTCACCCGTCCAGCCGCAGCGGGTGTGGGCCATCATCGACGCGGAGCTGGGCAAGAAGGGCGTGTTCCGCTCGGAGGACGGGGGCGCCACGTGGACGCGCACCAACGAGGACGCCGACCTGACCCAGCGGCCCTGGTACTACCACCACATCGTGGCCGATCCGCAGGACGTCAACACCGTCTACGTCCTGAACGTGCGACTGTGGAAGTCCACCGACGGGGGCGAGACCTTCGAGACCGTGGATGCGCCCCACGGGGACAACCACGACCTGTGGATCGACCCGGACAATCCGATGCGGATGGTGAACGGCAACGACGGAGGGGCCACGGTCTCGTTCAACGGGGGACGCTCCTGGTCCTCGATCATGAACCAGCCCACCGCGCAGCTCTATCACGTCGCGGTGGACAACGCCTTCCCCTACCGGCTCTACGCCTCCCAGCAGGACAACACCAGCATCTCCGTGCCGAGCCGCTCCGACTATGGCTCCGTCACGGTGGAGGACTGGTTCACGGTCGGCGGAGGCGAGGACGGCTACATCGCCGTGCGCACGGACCATCCGGACATCGTGTACTCGGCGGACCATCACTGGCTCACGCGCTACGACCACAGCAACAAGCAGGTCCGCGACATCTCGCCCAATCCGGAGACCTACTACGGGTGGGGCGCGGCCGACATGCTGTACCGCTTCTGGTGGACGTTCCCCGTGATGACGTCCCCGCACGACCCGGACGTGCTGTACATCACCTCGCAGTACGTGCACCGGACCCGGGACGAGGGCCAGACCTGGGAGGTGATCAGCCCCGATCTGACGCGGGCCGACCCCAGCACGCTGGAACGGACACCGTCCTACGAACACCCGGAGCCGGGGGAGTACTGGGGCCCCATCACGCGCGAGGCGTACGGGCCGGAGTGGTACGCGACGATCTTCGCGTTCGCGGAGTCGCCGGCCCGGCCCGGCGTGCTCTGGGCCGGTTCGGACGACGGCTACGTGCACGTCTCGCGGGACAACGGTGCGAACTGGACGCAGGTCAACATCCCCGACCTGCCGGAGTTCGCGCTCATCAGCATCATCGACCCCTCGCCGCACGATCCGGCCACCGCCTACGTGGCGGCCACCCGCTACAAGCTGGACGATCAGACGCCCTACCTGTACCGGACGTCCGACTACGGGGCCACGTGGACCCGGATCACGAACGGCATCGCCGAAGGCGACTTCACACGGGTGATCCGCGAGGATCCCGAACAGCGCGGGCTGCTCTACGCCGGTACCGAGCGGACGATCTACGTGTCCTTCGACGACGGGGGGCACTGGCAACCGCTCGATCACGGGCTGCCCGTGGTGCCGGTGCACGACATCCAGGTCAAGGACGGCGATCTGGCCGTGGCCACGCACGGCCGCTCGTTCTGGATCCTCGACAACGTCGCCTTGCTGCACCAGATGGACGCGCGCGCGCTGGCCGACCCCGTTCACCTCTTCAGGCCCCGCAGCACGGTCCGCTTCCGCGACGGGTCGGACCGGGTCGCCAACTACGGGGAGCGCAGGATGGCGGGCGCCAACCCGCCCAGCGGTGTGGTCGTGCCGTACATGATCCGCGAACGCCCCGCGGGTCCCGTGACGCTCCGCATCCTCAAGGGAGCGGAGGTCATCCGCACGGTGGAGGACGCCCCGGCGGCGGTGGGCGCCAACACGTGGACCTGGAACATGCGCTACCCCGGCGCGCGCGTGCTGGAGGACGCCGTCTTCCAGGGAAGCGCGCAGGGACCGTTGGCTGCTCCAGGCACGTACGCGGTCGAGCTGGTGGCCAACGGACGGACGCAGCGCCAGGAGTTCGAGATCCTGCGGGACCCGCGCATCGACTTCACGGACGCGGATCTGGTCGCGCAGCACGAGTTCCTGATCGCCACCCGCGACAAGCTCACCGAGACCATGGACCTGGTGAAGGAGATCCGGGACATGCGCGCCGAGGCCGAGCAGATGGTCGAAACGGCAGGCGGCCGCCGCGAGCTGGTGGATGCACTGCAGCGCCTGAACGACAAGCTGTATCCTCTGGAGGAGCGCCTGGTGCAGTACCGGGCGCGGGCCGGCCAGGATCTGATCGCGCAACCGACCGGCATCGACTCCAAGCTGGCGCGCCTGATGAGCTTCGCCTCCATGGCGGACGCGCCGCCCACGGAGGGGCAGCTCCAGTTGCTGGAGCGGCTCGTCGAAGGCATCCAGGAGCGTGTGGAAGCGTTGGCGCGCATCCGCGAGCAGGAGTACGCGGACCTGGTGCGGCGCGCCCGGCCGGTGGGGTGAGCGGCGCCCGCCGCGGCCCTCGGCGACGCGAGCGAACGCCATGAGCCCCACGGTGCTGCTGTTGGGCCTGGTCGCTGCGCTGGGCGGCGCGGGCGTCGCGATCTTCGCGAAGGTCGGGCTGGGCGGCGTGGACCCCACGCTGGCCACCGCGGCGCGCTCGGTGGTGATGACGCTGGTGCTGGTCGCGGTCGCGGCGGGGTCGGGGAAGCTGGCTCTGCTGCGCGGCGCCTCCGCGCCGGACGGCCGCGCCTGGACGTTCATCGTCCTCGCCGGTCTGGCCGGCGCCCTCTCCTGGCTGGCGTATTTCGCCGCGCTGCGCGTGGGAGCGGCGGCGCAGGTCGCCGCCGTCGACCGCACCAGCCTGGCGTTCGTGCTGCTGTTCTCGGTGGCGTTCCTGGGGGAGCGCTACGGGTGGCGCGGCTGGGTGGGGGTCCTGCTCGTCGTGACGGGCGTCGCTCTGGTGGCGTCCGACCGGACGCCCCCGCGTTCAGGGCCGATCACCCCTTCCGCGCCCGCATCATCCGCTCCACCTGGTCGGTGAGAACCCACTCCTCCTGGATGCGGTCCCCGTCCACGCGGCTCACGACCATGTCCCGCCAGAGCACGGGCCGTCCCGACGCGGGGAAGCCCATGAACGCCTGTGCGTGCGTGCCCTGGAGCCGACGTTGCCACGCGATCCGGTCCGCCCCTTTAACCAGGATCTCCACGTCGACCGTCAGGTCGGGGAAGGACTCGCGTAGCATGCGCAGGTAGCTGCCGATCGCGTCGTGACCCACGAGGTCGCGGTCGGTCCCGTGGGCCCGATAGCCATCGGCGAAGAAGTCGGCGACGCGGTCGAGATCCCCTTCGGCGATCAGGACCCGGTTGGCGGTCTGGATGAGGTCGGAGAGGGGCATGGGGACCGTCCAGGTTGTAGGGCCGAGGCCGGCGCGTTCCGAGTGTGTGGCGCCAGCGTCGGCCGCGCCAGGGCGGGCGCCAGCCGGCCCGGCGCGACGCCCGTGTCCGCGCCGCAACGGCCCGCCGCACCCGTGCTCGATCCCGCGGATGCTGCGGACCAGGTCGTTGCCGATCTCGATACCGCCGGACCGCTCGGCGCGGTGATCCGACAGGTCAGGTCACCGCTCGGGCTCGCGCAGCAGCCGGGCCGATGCGGCCGAGGGTGCCTGTCGGCGTCCGCCGCACCGGCCCTAGATTGCCGCCGCGGCACGACCGCCGGGGGATGCGGTGCTGGGCGGCAGCGATCCCCCGTCCCCGGAGCGCTTCCGTGCCGCCAGACCCTTCGCAGCCCCGAGGAGACGCCGTATCATGACGCCGACCCGACGCGACTTCCTGAAGACGACCGGAGCGATGGGTGCGGGCCTCGCACTCGGCGGCGTCGCCGCCTGTGCGGGTGGGGCGGAGGACGCGGCCCCGGCCGCTCCCGCGCCCAAGCGCCTCCTGATCTTCGGCGGCACGGGCTTCATCGGGCCCCATACGGTCCAGTACGCGATCGACCGCGGCCATCAGGTCACCATCTTCACCCGGGGCCGTTCCGAGGCGGATCTTCCCGAGCAGGTGGAGCGCCTCGTGGGGGACCGCGGGGGCGACCACAGCGCGCTGGAAGGCCGCGAGTGGGACGTGGTCATCGACAACAACGGGCAGGACTACCGGTGGGTGGAGACGAGCACCGAGCTGCTCAAGAACTCCACGCAGCACTACATCTACGTCTCCTCCATCTCCGCCTATGCGCTGGAGGGGTTCGATTGGAGCCGCGCGGACGATGTGCTCTATCAGCCCTTGGTGGGCGTCGACTACGCGCTGGTGCAGGCGCCGGAGGGGTGGTCGCACGGCGACCCGGCGGCCTACGGACACATGAAGGCGCTGAGCGAGGGCATCGTGCAGGCCGCGTTCCCCGGGCGATCGGCCGTGGTGCGCCCCGGGCTCATCGTGGGTCCCGGTGACGAGACCAACCGCTTCGGCTACTGGCCGCGGCGGATGGACGACGGAGGCGAGGTGCTGGCGCCGGGTCGTCCGGAGCATGCGTACCAGGTGATCGATCAGCGCGACCTGACCGAGTGGATCGTACGGCTGGCCGAGGCGCAGACGGCCGGCGTCTTCAACGGAACCGGGCCGGGTGAACGTCTCGAGTTCGGGACCGCGCTCGAGCAGATCGGCGCGGCCACGGACACCCCGCACACGTTGACGTGGGTGCCGGAGTCCTTCCTGGAGGCGCAGGGGCTGATGCCGTGGCGGGACTTTCCTTCGTGGATCCCGGGAGATCCGCTCATGTTCGTGGATGTGAGCGCCTCGGTGGCCGCGGGGCTGACCTTCCGACCGCTGACCGTCACGGCCCGTGACGCGCTGGAGTTCGAGCGCTCGCGCGACCCTGAGCAAGTGGCGGCCCGACCCTTCGGGCTCACCCGGGAGCGCGAGGCCGAGGTGCTGGAGGCGTGGCACGCGGCGCAGGGGTGACAAGGAACGGCGCGTCGGCTCCCGCGAGGGGAGCCGCGCGCGTTCGTCACCGTCGCCGCCACGCCACCACCACGCTGTCCACCTGCCTCGCATCCTGCGGCCGCGTCCACACCACGTCCTCTCCATCCGTCCCGACGCGCCCTCCGTCCGTCGCGGCCAGGACGCGCGCACCCACGATCCGCACCCGCTCCACGCGCGACTCCTGGACCCAGGTGAGAGGCCATACCCGCAGGATCAACGGGTCGGGCACGTTCTCCAGCCGGGCCTCCCAGGTCCAGGCGTCCCCCTCCGCACGGGGTGTCGACAGATCCGCGACGCGCGCGCCATCCACGTTCCAGCGGGCCATGAACGCGGTGAGCTCGCGCGCTCCGGACGGGGACGGGCCTCGCTCCGCCAGCTCGGCCGTGAGACGGCGGCGGTAGCGGGCACCGACGCCCGGCCGGGGCGTGGACCGGACCCGCAGCAGGGACGCTGAGGAGTCCGAGAGGTCCACGGTCAGCTCGAGGCGCTGCGCCACACCGATGTACTGGTCGGGGCTCGGGGGCCCGATCGACAGGCCCCGCCGGAGCTCCTGCGTCGGCCCGAAGACCAGGAGGGTGACCCCGACCGCACCGAGCAGGAAGCCGTTCCACCCGGCAAGCCGTGCCGGCGCGGGCGGATCGCCGACCGGGGTAGGAGACCGGTGCGACGCACCGGGCCGCCACCGGAGCCAGAGCGCAGCCAGGCCGGCCAGCAGCAGGTCGTCGAACAGGTCGCCCAGGGTCGGGAGCAACGGCGCGGATCTCCAGGGCGCGACGGCGACCGCGTACAGGCTGCGGAGCACGATGGAGGGCAGGACGAGCAGCGTGAACGCGCGCAGTCCCGCGTGCGCGGCGGACGGGGGGTCTGATACCGGAGCCGCGCGAGCCGACGCGGCGAGCCGTTCCTCCGCGACGGAGGGCTGGCGTCGCGACGCGGGCCGGGCTCCGATGCCCGCGGCCGCGGTCACCCGCACCGCGTCCCGCATCAAAGACGCGGTCAGCGGGACCGCCCCGATGAGGCCCACGACGAACAGCGGCAGCGGAGGCACTCCCCAGGTCCGGAACAGGAGCGTCCAGTCGCCGCCGGTTCCGCCGCTCGCCGTCGCGAGCGCCGGTCCGGCCGTCATGTACACCCAGCCGGCCAGCACGGAGTGCTGGGCCAGCAGCCAGAGGAAGGGCCGCATCCCTCCGTGGGACCTCGATGGATCGCCGCGCAGCCTCCGCCGCAGGGCGATCCACGCGGCGGCGCCCAGCAGCAGCTCGGACAGCGCGCCGGCCGCGAGCACGACGGCGTTGCGGGGACCCGAGGCCACCGCACCGGCCTGTCCGTCCAGCACCCCGACGTACACGTCGTGGAACCGACCGCCGAGCAGGAGCGCCACGAGTCCATGTCCGAGCACCTCGTGGACCGCCGTGCCCAGAAGCGCGGCCGTGGTTCCGGCGAGCGCCAGGAAGACGAGCAGACTCCACGACGGACGGGCAGCGGCGGGCGAGTCCATGGCCGAACGTGACGGTGCACGGCCGGTTGCGCCATTGTGGCGCCCCCGGCCCGAGCTCTCCTCGTCGGTGTGGCCTTGACGGCCGGTCCGCCCCTACCTTCGCCCGGAAACTCCGGACGTCCTCCGGCGCCCTGGCAACGCCCCGGTCGCCGCGACGTCCCGTCACCGCCCTCCGTCACCGGCCTCGTCCGAAGGAGCGCACCCGCATGAAGGTCCTCCTGTTCGGCGCCACCGGCATGGTGGGGACCGGTGTGCTGCTCGAGTGCCTGGACGACCCCCGCGTCACCGAGGTGGTGTCCATCACCCGACGCCCCGGGGGCCGCACGCATCCCAAGCTGCGCGAAGTCATCCACGGCGACTTCTTCGACTACGGCCAGATCACGAGCGATCTCGCGGGCGCCGGCGCCTGCCTCTTCACGCTGGGGGTTTCGGCGGCGGGGAAGTCCGAAGCGGAGTACGCACGCCTCACCTACGACCTGACCCTGTCCGCGGCCGGCGCCGTGGCCAAGGTCAGCCCCGACTGCGTGTTCTGCTACGTGACCGGAGCGGGGACGGACGAGACGGAGCAGGGACGCTTCATGTGGGCCCGCGTGAAGGGGAAGACGGAGAACGCCCTGCTCCGTCTCCCGTTCCGGGCCGCCTACATGTTCCGGCCCGGCTACATCCAGCCGCGGCGCGGCGCCACGTCCAGCACGCCGCTCTACCGGGCGCTCTACGTGTTCGTGGCCCCGCTGTATCCGCTGCTGGAGCGACTCGTGCCGCGCCATCTCACCACCACGGAGAAGGTGGGGCGTGCGATGATCGAGGCCGCGGTGGCCGGTGCACCCTCCCCCAGGCTCGAGGTGGCGGACATCAACGCGCTGGCCGCACGCCATCCCGCGTCGTGATGCTCCGATCTGCAACGATCGAGGGGCGCCTCGCGTCCCACGAACGACTGATCCGTCCTTCCCGACCGGAGTCCCTGATGCCGCTCCTGCGTATGTCGCTCTTCCTGGGCGCGCTGCTTCTCACCGTGGCGCCGCTGACGGCGCAGCGACCCACGGTGCCCCCTTCCGACTACGGCCGCTTCGAGAACCTGGGCGCCTTCGCGCTCGACCCCACCGGCACCTGGTTGGTGGCGTCCATCCGCCGGGTCGACGAATCGGACGAGCTGCGCCTGACGCGCGCGGACGGAAGCGGACCGGCGGTGGTGCTGCAGCACGGCACCCGCCCTCTCTTCGATGCCCGGGGACGCTGGCTCGCCTACCGGAAGGGTGTGAGCCCCGACGAGCGCGAGAAGGCGGAAGGCCCCATCCGGGACCGGCTGGGTCTGGTGGACCTGACCACCGGCAGGGACACCGTGCTCTTCGAGGTGAGCGACCTCACGTTCCGGGACGATGGCCGCTGGCTGGCCGCACACGCCATCGCCGTTGCCGACACGGTGGGTGCCGACCTGATCGTGCTGGACCCGGCCGGTGGCACGCGCACGGTCATCGGCAACGTGGAGACGTTCGCGTGGAAGCCGGAGGGCAGCACGCTCGCCGCCACGCTGCGCACAGCCGGCGGGGACGCGAACGGCGTCGTCCTCTACGATCCCGACACCGGGACGCTGAGGACGCTCGACTCGCACGATGCCCGGTACCGGGCGCTCACGTGGCACGAAGACACGGGTGCCCTCGGTGTGCTGCGCTCGACCACGCTGGAGACGCGCGCGGAGGACTCGCACGACCTCCTGGTGTGGGCCGATCCCGCGGGTGCGCCGCGGGTGCTTCGGGGCGTCGGTCGGGCGGAGCTCGGCGATACGCTGCGGATCACCGACTCGGGCGGCATCGCCTGGAGCGACGACGGGGGAACCGTCTTCCTGGGCGTGCGGCCCTGGAAGGTGAAGGCCGCGGACGCCGAGGCGGGGGCGGACAGGGGAGCGTCTGCCGCGCCACCGGACGCAGAGGACGCAGAGCGCGAGGACGCAGAGCGCGACCCGCCCGGGGACGGCGTGGATAGCGGTGTGGGGCAGCCGGCCGCCGACTCGTCGGCCACCGCCGCCGACGAGGTGGAGGAGGCCAACGTCCAGGTCTGGCACTGGGATGACGACCAGATCCTGCGGGCGCAGGAGTACTTCGCGACGCGCATCGCCAACGCCACGCTGGCCACGGCCTGGCATCTGGGTGACGACCGCGTGGTCGTGCTCGCCGATGACCTCGACGAGCCGGTTGAGATCGTCGAGGGCGGGCGCTGGGGACTGGTGCCGGACTACACCCCCTACCGCTTCGAGCGCCGCTTCGGGGACGGGGCTGCCGACTGGTACCGTGTGGACGTGCGCGACGGAAGTCGAACGCGCGTTGCGCAGGGCGTGCAGTACGGAATCGACGCCGGCCCGGTGGACGGACGCGCGCTGGTGTACGAGGAGGATCGGTGGGTGGCGATCGACCTGGCTTCACTTGCGCGGGTGACCCTCGGCGAGCCGGGACAGTTCACGCGCGCCCTCTTCGACTACGACTACCCCGGACCGCGCCCGCCCTGGGGGGTGGCCGCCTGGACGGAGGAGCCGTCCCGCGTGGTGCTCTACGACAAGCATGACGTCTGGAGCGCGGACCTGAATACGGGTGCGTTGGAGCGCCTGACCGACGGTGCCGCGCGCGATCGGCAGTACCGGGTGGTGCGGATGGACCCCGACCTGTCGTTCTCCGACCCCTACGTGGTGAAGGCCGACGCGGAGCTCTGGCTCTCCGAGACCGATCTGCGTACGCGTGCGTCCGGATATGCCCGCGTGCGCCCGGGAGGAACGGTCGAGTCGCTGGTCTTCGAGGACGCGCGCGTGAGTGGGCTGACCAAGGCCGAGGAGGCCGACCGCTACGCCGTGCGCAAGGAACGCTGGGATGATGCGCCCGACGTGTTCGTGGGAGACGCCGACCTGCGTCCGCTGCGTCAGGTCACGCAGGTCAACGCGTTCCAGGACGACTACGCCTGGGGCCGCACCGAGCTGCTGGACTACACCACGGACGCGGGGAACGACCTGCAGGCCATCCTGGTCTACCCGGCCGGCTTCGAGGAAGGGAAGCGCTACCCGCTCATCCTCTACCAGTACGAGCGTCTCTCCGACGGGCTCCACCGCTACTACACACCCAGCCAACGCAACTACTACAACTACCAGGTGTGGTCCCAGCAGGGCTACTTCGTGCTGATGCCCGACATCGTGTACGAACCCGGACGACCGGGGCCGTCTGCGCTGGATGCGGTCGAGCACGCGCTGGACGCCGCGGTGGCCACCGGACACGTGGATCCCGACCGGATGGGTCTGATCGGCCATTCATGGGGCGGGTACCAGGCGGCGTATCTGCCGACCCGCACCAACCGGTTCGCGGCGTCCGTGGCCGGCGCGGCCATCACGAACTTCCTCAGCTTCATGGGTGCCGTACACTGGAACGGCGGACTGCCCGAGACCGGTCACTGGGAGACCGGACAAGCGCGCATGGCGGTGCCGTACTGGGAGGACCTGCAGGGTCATCTGGAGAGCTCGCCGGCGGCGCACATCCAGGACCTGGAGACGCCGATGCTGCTCATGCACGGCGACGCCGACGGCGTCGTGGATTTCCGGCAGGGACTCGAGTTCTACAACTACGCCCGCCGGGCCGGGAAGAACGTGGTGCTGCTGGTGTACCCCGGCGCCGACCACGGCCTGCGGGAGGAGACGCAGCAGGTGGACTACCATCGCCGCATCCTGCAGTGGTTCGATCACTGGCTCAAGGGTGAGCCGGCGGCGGATTGGATCGAGCGGGGCGAGTCGTGGGAGGCGCGCTCGGAGCGGATCGGACCCGAGAAGCGCTCCGGGCGCTAGCCTCGGAGGTCACCGGTCGCCGGGCCGCGATGCGGCCCGGGCGTCGGAGCGAACGCGGACCGACCGGAACCGCTTGTGCGACCGGCGCGTGCCAGCGTGCCTGCGCGCCGGTCACATGCCCGGCCGCCCCAACGCCTCGGGCCGTCCCACGTGGAAGCCCTGGAGGTAGTGACATCCGAGGTCGCGCAGCGTCTCGAACTCGGTCGGTGTCTCCACCTCCTCGGCCACGACCCGGGCGCCGAGCTCGTCACACATCTCGAGCATCTTGCGCACGTACAGCCGCCGGTGGCGGCTCTTGTCGATCCCGCGGATCAGCGCGCCGTCCAGCTTGACCAGGTCCGGCTGCAAGGCGGCGAAGGTGGCGATTCCCGTCCAGGCGCCTCCGAAGTCGTCGATCGCGATGCGGAAGCCCATGGAGCGCAGGTCCTCGGCAGCGTGCTGCATGCCCGAATGCGGGAGGACGGCGGCGCGCTCGGTGACCTCCACCACGACGCGATCGGCCATCGCCCGGAGAGGGCCGCCGCGGGCCAGGTCACGGAACACGACCAGCTCGGCGGGCTCCACGTTCATGAACAACCAGGCGCGATCGAGGCCGCCGGGCCCGAAGGGCTCGGGCGCGTGGTTCCACATCTGCAGCAACAGGTCGTCGGAGCGCTCGAGTCGCCGTGCCGTCTCGAGCAGGGGGCGGGCGGTATCGATCCCGGGCTCGTGGCTTCGCAGGAAGGCTTCGTAGCCCACGATCTGGAAGCGGCCGTCCACGACCGGCTGGTAGGCGAACCAGAGCCCGTGAAGGGCCCGCCGGAAGCTCGCCGCCAGCGCGGCCGCGGGATCAGCCGCGGCCGGGGGGGATGCTGGCAGGACGGGCTTCGCGGCGGGCCTCCCCTTGGCCGCCCTGGAGTGCGACGCGCGCGCCGCCGGCTCCGGGGTCGACCGGCTCTTGCGCCTGCGCTTCGCTTTCTTGGCCTTGAGGACCTGAGGCATGCGCGGAACCGGTGTCGAGGGGCTCGTGCGTCGTCCGGCCTGTCAGAGGGCACCTCCCGTGCCTCGCCGCCCCGGGTGCGGTGTGGGAGGCGCGCCACGTCCCCAAGTGGAGGTCGGAGCGCGAACGGTGGCGCACGGGCCACCGGGGATGTGGGGCGAGCGCACCAGGGGCCAGGAGACAGACCCCTGGCAAACTGCTAGATGCCTTGCGCGTTGCCGCGTCGGGGCCGGAGCGTCAGGCGGGCGCGGCCTCGTTCGGTGGGCCAGCGCAGGGTGGACGACGTGCCCTGCGTGATCCACTCGAATCCCTGCTCCGAGCGCGGAACCGTCACGATCGGATGGCACCAGGTCGAGCGCGCGTCCTCGTCGTCGATGTCGAGGTCGGCGGAGTGTGAGACCTCGACGGCGAACCAGGCGTTCGCGGGGAACGCGTCCGGTGCCCAGGCATACTCCGCGGCCAGGCTGCCGTCCGGTCCGAAGTGCAGGATCGCCCGCACGTCGTGCGGGTCGCCCGCCTCGAGTGTCACGAGGGCCGCGCCGCGGGCGCGCTCCAGCGACCACCGCACGGGTCGCCGCGGCCACGCCCACACGGCGTCGTAGCGACCCGAGGCATACGCCGCCGCATCCAGCTCGGAGGGGAGCACGCGAGGGACGAGCAGGGAGCGATCTTCCTCGTCCACGGCCGGCGCATCGTAGAGCACGAACCCGTGCTCGAGGTCATGGATGGACGCGGTGCCCTCCGTCGAGTGCGGATCCGACCCCTCGGGCCGTCCGCCGCGCTCGCGCCCTCGCTGCAGCGCGTATGCGTGATACGCCTCCTCCCGGCGTGTCAGCACGTCCGCGAAGTTGATCCCGGTCTCGAAGACGGTCCACTCCTCGATCCGTCCCCCACGGGCCGGGCTGAGCAGCGCGGAGAAGCGCGCGGAGTGGATCCAGAGCTCCGGCTCGCCGTCCCCGTCGACGTCGCGTACCTCGGTCTGGAGCGGCTGCCCGGCGCGGAGCGTCCCTTCCGCTTCGGCCAGGCTCCGCCACGCGGCATCGCGCAGGTGCTTCATGTAGACGCCGCCGAAGAGGCCGTGCCAGTACGGATCGTTCCCCTGCGCGCGGCCGATGGCGTGACGCACCGCGGGCGGATCATGGCGGGCCCGGCAGAGCGCGCTCAGGGCGCGCGTCTTCTTGTGCAGCCGGTTCGCTTCGGAGTAGCGCACCAGGAAGTTGCGCCAGTGCGAGCCCCGCAGTCGAGGATTGTCGTGCTCGTGCGTGCGATCGAGCAGCGCGCGGAACGCCCGGGCCGGCCCGACCGGGAGGGCCCACTCCTCCATCTCCCGATAGGACGACGACGCAAGGTAGGCCAGCCCTTGTCCGGCGTGCCGCTGGAGCGCCTCGGATGGAGTGCACAGCCGCACCAGGCCCCGCTGCTGCGCCTCGGCCAGGCCGCGCACGAAGGCGTCGATCCATCCGCTCTCCCAGACCCAGGCACGCGTGCCGGGCCAGCCGCCGAACTTCTCGCCGTCGTCCCCGAAGACCGCCAGACCGGGCTGCTCCGCCTGGCCGAGCAGGCGGAAGTGCTCCACGATCTCGTGCGCGGGACGGAAGGGGATGAGGTACCGCAACGTCTCGTGGATCGGCAGGACGCGCAGGCGGTGGCCGTCGCCCTCCAGATGGTAGGGCCCCTGCACGCGCTCGGGCTCGACGCCGCTCACGCGGAAATGCCAGTCGTCGACCAGCACGTACTCGATGCCGCTCTGTGCCAGCTCCGGGATCATGCCCGACTCCCACACGCGCTCGGTGAGCCAGAGACCCGTGGCCTCGGCACCGAAGCGCGTCCGGAGCGCGTCGCGCATCCAGCGCACCTGCTCGGCCCGCTCGGTCCGGTCGAGCGCGGCGAGGACGGGCTCGTAGAACCCGGCCGCCAGCAGCTCCACCCGACCGTCCGCCACCAGACGACCCAGGCGGTCGAGGAAGCGGGGTTGGTGCGCGGCCAGCCAGTCGAGCAGCGGCCCCGATACGTGGATGCCCAGCGGCAGCACGCCGCCGTCGGCGAGCGCATCCAGCAACGGGATGTAGACCTCGGTGGCGTGCTCCGCGATCACGTGATCGAAGTTCCCGACCGGCTGGTGCAGGTGCAGGACGAAGACGAAGTCGGGGGTGCTCATGGGCCTCCCGCCGCGATGCCGTACAGGTGGGCCAGTCCCGTCAGCGCGGCGGGGTGGCCGAGCCGGTCCAGCCAGCGCCAGAGGGCCGTCTGCGCCTCGAACGGCACGTCCAGCCGATAGAAGCGCACGAGCCGGGCCGCGTCCAGTGCCGCTATGACCCGGTCGGGGCTCGGGTCGGGATGCGCGACCAGGGCGTCCACGCGGTGCAGGCAGGCCCGGCGGACCACGCGGTCGCGGGGGACGCCCGTCAGCAGGGCATGCCGATCCGGCTCCCCCAGGACCCGGTCGAGCAGACCGGCCTCGAGGGCGCGCGTCACGGGGATGCGCGCCGCCTCCGGCAGGTCCGCGAGCTCCAGACGGGTCTCGGCCCCGTCCCCATCGCGCACGCGGACCACCGGGGACGGCTCCAGCTCCGCGCCGGTCCGTACCTCGAAGCTCCACGTCCGGCCCGTGGGGACATGCTCCACGCGCGTGCGCAGCGGCTCCTCCGCGAGCACATGGACGTCGTAGGCGCCCACCCGCGTCCCCGACGCCGCGTTCAGCCGGTGGAGCAGGGCTCCGCCGGCCGCCGCGCGCACCTCCGCCGGCACGGGAGTCCGGGCGTGCCGCGCATAGATGTCGGCACCGGTCCCTTCGGTGGCATCGTTGCTTCGGGCCACGGCGAGTCGGGTCCGGAAGCCTTCGTCCAGGCGCGCCCGCTCCGTACCGGCCAGCTCGATGCCCCGAGCGGCGTACCGGAGGATCTGGATCGGCTCGATGCGGGCCAGGTCATCGAAGAACCACGCGCACGAGGTGAAGATGCGCAGCGCGTTACGCTCCATCTCGAGCAGCTCCAGCGCGCGCACGGGGTCGGGGAGCGGAGCGATGACCAGGTCCGCGAGCGCAGCGAGGCGCTCGCGGGCGTCCAGGTGTGCCGGGAGGCCGCCGTAGGCGTCGCGGGCCCGCCAGGGGTCGTGGAAGCAGCCGGCCCCTTCACGCGCGAAGATGCCATGCAGCTCCTCCGCCAGCCAATCGACCGCGGCCCGTAGCGGAGCGCGCCACGTCTGCCGCGTCGACGCCGACGGGTCGAGCTTGCAGCCGCACTCGCTGCGCCAGCGCTCCACGCCGTGGGCGCAGCTCCAGGCGGACGGGGCGACCAGGCGTGCCTCGTGCACTGCGGGATTGCGAGCCAGCCACGAGGCGAAGTTCTCCACCTGCACGTCCGGCCGCTGCTCCATCGTGCGCAGCACTGCGGCGAGTGCCATGTCGGCGAACCGATGGTGGTGGCCGAACGTCTCACCGTCGACCGCGAGCGAAACCAGCTTCAGTGGATCGCCGGGCGCGGCCCAGCGCTCTGCCCACTGCCGCGCATCATGCAACAGCTCGCCGAACGCGACCCCACGCGCCAGGTCCCCATCGTAGGCGAAGACGGCGATCTCGTGCCCGCCGAGCGTGCGGATGCGCGCGGCGCCCCCGTCGGGCGGCAGGGGATCGATCTGGTGTGGAGCGACGATGGTGAAACGGATCCCCTCGCCTGCGAGCGCGTCGAGCGTGGCCGCATCCATGGCGGTCTCCGGCATCCACATCCCTTCCGGAGGGCGGCCGAAGCGTCTGCGGAAGTCGGCGATCCCCCAGCGGATCTCGGTCAGGCGGTCCCGGGGGTCGCTGAGCGGGAGGATCGGATGATGGAACGCCATGGCGATGGCGTTGCCATGGCCCAGGCGCTCGACGCTCCGGCGGTCCGCTTCGAGGATGGCTGCATAGGTGCCCGGCGCGTGCCGTTCCATCCAGTGCAGCAGGGTCGGCCCCACGTCGAAGCTGATCCGCTCGAGGGTGTTCACCACGCCCTCGATGCGGCCGTCGCCGTCGAGGATGCGTGCGGCGACCACGGCCCGGTAGCACTCGCGCTCGATGCGCGCGTTCCAGTCGTGGTCCGGTGCGGCGGACGGCTGGGCCTCCACCTCGTCGAACCAGGGGTCTTCGCGCGGAGGTTGGTAGAAGTGGCCGTGCAGCACGACCGAACGGCGGGGGGTGCTCACACCAGGGCGAGCTCCAGGCGCGTCAGGACGCCCGTGCGTGCGCCGCGAGCGCCCGCCGGTACAGGTCCAGGTAGCGGATCGCGGAGCGACCCCAACCGAAGTCCCGGCTCATGGCTTCCCGCATGTGGTTGTTCCAGGCGCGCTCGTCCTGGTACGTGGCCAAGGCGCGCCGGATGGCCCGTTCGAGTCCGGCGGGGGAGTACTCGTCGAAGACGAACCCGGTCACCTGGTCCTCCACGGTGTCGGACAGGCCACCGACCCTCCGTACGATGGGCAACGCACCGTAGCGCTGCGCGCGCATCTGGGTGAGACCGCACGGCTCGTAGAGCGACGGCATGAGCAGCGCATCAGCGCCCGCCAGCAGCCGATGCTCGCGCTCCTCGGTGAAGACGAACCGGACGGCGACCCGGTCCGGGATGTTGGCCGCCACCTCTGCCAGGGCGTTGCGGTACCGGGCCTCTCCTTCTCCGACGAAGACGAACTGCGCGTCGATCCGGTACAGGAGCCCGTCCCCGAGGAGGATGTCGAACCCCTTCTGTTGGGCGAGCCGCGCGGTCATCCCCACGAGCAGCTTGCGCGGCTCCTCCGGGAGGCCGGCGGCGCGCTGGAGGTCGGCCTTGCACAGCGCCTTTCCCTCGAGCGCGTCCTTGGTGAACCGGCCGGGCAGCACCGGGTCGTGCTCCGGATCCCAGATGGACAGGTCGATCCCGTTCAGGATGCCGACCAGACGGTCCCCCAACGCGATGAACTGGTCGTGCAGGCCGAATCCGCCGGTGGGGGTGCGCAGCTCGTAGGCGTGGGTGGGGCTCACCGTGGCGGCGAAGTCCGCGTAGACCAGGCCCCCCTTGAGCCAGTTGACCCGTCCGTACCACTCCATCCGGGCCCAGTGGAAGAGGTCCAGCGGCAGGCCCAGGTCCACGAGGGTCTCAGGCGCGAAATGCCCCTGGTACCCTGCGTTGTGCACGGACAGGACCGTCGCCATGGCGTCGAACACGGGTTGCCCGGCCAGCTCGGTGCGCAGCAGGACGGGCGCCAGGGCGGTGTGCCAGTCGTGCGCGTTGACGACCCAACGCCGGTCCCCGAGCCGCGGGATGGAGAGCAGGGCGGCTTTGACGAAGAACGCGAAGCGGCGGTGGTTGTCCGGGTAGTCGCCGTCTTCGCCGTACAGGCCGGGGCGGTCGAAGTAGTGCGGGTGGGAGACGAAGACCACGGTCGGATGGCCCGGCGTCGAAGGGGCCTTCCACAGGCGCGCCTCCTCCGTGCGCGGGCCGAGCGGCACGTCGAACGGGTCTCCGAACGGCTCCAGCTGCACGCCGGTCTGCTGGACGCTGCGATACAGGGGAAGGAACACCCAGGTGGGCGTGTCCGATGCCGCCTGGTGCTCCGCCAGCCCGCGCACCGCTTCCGCCAACCCCCCGGTGCGGGCGTACGGCCAATACTCCCCCACCAGGTGGACGATTCCGGCGCCCAGGGGAGGGACCCCCTTCATCGCGGGTGCGGCGGGCGGCGCGGCCTTGCTGCGGACGGTCGTGACCATGGTAGATCGGCTCGTGGCGTGAGCGACGCCTGAAGGTAACGGGTTTCGCGCCCGGACGGCGAACCGGTGCGCCGAGGCATGCGGAGTGGATAGCTTCCGCGGATGCACGACCTGGACCGTGATCTCGTCGACGCGCTGGCGCAGGGCCGGCTGGCCGATCCCTTTGCCCTGCTGGGCCCCCACCCGGTCTCGGGGGAAGGGGAGGGGTGGGTGGTACGCGTGTGGCTGCCCTGGGCCGCGCGCCTCGAGCTCGTGCACGCGGGTGGGTCGGTGGAGATGGTGCGGACCGACGAGCGCGGGCTCTTCCAATCCCGCGTGCCCGGCGGAGCGACGCCGCCCCGCTATCGCCTGATCGCGCACGGCGGATCGGGCCCGGTGGAGTTGGAGGACCCCTACCGGTTCGGCCCCGTCCTCCCGGACGAGGAGTTGGACCGGATCAAGCGCACGGACGGCCGGATCCACCAGGTGCTCGGTGCCCACGTGGTGGAGCTGGGCGGGGTGCAGGGGGTGCGCTTCGCGGTCTGGGCGCCCACCGCGGAGCGCGTCAGCGTCGTCGGGGACTTCAATGGATGGAATCCCACCCTCCACCCCATGCGGCACCGCACGCCGAGCGGCGTCTGGGAGATCTTCCTGCCGGGGGTCCGTCCCGGTGCGGTCTACAAGTACGCGTTGCGCAGCCGCTTCCGGACGGGGGACATCCTCAAGGCGGATCCCGTCGGCTTCGGGATGGAGGTGCGGCCAGCCACGGCCTCCGTGGTGGTGGCGCCGTCGGGCCATGTCTGGTCGGATGCGGAGTGGCTCGCGCTGCGACCGGACCGGCATGCCGACGGCGCGGCCGTCTCGATCTACGAGGTCCACCTGGCGTCCTGGCGTCGACGGCCGGGGGCGCGGCCCCGGGACGGCGAGCCGGGGTGGCTCTCCTATCGTGAGCTCGCCGATACGCTACTGCCGTACGTCCGTGACCTGGGCTTCACCCACGTCGAGCTCATGCCCATCACCGAGCACCCCCTCGACATGAGCTGGGGCTATCAGACGCTCGGGTACTTCGCACCGACGGCGCGTCATGGCAGCCCCGACGACTTCCGCGCGTTTGTGGACCGGGCCCACGGCTTGGGGCTGGGCGTCATCCTGGATTGGGTTCCCGCGCACTTTCCCACCGACGCGCACGGCCTCGGTGTCTTCGACGGCACCCACCTCTACGAGCACGCCGATCCGCGCAAGGGCGTCCATCCGGACTGGCGCACCTTCATCTTCAACTACGCGCGTGACGAGGTGCGGGCCTTCCTGATCTCGTCAGCCCTGCATTGGATCGAAAACTTCCACATCGACGGGCTCCGGCTCGACGCCGTGGCCTCCATGCTCTACCTGGACTACTCCCGTGAGGAGGGCCAGTGGGAGCCCAACGTGCGGGGAGGACGCGAGAACCTGGAGGCGGTCGCGTTCCTCGAGGAGTTGAACGGCCGTATCCACCACGACCACCCGGATGTCCTCGTGTGTGCGGAGGAGTCGACCGCTTGGCCCGGCGTGACGCACGGGCTGGACCGGGGCGGTCTGGGGTTCGACGTGAAGTGGAACATGGGGTGGATGCACGACACCCTGGAGGTATTCCAGGCCGACCCGCTCTTCCGGAAGGGCTTGCATCACCGCTTCACCTTCTCGCTCGTCTACGCGTTCGCCGAGCGCTTCCTCCTCCCGCTGTCGCACGACGAGGTCGTGCACATGAAGGGCTCGCTCCTTTCAAAGATGCCGGGTGGTCCGCTGGACAAGCACGCCACGCTGCGCGTGCTGTTCGGCTACATGTGGGCCCATCCCGGCCGGAAGCTGCTGTTCATGGGGGGCGAGCTCGGCACGTGGCGCGAGTGGGACTTCGAAGGGGAGCTGGACTGGCCCCTCCTGGAGCAGCCGCTCCACCGACGGCTGCAGAACTGGGTCGGGGCGCTCAATCGCGCCTACCGTGAGGAGCGGGCGCTGCACGAATGGGATACCGTGCCCGAAGGGTTCGAGTGGCTGGACGTGCACGACGCCGAGCGCTCCACGATCTCCTTCGTCCGCTGGTCCCGCGACTGGGAGGAGTCCGTGGTGGTGGTGGTCAACCTCACGCCGGTCACGTGGAAGGGGTATCGCCTGGCGGTGCCGCACCCGGGCCGGTACGAGGTGCTGCTGGATTCGGACGCGCCCGAGCACGGTGGTGGCGGTCGGCTGGGAGCCGACGTCTTCCACACCGTGCCCGAGCCGCTCCACGGTCGGGATCAGTTCCTGGAGCTGGATCTGCCTCCGCTGACCGTCCTGTTCTTGAAGCGTGAGGGGGCTGCCCGGCCGCCCTCCGATGGGGAGGGCGGACCGCAGCCGATGGACGAGGTCATCCAGGAAGGCGACGTCGCTCAGGAAGGCGCGCTGTAGATCTCGCGGGCGTCCCGGATATCCATGGGTAGGGCATCGACGGTGTCGATGAACTCGTATTGGTCGTTGTGCACGCCCTCCGGGCGCGCGCCCACGATGTAGTAGCGGACGTCGGTGTCCGGCGCATTGATCACCAGGCGATCCGATACCCGCACCTGTTGCGGCGGGGCGTCCGTGCGATTCTCGGTGAGTCGAGCGATCACGTGCACACGATTCTCTTCCGCGAAGACGTGCTCGATGCTGAGATCGTAGCCGGCATGCGGAACCTCGGTCTCCACCGTCAGGGTCCGTTCCACGATCTCGCGATCATCTCCCTCGGGCATGGAGACATCGATGACCGGCACACTCACCGTCTCTTCTTCCATCACCACGACCAACTTGGGCACCGTCACCGTGCGTTCCGTGGTGCCGACGTCCACGTCGGCCCACTCGACGTCGTATTCGGGCAAGGCCCCTTCCTCGACGTCCACGTCCACGTCTGGAAGCTCGCCCTGCTGGGTCTGATCCACCTCACACCCCAGCGCGGTCATTGCGGCCAGGAATACCCACATGGTCTGTCGCACAGATCCCTCCGGTCTGGAAGTCCACGATTGGTCCACGGCGCTACTTCCTCAGAAGAGGAACGCGAGGATGGCCAGGACCAGGAATACGAAGAAGACGATCTTGGCGAGGCCGGCAGAGGCTCCTGCGATACCGCCGAATCCGAGGACCGCGGCGATGAGCGCGATCACGGCGAGGGTGATGGCGAGTCCGAGCATGGGATGACCCCCTGCGTCGAGAGGCAACAGTGGCGTCGCGAGATCGGATACGGGGGAGCCGCAACTGCGACATCCGGGCGCTTCGCTCGTTCCTTGATGCGGTCCTGCGACCGGGCGACGCGCACAGGCGTTCGTCTACCCTGGGTTCACGGACCTGCGAGGTAGAGGAGCAACGCCCATGCCGAGCGCCGATGGCTTGGCGCGCCTGTCCCCGCCGGTTTCCGCAGCGCCCTTCGGTGTTTCACCCGCACGGTGCGTGCACGATCGGTTCATCCGTAGCGGGATGGGGACGGGCCGACTCGGGGGGAGGCGTGGCCCGAGCGGGTGCCCGGGCCACGCTCCTTCTACGCTTCCTACTCTGCGGTCACCGGGTCGATCACCGCCCGCACCTCGCTCACGCGCGTGGCGGGGAAGCCGCCCCTGCGCGCGTGTTCGCGCACCGCGGCCTCGTCGGGCGCCACATAGACACAGTAGATGCGGTCGTCCGTCACGTAGCTGTGCACCCACTGGATCTGCGGCTCCATCGCGTCCACCACCTCGCAGGACTTGCGGGAGATGCCGGCGAGCTGGTCGGGGCCCAGCGCTCCGGCGCCGGGCAGGTCGCGTTCGATCACGTAGCGTGGCATGGGATTGCTCCTCGGGTGGGGACGGATCAGTGGGCCCAGCGGCAGGAGACGGTCGGGTTCCAATCCATGAGGATGCCCGCGGGGTTGGACTGTCCCACCCACGCATGCAGGATCCAGAGCCCGAACGTTTCGTTGCGATGGAAGGGCACGCCGGCGATCTCGGGTGGATGGGGCGCGCTCCACGCCGTGAACGGCACCGCATACTCGACTGCGACAAACCGCAGGTCGCCGCCCGGACCCGGCACGTAGAGCAGCAGCTCCGGCCGCAGCGGCTCCACCACGTCGTCCAGTCGGGTCGGGTCGCCGTAGTGGAAGCCCATCCCGCCGGCGTCGGACTCCATGCAGCCGGTGATGGCGGTGCCGTATCCGGCGGCGACCGCGTTGCGGAAGCGCCGGTAGGGCGCGGTGGCCCGCCGAAGGTCCCGCAGCCAGGCGCGAACGGCGGGAGTCGACGAGGCCGCCGCGTGTCCGGGGGACGCGTGGGAGGCATCGGCGGCGACCGGAGCGAGCGGCGCCTCCACCGCGGCGGGGGGCGTGAGGTCTTCGGCGCAGCCGACGGCGGCCAGCAAGGCCAGGACGGAAGCGGATCGGAAGGCCCGCATGAGGTGCGGCATGGTTTCCTCCAGGGTCCTCGGTCGTGGAGTCCCGGCAGCGGTCCGGTTGCTGCCGGGGCGTGCACGGCGAACATTGCGAACCAGGTTCGCCGCTCCCTCGCCTCCTGATCGCCGCAGTGTCGCCTACGTCCAACGTGTTCAGGCTCAAGCTGTTCGGGAGTCCGTCCCTGGAGGGGCCGGAGGGGCGGGTGGAGGGACGGGCCACGCAGCGGCACCGGCTCGGCCTCCTGGCGATCCTCGCGCTCGCGACGGATCGCGGTGTGGCTCGCGAGCGGGTCAGTGGCCTGCTGTGGCCCGACGCCGGCCCGGATCAGGGGCGGCGGCTGCTCTCGGATTCGGTGTACCGCGTCAACCAGGCGGTGGGCGGAGAAGGCGTGCGCACCGAGGGGGAGAGCCTGCGTCTCGATCCCGACCGCATCGATTCCGACGTCGCTCGCTTCCGGGCGGCCCTCGCGCGCGGTGATCTGCGGGAGGCGGTGGCGGTGCACGCGGCACCCTTCCTGGAGGGGTTCGGCATTCCGGGCGCCGTCGAGTTCGATCGCTGGGTCGACGCGGAGCGGCAGCGCCTCACGCGGGAGCTCGGCCAGGCGCTCGAGGGGCTCGCCGAGGGCGCAGCAGACGACCCGGCCTCCGCAGCGATCTGGTGGCGTCAACGCGGTGCCCTCGACCCCTACAGCTCGCGCGTGGCGCTGCGGATCATGGAGAGTCTGGCCGCCGCCGGTGACCGCGCCGCAGCCGTGCAGCACGCCGCAATGCACAGCACGCTGGTCCGCGAGGACCTGGGCCTCGAGCCCGATCCGGAGGTGGCGCGCCTCGTCGCGGCGTTGCGGATCGCTCCGGCTTCGCCCGCTCAGGAGGGTCCGGCACCGGAGGAGCGGCCGGGGACGGAGGGGGTCCGGACGGACCCGGATGCTCCGGACCGCCCGTCCGCGGGGGGCGAGACCCGGGACGCCCCGGCGCCTGCGCGCGCGGAGCCGCCCGCCCCCATTGCGGAGCGCGCCCCTGCCGCGAGGTCCCCCCTTCGCGGCGTCGCCCCCGTCCTGGCGCTGCTCGCCGTCGGAGCGGCGGTCGCGGTCTGGTGGAGTGGCCGCTCCGCGCCCGCGCCCGTCGGCCCCACGTCGATCGAAGCCCGGCTCCCATTGTCGCTGGTCGTGCTGCCGCTGTCCGACCTCAGCCCCGATCCCGAGGGCGAGTGGTTCGCCGACGGTCTGACGGACGAGATCATCACGCGCCTGTCGACGGTGCCGGGGCTGCGGGTGATCGGCCGCACCACGTCCTTCGCCTTCAAGGGGCGCGGGGTGGACGCGCGCGCCCTCGGAGCCCAGCTGGGCGTGGATGCGGTCCTGGACGGGAGCGTGCGGCGAGAGGGAGGCCGCCTGCGCATCGCGGTCCAGCTCATCGACGCGACCGACGGCTTCCAGTTGTGGGCGGAGACCTACGAGCGCGCGGAGGCAGACGCCTTCGCGCTGCAGGACCAGATCGCGCGGGCGACGGTCGCGCGCCTCGTCGGGAGCGCGATCGCTCCTCCGGCCGCTCCGCCGCCCGAGGCCGACCCCACCGCCTACAACGCCTATCTGGCCGGTCGCTTCGAATGGCACCGGCGCACGCAGCCGAGTCTCCTGGCCGCCGTGGACCACTTCGAACGCGCGGTCGCGCTGGCGCCGACCTACGCACGTGCGCACGCGGGACTGGGGGATGCGCGTGCGGTCCTCGGGTTCTACGACTACCTGCCGCCCTCCGAGGCCTTTCCCTCCGCTGCGGCGTCGGCGCAGCGAGCGCTCGCGCTGGATCCGGACCTGCCCGAGCCGTGGGCGACGCTCGGGTACGTTGCGCTCTACCACGAGTGGGACGGTGCTGCCGCCGAGCGCGCCTTCCAACGCTCGATCGAGCTGGGCCCCGGGTACAGCACCGCCCATCAGTGGTATGCGAACCTGCTCTACGCCCAGGGGCGGTTCGGAGAGGCGGAGCGCGAGATGCGCATTGCGCAGGAGCTCGATCCCCTCTCGTTGATCGCCAATTCGGCGCTGGGCTGGGTGCTCTACTACGCCGGTGAGCACGAACGCGCGCTGGCCCAGCTCGCCAGCGTCGCAGAGCTCGACCCGGACTTCGAACTCGTCTACCTGTGGCGGGGGATGGTGCTCGAGGAGCTCGGACGCACCGCCGCCTCCCTGGAGGCGCTGCGTCTCGCGACGAAGCGTTCGCCCACCGGGATCGCACGCGCCGCGCTCGCACGCGGCCTGGCCAAGGCCGGTCGGCGTGCGGAGGCGCAAACGCTGCTCGCCGACCTGGAGGCCGAGCACGCGCGTGGATACGCGCCCACCTTCGAGATCGCCAAGGTGTACGAGGCCCTCGGGCAGCCCGAGGAAGCGCTCCGCTGGCTGGAGCGAGCCTACGACGAGCGCTCCCACTCGCTCGTCTTTCTCGAGGTGGACCCGCAACTGGTCGGATTGCGGAGCCATCCACGGTTCCGGACGCTGGTGGAGCGGGTGGGCTTCGCAGGGTCCGGCGCGGACGGGGGCCCGCCGTGACCCGAGGGCTGGTCGGGTTCGTCGGAGTTCTCGGCGCCGCCACCGCGCTCGGCGTCGCCCTGCGCCTCCTGCGCGAAGGACAGGCGGCTCGGGCGTGGGATGCGCTGGATGGCCATGCGTCCCCGCAGGTCTTCGACGTCTCGATGGTCGAGGGTCTGCCGGAGCCGGCCCGCCGTTGGCTCCTGCACTCCGTCGCGCCAGGGACTCCGCTGGCGTCCTCGGTGACCCTCACGCTCCCCGGCACCCTCCGCCTCGCGCGTGATGGCGATCCGCTGACCATGACGTCCGAGGAGCGTCTGGATCCGACGCGCGGGTACGTCTGGCGGGCACGCGTGCGGATGGGACCCGTGTCGATCCGCGGCTACGACCTCTACGTGGACGGAAGGGGGGAGATGCGGTGGTGGTTGGCCGGTATGGTGCCGATCGTGCGCGCCTCGGGCCCCGACCTCGATCGCTCGGCTGCGGGACGCTTGCTCGGCGAGTCCATCTTTGTTCCGACGGTGCTGCTGCCGGCCCGAGGCGCGCGCTGGGACGCGGTGGACGACGAGAGGGTGCGTGTGCGCGTGGACGACGGCCACGAGGCGCTGACCCTCACACTCACCGTCCGGCCGGACGGGAGCCTGGCGCGGGTGGACTTCCTGCGCTGGAACAGCGATCCGAAGAACGGGCCCGTGGGTCCGCTGCCCTTCGCCACCGAGCTGTCCGACGATCGTGACTTCGGCGGGTACACCATCCCCACGCGGCTTGAAGCCGGCTGGCGGTTGGGGAAGGCGGAGGAGTTCCGCTTCTTCACGGCGAGGGTCACCGACGCGGTGTGGCGCTGAGGCGGCCCCGCGCCGCCCGCCCTGCGGTCCGCACCCTCTGGGCTCGCATGGGGACCCGGTGCACCTCCCGCCCTGCTTCCCCCATCATAGCCGGGTCGCGTTCGTACTCCCCCAGCCGTCCGAGGCACCGATGGCGAGGCCCCGCCGCTTCGAACAGAGGATCTTCCTCACGTTGCTCGTCGTCGCGCTCGTGCCGACCGCCCTGGCCGTGGCCGCCGGGGCCTGGGCCCTGGCGGACGTATTCGAGCGATCGGGCTCGGCAGGACCCTGGGCGGCCGTCGCCGGGTCGGGCCTGGGTCTCGTGGACGCGCTGGAGCGCACCTGGCCGGCCGAGGCGCCCTTCCCGTCGGAGCTGACCCGAGCCGTGGAGACGCACCGGAGCGCGCTCCTGCGCTCCCGCGACATGTCTCGCTTGTATGCTGCGGTGGCTGGCCGCGCCCTCGACCGCCTGCCCCTCCTCGCGCTGGCCCTCGCGGCGGCGGTGGCCCTGCTGGCCTGGCTGGCTGCCCGGCACCTCGCGCGTGGGTTCGCCCGCCCGGTGGAGACCCTGGTGGGGTGGACGGAGGGGATCGCCCGCGATGAGGGCGTGCCGACCGGGCCGCTCGACTCCGGCGTACGTGAGCTCGAGACCCTCGCGGATGCCCTCCAGGCCATGTCGGTGCGGATCCGGGCGGGTCGGGAGAGCGCGGTGGAAGCGGCGCGGCTGTCCACCTGGACCGCGATGGCCCGCAGGGTGGCGCACGAGATCAAGAACCCGCTGACGCCCATGAAGCTGTCCGCGCATCAGGTCCTGCGGCGCGCCAGCACGGAGTCCGACCGTGGGGACGCGTCGATCCTCCTGGAGGAGATCGGCCGTCTCGACGCGTTGGCGCGCTCGTTCGTGCAGGTCGGTCGCGCGCCGGACGGGCCGCCCGCGCCCGTGGACCTCATGGAGCTGGCGCGCGAGACGGCCGATCGGTTCGCGAACGGGCCGATTGCGGTGCAGGTGCACGGGCCCCCCGGCCCGGTGTTCGTCCCCGGTCACGTGGACGCGTTGCGCGGAGCCCTCCTCAACCTGGTGACCAACGCCGTGGAGGCCTGCGAGGAAGCGGGTGCCGGCGCCGGGGGGGGAGAGGCGCCCGTGACCGTGCGCGTCGAGGCGCCGGTGGAGGGTCGGGCCCGCGTGGTGGTGGAGGACCGGGGACCGGGGCTTCCGCCCTTGCTCGGGGACTCGCTGTGGAATCTCGACGTCACGACCAAGCGTAGAGGGTCCGGTATCGGCCTCGCGCTGGTCCGTCAGACCGTGCTGGTCCACGGTGGCACCGTGGACGCGACGGATCGCCCCGAGGGAGGCGCGCGCTTCACCGTGTGGCTGCCGGCCCCGCCCGATCACGGCGCTGCGCCGGCGTCCGGCCCCGAAGGGAAGTGAACCCATGCATGTGCTCATCGTCGACGACCACGACAACATCCGCCGCAGCCTCCGTGCGCTGTTGGAGAGCGAGGGGTGGACGGTCAGCGACGTCGATCGGGCGGAGCGCGCGCTCACGGACCTCGACGCGCTGCGCCCCGATGTGGTCCTGCTCGACCTGGCCCTCCCCGGCATGAACGGGTTGGATGCGCTCGCGCGCCTGCGCGAGCGCGCGCCGGCGCTACCGGTGGTGATGATGAGCGGGCAGGCCGCGCTGTCGGATGCGGTCGAAGCCACCCGACGCGGGGCCTTCCACTTCATCGAGAAGCCGATCACTCCCGAGAGCGTGCTGCTCACGCTGCGTCGTGCGCTGGAGCTGGGTCGGGCCCGGGACCTGACGCGGGCGTTGCAGCGGGAGCTCGGCCCGGGGACCGAGCTGGTGGGAACGAGCCCGGCGCTCGTCGAGGTGCGGCGGCGGGTCGAGCGCGTGGCGGCCACGGACGCGCGCGTGCTCATCACCGGGGAGAGCGGCACGGGGAAGGAGCTGGTCGCGGCTGCCATCCACGGGTTGTCGGCCCGACGCGAAGGCCCCTTCGTGCGGGTCAACAGCGCCGCGCTGCCGGACGGGCTCGTGGAGAGCGAGATGTTCGGGCACGAGAAGGGGTCCTTCACCGGAGCCACGGAGCGCCGGCTCGGCCGGTTCGAGCTGGCGAGCGGCGGCACGCTCTTCCTGGACGAGGTGGGGGACCTGGGCGCGGAGGCGCAGGCCAAGCTGCTCCGGGCGCTCGAGTCGGGCGTGATCGAGCGCGTGGGCGGCACGACGAAGATCGCCGTGGACGTGCGTGTGCTCGCCGCCACCAATCGCGATCTGGCCCGCCGGGTCGAGGAGGGGGCTTTCCGCGAGGACCTGCTCTTCCGGCTGGAGGTCGTGCCCATCCACCTGCCCCCGCTGCGCGATCGGCGCGAAGACATCGAGCCGCTCCTGCAGCACGCGGTCCAGCGCCTGCGCACGCGCCAAGGCATCCGGACGCCGCGGTTCGAGGCGGACGCCGTGGCCGTGCTGCGGGCCCACGCCTGGCCCGGGAACGTGCGCGAGCTCTTCAACGTCGTCGAGCGGCTGGCCATCCTGCACGGCGAGCATCCGATCGACCGCGAGGCCGCCGAGACGGTGCTGGCCACGGGGCGTCGGACCCGACCCGCCACGCCATCCGCGTCGCCCCCGGCGCTGGCCGGCCCGCGGAGCCTGCGGGAGCAGCTCGACGCGTACGAGCGCACGCTGCTGCAGGACGCGCTCGACCGTGCGGGCGGGAACATGGCGGAGGCGGCCCGACTGCTCCGGACCGACCGCGCCAACCTCTACCGCCGCCTGACGCGTCTGGGCCTGCGCACCGACGGAAGTGTGTCCGAATGACACGACGTCGTGTCGGATCCACACGCGCGGGCCGGCGCGGGCACCGCGTGTCCCCCACGGGCAAGTGATGATCGCTCAACCGCTTGCGCCGCTCGTTCGACCGTGGCCCCGCTCCTGCCCTGATCCCGCCCGGAGCCAGGAGACGCGCAGGCCGCGGAGGTGGGGCATGGGACGGGCCGGGACGGAGCGAGGGGTCGGGTTCTGGGTGCCGGCGAGCGATCCCCGGTGGGGGTGGGTGGGCCGGTGGGCGATCTCCATCACCGTCGCCGGATTCCTGCTGTGGGCGCCGGGGGAGGCCGCCACCCAGCAGATCCGCTGGCAGGACGTGCCGTCCTCGCTTCGCGACGAGGTCCGGACCCTCTGGGAGAGCCCGGAGACGGACCGCTTCCGGGGAGACACCCGGATCCACGACGGGGTGACCGCGGCGGGCAACGTCGCCGTCGTGGACGGCACGCTACGGGTCGACGGGGTGGTGGACGGGAGCGTGCTGGTCCAGGGCGGCGACCTCGTCTTCGGATCGGGTGGCTGGGTGGAAGGCGACGTGATCCTGCTCGGCGGTCGGCTGCGGGGCTCGGCGGACGGGCACGTGGGAGGCACCGTGACCGTGGACCGGGTGAGCGACGCGGAGCCGTCGCGACGGGCCCGCGAGCGGCGCGCGCCCTCTCCGCGGCGGGAGCCACGCGACCGCGACCGGTCCTTCCGCGGGCCGGAGGCGACGATCACGGCGCGCGTCGGGCCGACCTACAACCGCGTGGAGGGGCTGCCGATCGGGCTGGGCCCGCGGATCCGCACGGCGGGCGCCACCCCACTGGAGTTGGAGGCCCTCGCCATCTGGCGGACCGAGAGCGGCTTCGACGCGGACGCGGACGACCTGGGCTACTCCGTGCGGCTGGAGCAGCGCCTGGGCCGTTACTCCGGGGCCTATCTGGGGGGCCATCTCTATTCCCGGGTGCAGGCGATCGAGGACTGGGGGCTCCCCGACGCCGAAGCCTCGCTGGCCACGCTCGTCCTGCACCAGGACTACCGCGACTACGTGAACGTGGAGGGGTGGTCCGCGTCCGCCGGGGTGCGGCTGTTCGACGAGGAAGCGCGGTTCGGGCTCGTGTACCGGGACGAGCGCTTCGGATCGCTGGGCGTCGGCGATCCCTGGACGCTCACCGACCGGGATGATCCGTGGCGGCCCCAGCCGCTCGTGGCCGAAGGCGCGCTGCGGTCGCTCGGGGTGGAGGTCACCGCGGGTGATCCCGACGGCCAGGACGCCTACCGCGGGGGGTGGTACGTGCACGCGCGGGTGCAGGCCGGGCTCGAGGGCACGCTCGAACGTCCCGCGCTCGATCTGCCCGGGCCCGGAACGGTGCCGGCCACGTCGTTCGATGGCGCGGACCTCCGCCACGGATTCGTGGATCTGCGCCGCTATGCTCCGCTGGGCCCCGACGCGCGCCTGAACCTGCGGGTGGTGGCGGGCGGTGCCCTGAACGACCGGCCTCTACCGCCGCAGTGGCAGCATGCATTCGGAGGTGCGGGGAGCCTGCCGGGACACCGACTCTTCGCCGCGGACTGCGGTGCGCGCGCCGCGCGGGGTCTGCTGGCCAGCACGGGTCGCCCGGCGTTCGCGCGCTACGGCTGCGACCGCTTCGCGCTCGCGCAGGTGGAGTACCGCGGCAGCGTGTTCCTCGACTTCGACTGGGGCGACGACGGCCGCAGGCGCGGCCCCGACGACTGGGGCAACTGGGAGGACTGGGACGACGAGAGCCCCTGGGTGGAGCTGGGCTTCGACTGGTCGCTGTTCTTCGACGCCGGTCGGGGATGGGTCGTGGACGAGCCGGGGGATCCCGCGCCCGGCCGGGCCGACACCGACACCGTGATGGACGCCGGCGCGGGCATCTGGATCAGCGATCTGGGATTGCTCCTGGCGGTGCCGTTGGACGGGGACGAGCATCCCGTCCGCTTCCTGGTCCGCTTCGAGCACCGCTTCTGATCGTGCGGCTCTGGTCGCTCGCGCTTCCGGCGCTGGTGCTCGCGCTGCTGGCCCCCGCGGTCGCGGCCCAGGACAGCGGACCGTTGCGTTGGCGCGTCCGCGCGTACGAAGGCGTGCTCGATGTGGAGGTGGGCGACCTCGTGGGATCCGGCGAGTTGGCCGAGGCGCTGCGCGACGGTTTCCCGCTCCGCGCGAGCCTCGTGGTCACCCTGTGGGAGGACGGGTTCGTCGATCGACGCGTGGGCGGCTACGAATGGCGGGCCAGCGTCCGGAGCCGGGGGGCGGACGCCTGGACGGTGGAGGCCGCGGACGCCGAGCCGACCCAAGCCGTCAGCCTGGACGCCGTGCGCGAGGCGCTGGCCCGCCGTCTCGAGGTGCCGGTGCGACCCTCCGACGCCGGGCGCTACTACTACCACGTCGCGCTCGAGGTCGAGAGCCTCTCGCCCACGGACCTGCAGGCACTGGAGGCGTGGTTGCAGGGGGAGACCGATCCGGAGCCGGCGGAGGAGGACGAAGGGTCGCTCACCCGGGGCGTGCGTCGCCTGTTCGTACGGGCGTTGGGACTTCCCCGCCGCACCCTGGAGCGTCGCACGACCACGTTCGCCTGGACGCCGTAGCAGGTCGGTGGACGTCGTCCCTGCGTGAGGGACGCACCTCGCTCGCGACCGGCTGAGAAACCCGGACCGCCGCCGTCCCGTAGGGCCGGAGGCGACACCCATCGGAGTCCAGGAAGGAGCGAACGATGCGCAATCCAGGCACCGCGGCTGTGCTCAGCCTCTTCGTGCCCGGCGTGGGTCAGATCTACAACGGCACCCTGTTTCGGGCGCTGTTCTGGCTGATCATCACGCCCGGCTTCTGGATCGGGACCGGCGGCCTGCTCGGGTGGATCTGCCACCTGGCCTCGGCGTGGACGGCCTACCGGTACGCACAGGAGCACCCGATGCGGTGACCGCTCGCCTCCCGCGCGGAGCGCCCCCCCGCTCCGTCCGGACCGCCCGGTGCGCCTCCCCTGCGCACCGGGCGTTTCGTCATCTCCGGGACGGTGCGCCGGGTCGGTTCTGCCGGAGCTGCTGCAGACGGCGCACGAACTGCTCCCGCATCTCGTAGAGGCGCACCACCTGCGCCGGTGAGATCACCTCCAGCAGCCGCTCCTGCTCCTCACGGAAGAGCGCGCGCTCCCGCTCCTGCAGGCGCTCGCGTGCATCCAACAGGGCCCGGGCCTCGGCGTCGTCCCCGCCGCCGGTCAGGAAGCGTTCGGTGTCCAGCCGGATCTGCCGGGTCTCGAACGCCACCTGGCGGCGCTCCGCCTCGGACCACTCCAGAACGTCACGCAAGCGAGCCCCTTCGTCCCGGGAGAGGTCGAGCTCGGTGCGGATGCGTTCGAGGAAGGCACGCCGCACCCGTTCCTGCAATTCGGCGCGCGGGGGACCGGCCTGTGCGGAGCCGGGTCCCGGCACCAGGAGGCCGCCGATCAGGAGGATCCAGAGGACGCGTCGCATCGCTCCAGCTCCTGCGCTCCTCGCTCCAGCTCCTGCGCTCCTCGCTCCAGCTCCTGCGCTCATCGCTCCAGCTCCTGCGCCAGGGTACGGAGGGCCTCGTCCGACAGCGCGTCCAGGACCAGCCCGCCCGCCACGATCGATTCATCCAGCGTCCAGCTCCGGGGGAGCGCCTCGATGTCTGCGGCCTGGGGCTCGCCGCGCCGTTGCCAGATCAGCGCCGTGCCCAGCGCCACGACCACGAGCGCCGCCGCGCTGAGCTGCCACATGGGCCAGCGGCCCCGCGCCGGGGCGGGCGTTCCGCGCAGTTCGGACGCCACACGCGCGCGTACCTGGTCCGCCAGGTCCGCAGGCGGCTCCGGCCGATCGCGCCACAGCGCGGTGAGCAGGGCGAGCTCGTCGCGCAGGTCGCCGTCCTCCGACAGCGCCCGCTCCACCCGCGCCCGCGCGGCCTCCGGCAGACGACCGGCGGCATGGTCGGGCAGCAGATCCCGCACGTCTTCGTGTCCAGTGCTCATGGGTTCAGCAGCTCCCGGAGTCGTCGGACCCCGTGGTGGTAGTTCACGCGCGCCGCGCCTTCGCTGGAATCGATCAGCGTTCCGATCTCGCGGAAGCTGAGCCCCTCGTACACGCGCAGCTCGACCGAGCGCCGCTGCTTCTCCGGCAGCCGCTGCAGCGCGGCGCGCATGCGACCGCCTTCGTCGGCCACGACCACGCCTTCCTCCGCAGTCGGTCCCGGCGCCACCAGCGGGGGCGCATCCTCGAGCGCCACCGACGGCCGGGCCCGCACCCGCCGGAGGTGCGTACGGGCCTCGTTGGCCGCAATGGCGAGCACCCAGCTCCGATACGGCGCGTCCCCCCGGAAGCCGGACAGGGCGCGGACGGCCTTCACGCACGCGTCCTGCGTGGCGTCCTGGGCGACGTCTGGATCGCCGACGATGCCCAGGACCAACCGATAGACGGAGCCCAGATGACGCGTCGTGAGCCGGTCGAGGGCGCGGGCGTCTCCCGCCCGCGCCCGCCCGACCAGCTCGTCATCGCTCGGCTCCGCCTCCAGGTGTGGAGGCTCCACCGCCGGCGCGTCGGTCGCAGGCATGGTCGCAGAGCCGTGGTCCGGCTCAGCCGTTCCCGTCGTGTGGGAACGTCCGATCGATGGTGCGTCCGCAGACCGTCCCGGTGAGGCTCACCTGGCCCGACTCCGGATCGTAGACCCGGTGCAGCGCGTAGTCACACTCCTCCGTGCGGCCGTCGGTGGTGGTGATCACGAAGCCGCCCACCTGGTCGAGCGTCTGCAGCCCATCGGGATGGCCAGCGACGCGGCGTCGGTGCACTTCGAAGCTGCCGCTGCCGTTTGCCGTGAAGGTGACGTCATTGCGGGTCCGGGCGCAGTCTTCGATGCTGCGGGTGCCGCTGGCCTCCATCTCCATGCTCTGCGCGTCACGATCGAAGGTGCGCGTGCCGGAGCCGGTCGCCACCGTCTGGCCGCCCGCGCGGCAGGGGGCGGTCCGGGCGAAGTCGAATGTCGTCACGATGGGCTCCGCGGCGATGCCCACCGCGAGGTCGGTGGCGAAGCCGCCGACGTCGCCTTCCAGAGCGGCGAACTGGGCCGCCATCAGGCCGGCCAGGAGGGCGTCGCTGTCGACGGCCAGGAACGCGGCCTCGTCGGTGGCGAGATCGCCGGCCGGGTCGGTCCCGGCTTCGCTGCAGGCGCTCGCCAGGGCCAGCGTGGCCAGGGTGGCGCCGAGAAGGGTCCGGTTCATCGGGTGCTCCAATCGCGGTCGGGCCGCGGTGCGGGGTGCGCGGTGGCTCCACCGGGGATGACGCGGGGCGCGGCGCATTCGTTAAGCGGCCGGCTGCAAGAAGCCCACCCCGCGGGGGGCCGGCACGGGGGGGAGCGGGCGTCTGCTTGAACGTATGAGCAGATCTTCATACAATGGGGGCATGTCCAGCCCTTCTCCCGCCCCAGGCCGAGGCCGGAGCCCGGACCCGCCCGCGGAGGACGATGCCTGCGCCGTCCGCTCGGTGGATCTTCCCGCGGTGCGCGCCGTGCGCTCCGTCCAGACGGACGAGCGCTCCCTGGAGCGGCTCGCCCAGATCTTCCAACTGCTCGCCAGCCCCGCACGCCTGCGGATCGTCGAGGCGCTCCTGGAGCACGAGCTCTGCGTATGCGATCTCGCGGCCGTGGTCGGGGTGAGCGAGTCGGCGGTGAGCCACCACCTGCGTCAGATGCGGCAGCTGCACGTGGTGCGCTATCGCCGGGACGGGCGCATGGCCTACTACCGCCTTGCCGACGACCACATCATCGACCTCTTCCGGATCGGCCTCGAGCATGCCCGTGAATAGAACGGGGCGCGGCGCGGCTCCACCCGCGCCGGTGGATCACGCGGGGAGCGGCGGCGTTGCGCGCACCCCGGTGCGCTTCCGCATCCAGGACATGGACTGCCCGTCCTGCGTGGCCCGCATCGAGTCCCACCTGAACGGCGTGGACGGTGTCGTTGCGGTCCACGGGGACGTGGTGGCGCGCTCCCTGACCGTGGAGATGGACCCGGTCCGCACCGACGCGGAGCGGGTGCAGAGCGAGATCGGACGCCTCGGATACCTGGCACAGCCGGTCGCCGGCGCGACCCCGACGCTGGCGCCGTCCACCTGGACGAGTGCGGAAGCCCGGGTGGCGTACGCCGCCATTGCGCTCTTCCTGCTGGGCTGGCTGCTCGAGGCCCTGGGCGGCGGCCCCACCCTGCTGAGATGGCTCGGGGAGCCGGTGGGGGTGGCGGAGCTGCTCTGGACCGCGGCGGCGCTGGTCGGCGGCACGGCGTTCTTCCCCAAGGCGCTGGGCGCGCTGCGCACCCGTTCGCTCGACATGAACTTCCTGATGACGATCGCCATCCTGGGCGCGATCGGCATCGGTGAGTTCAGCGAAGCTGCGGCCATCGCGTTCCTGTTCTCCATCGCGGAGCTCCTGGAGCGCCACTCCCTCGACCGTGCCCGGGCGTCGGTGGAGTCGCTGATGCGCCTCTCCCCGCAGACCGCGCGCGTGCTGCGTGAGGGCGTGGAGTCCGTGGTCCCGGCCGATGCCGTGACCACCGGCGACGCAGTGCTGGTGCGGCCGGGGGAGCGGGTCCCGGTGGACGGGCAGGTCGCGGAAGGGGCCTCCGCGATCAACCAGGCCCCGATCACCGGAGAGCCGCTCCCGGTCGACAAGGGGATCGGTGACGAGGTGTTCGCCGGCACCATCAACGGGGACGGCTTCCTGCGCGTGACCGCGGCCGGGCCCGCGACGCACAGCACCCTGGCGCGTATCGTGGAGCTGGTGGAGAGCGCATCCCGCCGCAAAGCCCGCAGCGAGCGCTTCGTCGAACGCTTTGCCCGCATCTACACGCCGCTGGTGACGGTGGCCGCCGTCCTGGTCGTTGCGGTACCGACGCTGCTGCTGGGTGCCGACTTCGGGACCTGGTTCCTGCGCGGCCTGACGCTGCTCGTGATCGCCTGCCCCTGCGCGCTCGTCATCTCCACACCGGTCGCGGTCGTGAGCGGCATCACCGCGGCGGCCCGCAACGGCGTGCTCATCAAGGGAGGGGCGTACCTGGAGGCCGTGGGCGCCGTGCGGGCGCTCGCGTTCGACAAGACCGGAACGCTCACCCACGGGCACCCCGAGGTCGTGGCCATCGAACCCGCCGCGGGGGCGGAGGAGCGGGACGTGCTCGCGCGGGCCGCGGCGCTGGAAGCGCGCGCGCGCCATCCCATCGCACGGGCGATCGTGGAGGCCGCCGAGCGGCGCGGCGTGCACGGGCACTGGAGCGTGACGGACTTCGAGTCGACGCCGGGCGTCGGCGTGCGCGCTCGGCTCGACGGGGTGGCGCACGCGGTCGGGCGCGGCGCGGGATCCGACGCCGACACCGCCCGACGCAACGGCGACGGCAGCGTGGTGACGGTGGAGCGGGACGGACAGGTCCTCGGTTGGATCCGTGTGGCCGACCGCACGCGTGACGCCGCCGCGCGCACGCTGGCCGACCTCAAGGCCTCCGGTGTGGAGCACATCGCGCTGCTCACCGGCGATCACGAAGGCGCGGCCACGGCGCTGGCGCGTACGCTGGGGGTCGACGAGGTGCGGGCCGACCTCCTGCCCGAGGACAAGCTGCGCGCCATCGACGCGCTCGAGGAGCGGTTCGGCGTGGTCGCCATGGTGGGCGACGGCGTGAACGACGCGCCGGCCCTCGCGCGGGCCACCGTCGGGATCGCCATGGGTGTGGCCGGCTCCGACACCGCCCTGGAGACAGCGGACGTGGCCCTGATGGGCGACGACCTGGACCGCCTTCCGTACCTGCTGACGCTCTCGCGCCGGGCGCGCCGGGTCATCCGACAGAACGTCGCCACGGCCATCGTGGTGAAGGCGATCCTGGTGGTGGGCGTCCCGCTCGGGTGGGTCTCGCTGATCGCAGCGGTGGTGCTGGGGGATCTGGGGGTCTCGCTGGCGGTCACGCTCAATGCGCTCCGGCTCGGGCGGGAGAGCTGACCCGAAACGGGTCACCGGGGCGCGAGCGCGCGCGCCGGTCGGCCGCATCCAGGGCCAAGGCTCCGCGACCGCTGCGTGCACGCTGCGTGGCCGGTGGGTTGCAGCAGGGCCGACGACGCCCACCGCCGTCCGCCGACCGGAGGACCCGCCATGAATACCCGCCCCGTCCGTCTGCTGCTCTGCGCCCTCGGGGGCCTGGCCGGCTGTGAGAGCGCCGGTCCCCCCGCCGAACCCACCGGACCCGAAGGCGTGGCCGACGGATGCGCGGAGATCGCGTTGCTCGGAGCGCCGACGCCGGTCGCGCCCGCCTGGTGCCGGGAGCTCGTCACCGGCCCGGGCACCGCGGCGTCGGGTCCCAATCGCTGGACGGACGACTTCGACCACCACCTGTCCTTCGCGTCCGTCGACGACGCGTACCGCGTGTTCGACCACGCGCCGGCCTTCTCGCCGGACTGCTCCGCGCGTCACTTCCGCCACAACGAGCACTGGATGGCGGACGTCGGCACGGACGGCTGCGAGGGTGTGCTGCTCCGTCCCGACCGCACGTTCCGCTTCGAGGGCGGACGGCTGGTGGTGGAGGCCACGGTGGCCGCGGGCATCGGCGAATACGGAGGTCGGGTGTGGCCCGAGATCGTGGTCACGACCGCGCCCGAGCCCACGGCCCGGGGCAACAGCGATCTCTATGCGTACGCGCAGTTCCCGGGCAGCTGGTCCTTCGGGTGCCGGCTCCAGTCGGAGCGCGTTCCGATCTGCGCGCTGTTCGACGACTCCGGCCGGGGGACTGCGGGCCGCACGTTCGAGATCAGCTTCTTCCAGCACGAGGGTGCGACGCGCGTCTACGGCGGAGAGCCCGGTCCGGTGGGTGGGGCCCGCGACCGTGCCTGGCGTGTGTGCGACGGCGGAGACCCGGACCTGCTGTGCCGGGATCGCTTCCGCCTCGAGCTCGAGCGCGATGCCGTCCGCGTGTTCGTCAACGACGTGCTCTACATGGAGCACGCCGGCCTGCCCGCCGGCACGCAGCTGCCGGACGCGCTCGTCCAGGGCGATGTCTACGTGTACTTCGCCGGGTGGACCTGGCGGCTGGGGGAGGTGGCCGAAGGTGCCCGCTTCCACTGGGACCGCTTGGCGATCAATCCCTGACCCGCCCGACCACGGTCCGGCTCCGGTGACCGGCGGGTCTGGACGAACGCCGTCCTCCCCCGCCACAATGCGGGATCCGGTCGGTTCCCCGTCTCCCCCCAAGCCCCCCGGCCGTCATGGACGAGTCCCTCCGACTCTCCGTCCATCTGGACGGAAGCGACGACGATCCGGAAGCCGCCGACGAAGCGCTGCGCGATCTGCTCTTCGAGGTGCGCGAGCACGACGTCGACTCGGCGGTCCTCGAGGCCCGCGCGGGCCCTCCGGGGAGCAAGGGCGCCGACCTCGCGGGTCTGGTGGTGCAGGTCGCCCCCACCTTGCTTTCGGTTCTAGCCACGCTCATCAATCGCCGGATGAACCAGACCCGCGCCACCGTCCGCTTCGAGGGACGCGTCGGGGGTCAGCGGGTGAAGTTCGAGGGCTCGCCGTCCGAGTTCGTGACCATGCTGTCCACGCTGCACGGCCCGGACGCCCAGGCCTGACGCAGCCCCATGCGACGCGTCGCGCTCGTCATCGGCAACAACCACCACGAAGACGCGACGCTCACGCGCCTGAAGACGCCGGCCGCGGACGCGAGCGCGTTCGCGGCCGTGCTGCGTGATCCCGCGATCGGTGCCTTCGACGAAGTACGCGAGCTGGTCGATCCCAGCGAGTCCGAAGCCCGGAGCGCCATCCACGATCTGTTCGCGCGTCGACATCCGCAGGACCTGCTCCTCCTCTATTTCTCCGGGCACGGCGTCAAGGACGACCGCGGCCGGCTGCACCTGGCCCTGCGCGACACCGAGCTCGACCGCCTGCGCGCGACCGCCGTGCCCTCCGGATACATCGTCGAGCAGATGGACGACTGCCGCTCGAAGCGGCAGGTCCTCATCCTCGACTGCTGCAACAGCGGCGCGTTCGTGCGCGGCACCAAGGGCGACCCCACCGCGCTGACGGCGGACACCTTCGCGGGCACGGGCTTCGGTCGCGTGGTGCTGACGGCGTCGGACGCCACCCAATACGCGCTGGAGGGCGATCAAGTCATCGAGCGTGCGGAGCTGTCGCTGTTCACCCACTACCTGCTGGAAGGCCTGCGTTCCGGGCTGGCGGCACCCGGGCAGCCGTTCGTCTCGCTCGACGCGCTCTACGACTTCGCCTACGGTCGGGTCGTGGAGCACGGGAGCGGCCAGACGCCGCGCAAGTGGGTCTACAGCCAGCAGGGGAGCCTGGCCCTGGCCCGGAACCCGCGCTGGAGTGGGGAGGCGGTGCCGTTCCCGGAGGCCCCGGCCGCCCACCACGCCGCGGTGGCGGCGCCGTCCGCGCCGGCGGGCGCTTCCGTCGGGCCGCTCTCCCTGCCTGTGGTGCAGGCCTCCGTCGGCTCGGCGCTGCGCGCCGCGGACGCGTGGTCCGGCCGTCAGACCCGCGTGGTGCAGTGGACGCTGGCCACCACGCTCGGCTTCGTCGCGTCGGGGATCGTGCTCGGGGGGATGCTGCGCCTGTTTCCCACGACGTTCACCGGGCGGCTGATCGCGGGCGTCCTCGAAGGCCTGCTGCTCGGCACCATCCAGGCGTGGGGCCTCGGGCGCCTCGGCCTCGACGTCGACCGGGGGCGCTGGCGCGCCTGGACGCTGGGCGCTGTCGTGATCCGCTGGCAGATCCCCCTCGTGGGCTTTCCCGCGGCGGGCCTGATCGCCACCACGCTGCGCGGGGCCCTGGATGGCGTGCTGGTGGGGCAGGCCCAGGCCCGGGCGGCGCGCGCAGCCGCCGCACCTGCCTGGCTGTGGACGGCCGCGAACGTGGTGGGATGGACGGTGGCGTACTGGTGCTTCCAGCCGGTGTTCCGGGCGCTCATGCCGTCGATGGGCGCGGCGCCCGCGCTGTCCGCCATCGTGGTGGGATCCATCACGGGGGTCGCGGTGGGGCTGTCCACGGCCCTGGTCCTGGATGCGTTGGGCGCCCGGCCGGTCGGCGCGGATGCTGTGACGGTCCATCCGGCCTGAGGCCGGGTCAGCCGCGACCCGCCCCGTCCCGCCTCCGCTTCAGGCGCGACAGCGCGTGCAAGCTCCCCCGAGCAGGAGAGGGCCGGCCACCAGCCGCGTGTAGCGACGCTCCAGGTCGCACTCGGTGGGGAAGACCCCGCCGGACGCCGGCGGGCTCGACGTTCCATCCGGGGAGCCCCGCTGCGGGTCAGCGCCCCGCCGCCTTCCGTCCGATGTCCACCGTCTCGAAGCCGCGCTCGCCCCACCCCATGACGAACACGCGGAACCCCTGCGCCATCCGCATCTCGATGTCGTCGGCGTTGGCGGGGTAGCCGCACGCCACGTCGAATTCCTTGCAGGCGGCCAGGACGGTCTGGATGGCGTTCTCCCACCCCTCCGCGTCGAAGTTCTGCTGCCCATTCGCGTCGGTGGTCGTGAAGACACGACGGAGCGTTCCCGCGCCTGGCCACAGCACGCCGATCCCAGGGACCGCGGCGATCTCCCGCACGTGCGCGAGACCCTCCTTGCTCTCCACGATCGTCCAGTTGATGAGCTCCCCTTCCGGGTTGAGCGGCCACAGGTCCGCCCTCCGCCGATACTCCGCTTCCGACATCCCCCAGTAGGCCGGGGCGGAGCCCACTTCGCGGTCGGGACGGGTTCCCCCGTTGGATTCGAAGCGCATGGCCGCCAGGCCCTGCCGCACCTCGTCGGCGCTCTCGACGGTCACGAACATGATCCCGCTCACGCCGGAGTTGAGCTGCCGGGCAATGTCGCGGGCCGCTCCGGTGGGATCGGGAGCGATCTCGCTCATCTTCACGATCAGCGGATGGGTGCCCGCCTTTCCACCCGCGGCCATGAGCGCGCCCGCGAACTGGGTGAAGGCCGGCAGCCCGCGGTCCACCCCGCCTTCCATGCTCCCGTCGAAGACGAAGTCCGACCGATCGAATCCGAGCGTCTCGCGCGCCAGGTCGGCCGGGGTCTTCGTGGGGGCGTCCGCGGGAGCGCCTCGGGGAGGGCGTGCGCTGGGCGCGTACAGCCCGAAGACGGGGTGCCCCCGCTCCAGCAGGGAGATCACGGGATTGAGCCGTTTGCCCTGCTGGGCGGTCGCCACCTGGGGCAGGCCGAGGCTGAGGGTCAGGGCGAGGCAGGCGAACGGCAGTGCGCGCATCGGGCGTCCTGGGCACGGTGGAGCGGATTCGTCGAGGGCGGCCAAGGTAGCGTCCCGCGGCCAGGATCGCGCCCCCGACCCAGCGTCGGGCGCTTTCCGTCCGCTTTCGTCCGGCCTACAATGGCTGCTCTCGAGGGTCCCGCAGGGACCCGTGACCGTGGGCTGCGAGGAGGACCACCGATGCGTCGTCGGGCCGCACTGGGTGTGGGGACCATGCTCCTGCTCGGCGCCGTCTCGGCGTGCGCCGGGGGAGGCGGGGGGCAGCCGTCCTTGAGCGCGGCCGATGCCCGGGAGCGCGCGGCCCGCGCGCCGCGCCCTCCGGTCAACGAAGCCGACGTCCGGTTCATGTCCGGGATGATCCATCACCACGCCCAGGCCGTGGTCATGGCCCGCTGGGCTCCGTCCCACGGGGCCAGCGAAGCCCTGCAGCGGTTCTGCGAGCGCATCGTCGTGGCCCAGCAGGACGAGATCCAGTTGATGTCCACGTGGCTCGCCGACCGCGGACAGCCCGTGCCGGACACCGACCCCGCGCACGGAATGCATGGGATGGACCACTCGGCCATGATGCCAGGCATGCTGAGCGCGGAGCAGCTCGAGCGCCTGGATGCCGCGCGCGGAGCCGAGTTCGACCGACTGTTCCTCACGTACATGATCCAGCATCACGAGGGGGCGATCGTGATGGTGGACGAGCTGTTCGGGTCCTACGGCGGCGGTCAGGACGAGACGGTCTTCCGTCTGGCGTCCGACATCTACGCGGACCAGACCACCGAGATCGACCGCATGCATACCATGTTGGACGCCATGCCGTGAAGCGTCGCCCCGTCGTACCTCCCGCACCATCCCTTGACCGGAACCCATCGTGAAACCCGAACGCTCGCACGCACCGCCCGCAGCCGCCTCGCTGCGCCTCCCGCTCCTGGCCGCCACCCTGGCGGCCGGCGCGGTCTACGTGGCCGCCTGCGCCACCACGCCCTCGATGTCCGCCCGCGCCGACTCGGGGCCTGCGCCTCAACCGCTGTCGGCGGTGCGGATCCCGAGCCCCGATCCGCGGGTCGGTCTCGCCGCCGGCCTGCTCGACGCGGAGGAGACGGCCTGGAACCTGCGCCTCGTGTCGACCACGCCGTCGCCCGAGGGCTTCTTCGGTGTCACCAACTCCGACCTGGCCTTCAAGGGCAACTACGCCATCCAGGGCAACTACAACGGGGTGATGGTCTGGGACATCTCCAACCCCGAGCGCCCCACTCTGGTCAAGGACTATCTCTGCCCGGCGTCGCAGAGCGACGTCTCCGTCTACGGAGATCTGCTCTTCGTGTCCGCCGAAGGTCTCACTGGCCGCCTCGATTGCGGCACGGGCGGGGTGCCCGACACGGTCAGCCACGACCGCGTGCGCGGCATCCGTATCTTCGACATCAAGGACATCTCCAATCCGCGGTATCTGACCAACGTGCAGACCTGCCGTGGCTCGCATACGCACACGGTGGTTTCCGATCCCAACGATCGCAACAACATCTACATCTACATCTCGGGCTCGGCGGGTGTGCGCTCACCGAGCGAGCTGCCGGGCTGCTCGGCGCTCACGCCGGACGAGGACCCCAACTCCGCGCTGTTCCGTATCGAGGTCATCCGCGTGCCGCTGGCGAATCCGCAGGCCGCCGCGATCGTGAGCTCGCCGCGGATCTTCAATGATCTCGCCGCGCCTCCGCGGCACGCCGAGCCGCCGGATCCGGAGGCGGAGGCCCGACGCGCGGCCCGGGGTGCTCGGCCGCGGCCGGAGCGGGCCCGGACGGGTCCCACGCAGTGCCACGACATCACCGTCTACCCGGCGATCGGTCGGGCCGGTGGCGCCTGCGGCGGGTACGGGCTGCTGCTCGACATCACGGACGTGGCCAACCCGCGCCGGATCGATGCGGTGGCCGACTCCAACTTCTCGTTCTGGCACTCGGCCACGTTCTCGAACGACGGCTCCAAGATCCTGTTCACAGACGAGTGGGGCGGCGGCTCGCAGCCCCGCTGCCGCGACACCGACAAGTACGAGTGGGGCGCCAACGCCATCTTCACGCTCGAGAACGACAAGATGCAGTTCAAGAGCTACTACAAGATGCCGGCACCGCAGACATCGCTGGAGAACTGCGTGGCGCACAACGGATCGCTGATCCCGATCCCGGGCCGCGAAGTGATGGTGCAGGGCTGGTATCAGGGCGGCATCTCGATCTTCGACTGGACCGATCCGAGCCGACCCGTGGAGCTGGCGTTCCACGACCGTGGCCCCGTCAACCCGGAGCGGCTGCAGAGCGGAGGCTCCTGGTCGGTCTACTGGTACAACGGAATGATCGTGAGCTCGGAGATCGCGCGTGGTCTGGACATCTTCGAGCTGACGCCCAGCCCGTGGATCACGCAGAACGAGATCGATGCCGCGAAGACGGTGGTGTTCCGCGAGCTGAACGCCCAGGAACAACCGCAGTTGGTGTGGCCGTCGAGCTTTGCGCTCACCCGCGCGTACGTGGACCAGCTGGTGCGCTCGGGTGGGCTGTCCTCCAGCCGCATCGCGGCGGTCCGTGAGGCGCTGAACGGCGCCGAGCGTCAGTCCGGCGCAGCGCGGAGCGCGGCGCTGACCACGCTGGCGTCGTCGCTGGATGCCGACGCGCGGGGCTCGTCCGACGCCGCCAAGGTGCGGATGCTGGCCGACGCCGTGCGGGATCTCGCGGAGGCCTGAAGCAGCGGGCTGGCCCGGTCCCTCCGGGGGCCGGGCCAGCCGGGCCTGCCACTCACGGTTCCCTTCCGTCCCCTTACTGCGCGCCCTTCCTTCAACGCCCGGTGGAGTCACGGCGACGGCGGGGCATTGTGGAACCGTCTTTCTGCCTCCCACATTACTCTCTGCACCCGCTCGGGAGTGTGGGATGGCGCGTAGGACCGCCGCACTCATGAGGGTCCGGGCCGGCATCGCGCTGTTCTGCCTTCCGGCGTTCCTTGGAGGCAGCGGCGCGGAGCCCCTGGACCTGCACACCTGCCCCCACCACGATGCGATGGGGGCCGGGTCGGGCGTCGGCATGGAGGTCCGCCCTCCCCACCATGGGACCCATGCTGCCGGGGGGACCGCTCCTCCGTCGGGGGAGCACTCCGGCGGCGGCCACGGCCCCTGCAGTTGTCTGGGGGGATGCAATCCTGCCTCGCAGGCAGCCGGCCCTACGGCGTGCCCCCGTCTCGAGAGCCAGGGGGCGATCCGCTCCGGGTTCGTGCTCGGTCCCCGCGTGCAGCCCGAACGACCCTCCGACCACGCTCGCCCTCCGTCGCGAGGGCCTCCTCTCCTCTCCGTCTGACTGTCGCGGCCCTGCTGGACGACGACCCGGCGCGCGTCAATTGACGTGTGCCGCGGTCCGTGGGTCGCATGTGGATGTCCGTCGGAGTCATCGGGCTCCGACCCACTCGTCTGCCCGGAGGACCTGGAGATGGAGATGTCGAGCAAGTGCCCGCGGACCGCGATCCGTGGGTGGCGTATCGTGATGGGCCTGGGTGCCGCCAGTCTGGCGTCCACTGCGTGCGCCGACCGCGGGCCCCAACCCATCGAGTTGAGCTTCGAGGCGACGCTGGGCGACCGGCCCATCGCCTGTGCAACCCGCTTCACCGGCGTCGGCACCGCCGGGACGACGGTGGAGATCGGCGACGCGCGCTTCTATGTGTCGAACCTACGCCTGGTACGGGAGGATGGTGGGGAGGTACCGGTCGAGCTCGACCAGTCCTCGCCCTGGCAGGTGGAGGGGACGGCCCTTCTCGACTTCGAGGACGGCACGGGGCGTTGCTCGGAGGTCGGAACGGCCGAGACCAACCACTCGGTGGTGGGACGGGTGCCGGGGGGTCGCTACAGCGGCCTGCGGTTCGATCTCGGGGTGCCCGATGCGCAGAACCACGGCGACGTGACCTTGGCGCCCGCGCCGCTCAACCTGAACGCGCTCTTCTGGAACTGGCGGGCCGGCTACATCTTCACGAAGGTCGATCTGTGGGTTCCGGATGTCGTGGCGGACGCGGTCGCCGAGGACACGGGGATGGCCGTCCGCCCCAACGTCGCCCATCTGGTCCATATCGGCAGCACGGGCTGCGCGTCCCCGGCCATGACCAGCCCGCCGAGCGAGCCTTGCACGCGCCCCAATCGACTCCCGGTCGAGCTCGCGGACTTCGATCTCGCCTCCGACGTCGTGCGCCTCGATCTCGCCGAGCTGCTGGCTCGCAGCGACGTGTCACGTTCGGTGCCCCGCCCGCCGGGCTGCATGTCGGGGCCGGACGATCCCGACTGCGCACCGCTCTTCGCGAGCATGGGGTTGGACCTGGCCACCGGCCGGTGCGTGGAAGGCTGCGCTACCCAGCGCTTCGCGCGCGTCGCGGAGCCGGCCCGCCTCGCCCAGCGATGAAGCGGTTGCTGGCGGCGAGCCTCGTGCTCGCGGGGTGCGGGAACGGATCGGAGTCGGGGGAAACGTCCCCCGGCTCCGCAGCCGTGGTGGCCGAGGGCGTCGGGTATGCTTGGGACCTCCCACCGGGGTTCCCCGTGCCGCGTGTGCCCGCCGAGAACCCAATGAGCGCCGAGAAGGTGGAACTTGGCCACTATCTGTTCTACGATCCGCGCTTGTCAGGCAATGGGACGCAGTCGTGTGCCTCCTGCCACGCGCAAGCGCTCGCGTTCAGTGACGGGCGGCGGCTGGGCGTGGGGTCGACCGGTGACGTGCACCCCCGGAACTCGATGGCGCTGGTCAACGTGGCCTACAACGCCTCGTACACGTGGGGCCATCCCGATCTCGAGCGTCTGGAGGACCAGATCCCGCTCCCCATGTTCGGGACCCTCCCGGTGGAGATGGGGATCGCCGGACACGAAGAGGAGGTGCTGGCGCGTCTGGCGGCCGATCCGCGCTACCCCGGCCTCTTTGAAGCGGCGTTCCCGGACGCGGCGGACCCGATCCAGTTCAACCACGTCGTACGAGCGCTGGCGAGTTTCACGCGGACGCTCATCTCGGGTCACTCGGCGTACGACCGCTTCGCTTCCCAGGGCGACACCCTGGCCTTGTCCGACGCGGCGAAGCGGGGGCTGGACCACTTCCTCTCCGAGGACTTCGAGTGCCATCACTGCCATTCGGGATTCAACTTCAGCGTGGCGAGCGTCCACGCACGTAGCGCCTTCGACGAACGTGTCTTCCACAACACGGGTCTCTACGACGTCGGCGGTGGGGCGTATCCGCCCGGAGGCCAGGGGGTATTCGAGACGACGTTCGACTCGACCGACATGGGCAGATTCCGGCCCCCCACGCTTCGCAATGTCGCCGTCACGGCACCGTACATGCACGACGGTTCGATCGCGACCCTGGAAGAAGTCCTGGACACCTACGCCGCGGGTGGCCGACTGGTGCGCTCGGGTCCGTGGGCGGGCGACGGGCGAGCCAACCCGCACAAGAGCGGGCTGGTGCCCGGCTTCCCGATGACGCCGCAGGAGAAGGCGGATCTGCTCGAGTTCCTGCACGCTTTGACCGACAGCACCTTCCTGACCGATCCGCGGTTCGCCGATCCGTTCCGCGCCGCAGCGCGCTGATCGGTACGAGGGGCGCCGCTACCGCGGCGCCCCTCGTCGCCCTGCAGGGCAAGCGTTGTCCCCCGTCTTGCCATGGTGCTTGAACCGCGGCAAGGCAATGTCGAACGTGCCCGTGACCCCGACGCCGTTCCGAAGGGATTCGGACGCGGGGGCGGCGGGGGCTGGTCCACCTCCCGCGCGGCGGCGACCGGTCCCCCCGTTCGCTCGCTCGCCCTCGGTGGTGTGCCTTAGGTTGCGGCCCATGAAGACCGTCGCCTCCCATATGGCCACGCTCCTGGGTCGCGGGACCGGATGGCGGCGCCGACTGGCGCCGTTCATCCGGTACCTGACGTTGCTCACGGCCGTCGTGCTCGTCTACGGATGGGCCTTCCATGTGATCATGGCCTGGGAAGGTCAGGACCACACCTGGTTCACCGGGATCTACTGGGCCCTGACGGTGATGAGCACCCTGGGGTTCGGCGACATCACCTTCCACAGCGACCTGGGTCGTGTCTTCAGCACCGTCGTCCTGCTGTCGGGCGTCGTCCTTCTGCTCATCATCCTTCCGTTCCTGTTCATCCAACACGTGTACGCACCGTGGGCCGAGCAACGGGCGCACAGTCGGACGGATGCGCTCAAGCGGGTGGCGGACGACGTGGAAGGACACGTCCTGATCTGCGCCGCGGACCCGATCGCCCCGGGGCTCATCAAGCGCCTCGAGCTCGCCGGCGTCGCGACCTACGTGATCGAGCCCGACCCGGACCTCGCGATGAGCCTGCATGCAGCGGGCACACGGGTCGTCAACGGAGAGATCGACAGCGCCGACACCTACCGTGCCGCCGGGGCCGCGAAGGCCAGGCTCGTCCTCGCCAACGCCTCGGACACGGTCAACTCGAACATCGTCCTCACGGTGCGGGAGCTGAGCGAGACGCTGCCCATCGTGGCGTTGGCCGAGTCGGAGGACTCGATCGACGTGCTCGAACTCAGCGGCGCCACGCACGTGCTTCCGCTGACCCACCAGCTCGGGGAGCACCTGGCCAATCGCGTCAGCGCCGGTACGGTGCGGGCGAACGTGATCGGACGCTTCCACGATCTGGCGCTCGCCGAGTTCCCGGCGGACAACACCCCCTTCGAGGGTCGCAGCGTGGCGGATATCGGGCTGCGGGAAGCCACCGGCGTCAGCATGGTCGGAGTCTGGAAGAAGGGACGACTCGAGCCGGCGCACGGGGACACCGTGCTGACGCCCCACTGTTGCCCGGTCGTCATCGGTTCGCACCGACAGATCGAGGAACTGAACGAGCAGCTGGTGATCTATGACGCCAACCCCAATCCCGTGCTGGTGATCGGGGGCGGGAAGGTGGGCCGTGCGGCTGCCCGGGCCTTGAAACGGCGCGAGATCCCTGTGCACATCGTGGAGCGGCACCCACAGCTCGAGGCCCGCCTGGCGGGCATCCCGGATCGGCTCTTCATGGGCGACGCTGCCGATCGGAACGTGCTCGACGAAGCGGGCATCGCTTCGGCCCCGGCCGTGCTCCTGACGACGCACGACGACGCGATGAACGTGTACCTGACGGTGTACTGCCGCCGGCTCAATCCCGGCGCGCGGATCCTGACGCGGGTGACGCACGACCGGAACGTCGAGGCGATCCTACGGGCTGGCGCGGACTTCGTGTTGAGCTACGCGAGCTTCGGAGCGCAGACCGTCTACTCGATCGTGCGCGGTCGCGAGCTGGTGGTGCTGGGAGAGGGTGTGGACCTCTTCCATGTGCCCCTACCGGCATCGTTGGCGGGAGCGACCCTGGCGAGCGCGGATGTCGGTTCGCGGACGGGCCTCAACGTGATCGCGGTGCGCGAGGGGGACGACATCATGACGAACCCGCCCGCGACCTGGCAGTTGAAGCGCAACACGGAGCTCGTGGCCCTGGGCAGCACGGAGGCGCGGGAGCGCTTCCGGGCCACGTTTCCGTAGCGGCTCCGCTCCGAACGGGCCACGTCGCCGGTCCGTCGCGTCAGTTCCCTCCGGGCACCACGCTCGCGCGGTAGTCGAGCGGCGGGTCCCGATCCCCGACCAACGATTCGTACACGTAGTCCTCACCCCGCCGGCGCTCGAACTCCTCGCGCGCCGCGGCGAGCACGGCCGGCTGGGTGAACAGGTCCCAGGCGGAGAAGGCCAGCGTCTTGGCGGCGTTGATCATTCCCTTGTTTCCGATCTCGGTCCCACCGGCGGCCACGGCCTGCCACGAATGCGCCGAGGTCCCGGGGACCCACGTGGCCGTGCCCAATCCGGCCGTGGGCACGGTCCAGCTCACGTCCCCCACGTCGGTCGACCCGCCCGAACCCACCTCCTCCACCACGAAGGGCTGTACGTCCAGCGCCGACTCGATCGGAGGGACACCTTCCGGGAACGTGGTCTGGATCGCCTCCGCGAACGCCCGCTCGGTGGCGTTGTACTCGACACCACCCACCGCAGACAGGTTGGCGTGCACCATCCGCCCCAGGGCCTCGTTGGGGAGCAGCGCGTAGATCCCGTGGATGACCTCGTACTCCATACGGGTCTCGGTGCCGAGCGCGGCACCCTCGGCGGCCTTGACCACCCGCTCGAACATGCGGCGCACCTCCTCCGAGTCGGGATGGCGCACGTAGTAGTACACCTCCGCAAAATCCGGAATCACATTGGGCGCCGAGCCTCCGGACGTGATCACGTAATGGATGCGGCTGGCGGGCTCGATGTGCTCGCGCAGCATGTTGACCATGTCGTTCATGGCCTCGACGCCGTCCAGGGCCGACCGCCCGCGCCAGGGCGCCCCGGCCGCGTGGGCCGAGACACCATGGAAGCGGAACTTGGCCGACTTGTTGGCGAGCGAGGACGAGGCGCTGGCGTCGTTGCTGGAGCTGGCGTGCCAGTGCAGGACCGCATCGACATCGTCGAAGAGCCCATCCCGGACGAGGTAGACCTTGCCCGCGCCCCCTTCCTCGGCCGGCGTCCCGTACACGCGGATGCGTCCGGGCCGGCCCTGGGCCTCGAGTTGCTCCTTCACCGCGATGGCGGCGGCCACCGATCCGGTCCCGAACAGGTGATGCCCGCACGCGTGGCCGGCGACCTTGCCGGGAATGGGATCGCGCTCGGGCGAGCGGCTCTGGTTGATGCCGGGTAGGGCGTCGTACTCGGCCAGGATGCCGATCACCGGTCCCCCCTCACCCCACTCCGCCATGAACGCGGTGGGGATCTCCGCCACGCCCGCCTGCACGCGGAAACCGGCGTCGGCCAGCAGCGCCTGGAGCTTGCCGCTCGACTCGTGCTCCATGTAGCCCACCTCGGCCAGGTCCCAGATCTCCTGCGCCACGGAGGCGTAGGTCGACGCGTGTTCGTCGATGGTGTGGGCCATGCGATCCTTGGGATCTTGCGCGCGAAGCGGGCTCGCGAGCACGCAGAGCGCGAGAGACACGACACCGGCTCGCTGGAGCGTGCCGATGCGGGGGACCGACGAGCCGACCGGGCGGCGGGCGAGCTGGGCGAGAGAAGCGGACATCGGCGATCGTCTCCTGCGGGATGGATCTCTGTGTCGCGGCGTGTAGTTCTCGGCCCCGGTTCGGGTGCCCTCGGGGTGCGACCGATCCACCAGGGAGGCGCACGGCGGGCCGCAAGGTCAGGGTAGATGCGGGGTGGGTCGCCCACAAGGAGGACGAGCGGACGGATCGAGGTCCGCCCGCGGAAAAGGCCCCGGAGGATCCCCTCCTAGCTCGCCGGCCGGCGGATGATCGGCAGGCGGATCTGGGACGGGTGCTGCCGGGAGTGGTGCACCACGTTGTGGGCCACCACTCCGGTCGATTCGTCCCAGGTGTTGCCGCCCGTGTTCATGTTGCGCATGAACCGCGGGAAGTTCGAGCTGGATACCTCGATCCGGATCCGGTGGCCGGGTGCGAACCAGTTGCTGGTCGACAACGGGCTCAGCTTCAGCTCGTACACCTCTCCCGGCTCCATGAACACCTGCTGATCGTAGCCTTCGCGGTACCGTGCCCGTTGGATCGTCTCGTCCAGGTTGTAGGCCCTACCGTCCGGATACACGTCGATCAGCTTCACGGTGAAGTCGGTGTCCTTGACGTCGGACGACACGAACAGCGTGAGGTCGATCGTGCCGGTGACCTCCACGCCGTTCGGGAACGGATCGGACGTGTAGACCAGGATGTCGTCGCGCAGCTCCATCTCCTGCTGGTCGAGCGCGCCGCCCTGCACGGCGTTGCCCGTACAGCAGACGTTGCCGCCGTGGGAGGGCACCGGGTCCATGGGGTCATAGGCGAACCGATCGGGGCGGTCGGTGTTCGGCCGCTCCCGGGTCAGGCGACCGTCCCCGTTGCGGGTATTGGCGTTCCCGCCGCTATCCAGGAAGTACGTGACCATCTCGGCCTCCGGCGGGGGCCAGGCGTCGGCGCTCCGCCACTCGTTGGCGCCCATCGTGAAGTAGCGGACCCGGGGCAGGGTGTCGGGGATGGAGTTGTTCTCGCCCTTGAGGAAGTGGTCGAACCACCCGTAGACCAGCGCGTCGTAGTCCCAGCGGGCGTCGCCGACCGACCGCTCGCCCACGACGGTGTTCTCCGTCGCGCGCGTGTAGGCGCAATGCAGGGTGGGGGCGATCACGGCATACTGGTTGTCCCGCGCCTCCTCACTCTCGGCGTTGGCCCTCATGTGGTTGAAGAGGGCCAGGTTGGGTCCGGTGGAGACGTCGTACCAGGACATGAACCAGATGGCCGGCTTGTCGAACGGCATGTCGTCGTGGTAGAGGCCGCCCTGATACCACTTGGGGTCGTCGGGCGTCCGCTTGATCATGTCCTCGAAGGGTCCTTCGTTGCCCTGCACGTTGTCGAGGATCTCCACGGGAGGCAGGTGCCGCAGGCCCTCGGCCCAATCGACCGGAGGCATCTCGGGCGCCAGATCCCAGTACCTGGACACCTGCGCGAGCTGCGCCTGCGTCAGGTTGTCGGGGAACATGGGCCGGATGCCGGTCTGGACCCCGTACAGCCACGCGAAGAAGAGCATCTGCTCCGCGCCGCCGCGGTACCAGTTGCCCTGTTCGTACCAATCCCCGATGCGACCCACACCGGCGCCGAAGCCCTGCGCCACCAGCGTGGCGTGCGCCGGGTGATCCAGGGAGCCCACGGCCATCTGCCATTCGGCCGTGGAGGAGCACCCCAGTGTCCCGACCTTCCCGTTGGACCAGGGTTGTGCCGCCATCCACTCGAACGCGTCGTAGCCGTCCGTGAGCGGCGGACCGAGGATGTCCCAGTTGCCTTCGGAGAAGAAGCGGCCCCGTTCGTTCATCACCACATACGCGTAGCCACGCTGCACCGCGGCCCAGGCCGCGCGCCACGTCCCGGCGCTGAACTCCCCGTCGCGCCAGACGTTGAAGTTGTAGGGGGTGCGCGAGAAGACGATGGGGAACGGGCCGCTGCCACGGGGCCGGAAGACGTCGGCGGCCATGCGGGTCCCGTCCCGCATCGGCACCATGACCTTGAGCTGGATGACGGCGTTGGCTTCCAGCAGGGCCTTCACGTCCTCCTGGGGCGGAGCCTGTGCAGCCAGCCGGAAGGGGAGGGTCGCGAGGCCGAGCAACAACGCCGAGCGGGCGGCGCGGAGGAGCGGGCGGGACATCAGAGCGTCTCCGGTCCAGAGGAATGCACCTGCTGGACGAGACAGCACGGGAGCGGCGGCGTCCAGTCGGGAGAACTCCGCGACCGGATCCGCCCCCGCCCCTCACAGCACGGGCTCGACCCGCACCTCCGTCCGCACGGAGTTGGCGATGTAGCAGCGCGCGTGGGCGTCGTGGTGGAGGGTTCGCAGCGTCTCGGGGTCCGGTGTGCGCTCGCCCGAGAACACGACGCGGGGCCGCAGCGTGACCACGGTCATGACCTGGTGGCCCTCCTCGTTGCGGGCCAGCACGCCTTCCGCGGCGTCCTCGTAGCGATCGACGCGCCACCCCTCCTTGGCGGCCAGCGCCAGGAACCAGAGCAGATGGCAGCTGGACAGGGAGGCCACGAACATCTCCTCCGGGTCGACGGCCGACGGATCGGAGAGGGGAGCCCGCACCACGTGCGGCGACGACGATCCGGCGACCTCGGTCCCGCCATCGAAGCGGATGCGGTGCTTCCGGCTGTAGCGCTGGTCCACGAAGCTCTCGTCCCCACGCTCCCAGATCAGGTCCGCCACGTACGTCGACACATGCGCTCCTGTCCGCCTCCACCTGGGAGGCCGTCCGGCGGGCCCTCAGCCCGCGATGATCTGCAGCCGCGTCCCCACCATGTCCGCCATGCGCAGCGTGGTCTCGAGGTCCGGATGGCGCAGGATGACCATCCCGTCTCCGATCAGCACCTTGCGCCAGTCACGCCGGGGCTGTCCGACCGGGTTGAGGTCCAGCACGCACACGTGCTGTCCGATCTCCGCCATCAGGGCTTCCAGGCCTTCGTAGCGCTGGATCTGGCCCTGGCCCACCGCCCGCTTGAAGATCCAGGCGGCGTTGTAGCGCCGCTCGACCGGTCGGGTCCACCGCCCGAGCGCCACCGCCTCGGCCCACCCCACGTACGTGTCGGTGTCGGACGCGAAGTTGATCAGGTCCACGAGGTGGGCCCCCGGCGAGCGCGCGCCGATCTCGCCGAAGATCGCCTCCCCGCTCGCCGTGCGGTACCACTCCATGTGGGTGTAGCCCGTCTGGAAGCCGAGGGCGTCCAGCACGGCTTGTCCCATCTCGCGTCCGGCCGCGTACGCCGGGGATTCCACGTCCCGCAGGGCGATCGTCTGCGGGCTGATCCACTCATTCTCCTTCATGATCAGCGCGCGCGGACGGTACATCCCGATGTTGTAGTGCTGGATCGCTCCGTCCACGCACACGGTGTCGAAGGTCATGTCGTCGCCTTCGATGAACTCCTCGATGCTCACCTCCGGCACGGAGCGCAGCGCGGGCAGCACGCGCTCCATGTCCGCATCCGACTCCACGCGGTACGTGGCCTCGGACCCGGCGCCGGCGATCGGCTTCACGATCAGCGGGTAGCCGATCCGCTCCGCGGCGGCGCGGGCTTCGGCGACGCTCGTGGCCGACGCATGCCGGGGGGTGCGGATCCCGGCTCGATCGAGGACCTGCTTCATGACCTCCTTGTCGCGGAACGGAATCGTCTGCTGCACCGTCAGCCCGGGCAGGCCCAGCAGCTCGCGGATGCGCGCCGCCAGGATCAGGTAGGGCTCCCACAGGCACTCGACGCGGTCGATGCGCACGCGTCCAGCGATGTCGCGCACCCGGCTGAGCACGTCCGCTTCGTCCGTGAACGACCGAACCTGCACGTACGCGGACAGCGCCTTGCGGGCGTTGTCCGGCAAGGCGCTCTCGGGCTGGTCGCCCAGGCCCACGACCTGCACGCCCACGGTGGCCAACCCCCGGGTGAAGAACTGCATCTCCTTGGGGAAGCCGGGGGACAGCATCAGCACGTTCATGCGGGCTCCACGACGACGCGCACGGTCTGTACGATGGCGGCGAGCGCGTCGCGCACGACCGCGGTGTCCGGGTGCTTCACGAGGATGTAGCCTTCCCCTTCGTACGTGCCCGACGGGCGCTGTCCGGGCTCGGGCAGCCGTGCTTCGGCCACGATCCCCCCCAGCTTCTGCTGGAGGTCGCGGAGTCCGTGGACCGCCGCGATGCGGGCCCCCGATCCCTGCGCCCGCAGATACGCGACCCCCGCCGCGAAGCGCCGTGCCGGCGGCTGGAACTGGCCGAACACGACGAGCCGCGCCCACGCGGCGAAGAGGTCGAAGTCGTGGGCGTGGGAGATCAGGTTGACGAACCGGGCGCCCGGCGGGCGGGCTCCCACCTCGGAGATGGCGACGCTGCCGTCCGGGCGGCGGAACCACTCCATGTGGCTCATCCCGTTCTCCATACCGAGCGCGCCCAGCGCGCTGCCCGCCACCTGGCGGATGCCGTCGTAGCGCGGGTCGTCCACCTCGCGGGGCAGGAGGACCGCCCACTGGATCCACGGCTCCCGCAACACCTCCAGCGGAGAGGGCAGGTAGTGGTTGATGGAGTGCCACGCGAGGTGACCATCGACCATCACGCTGTCGAAGGAGTGCTCCTCGCCCACCACGAACTCCTCGAGCAGGGTCGGGCGCTCGGACGAGGGAGGCAGCGCACGCAGGCACGCCCCCAGGTCCTCCGGAGTGTCGATGCGGAACGTGCTGCGGGCGCCGGACCCGGCCGGCGGCTTCACGATGAGCGGGAACCCGATGCGTCGCGCGGCCTCCACCGCCTGTTCCTGGGTGTGCGCGAGCCCGTGGCGGGCGCACGGCAGGCCGGCGGCGCGCAGCACCTCCTTCATGCGCGCCTTGTCCCGGAAGTTGCGCGCGGTCTCGGCCCGCATGCCGGGGAGGTCCAGGTGGTCGCGGATCTCCCCCAGGGGCACCTGGAGCTCCTCCAGGGCGCCCACCAGACGGTCCAGCCCACCCCAATGGGTCCGGATGGCCTCCACGCCCTCCGCGATGGAGCTGGCCGCGAGCCCGTCCTGGACCCGGTAGTGGGCGTCCAGGCGTCCGCGCAGGTCGTCGGGCAGCCGGTCCGCGCCGTCCTGGCTCACCAGGCCGGTGCGGACGCCGGGAAGCTGCGTCACGGCGTCCAGGAAGCGGAGCGTGGTCTCGGCGAAGAAGGGCGCGACGAAGATGACGTTTCGCATGGCGCAGGGATTATGGGCGCGTGGGAACGCCCGGCCAAGCGCCGTCCCGTCCGGCCCGGCGCCGCGGAGCGGTCCCTGGGCTCAGGACAGCGGCTCGCCCCCCGTCCGCCCCTCTGCGCCGGACGGCCCGGGGCGGCGGGCCGCCCCCACGCGTCCGTTCCGCCAGGCGAACTCGGGCGGGGGCCCGTCTGCCGTGGCAGACCGCACCCGCGTGCGATCCCGCGGGGCGACCTGCCCCGACCGGTGGGCGTCTGCTATACTGGCCTGCCTATGCATGTCGTCTTCATCGAGCCCTCCTTCCCGGCCAACCAGCGGGAGTTCGTGCGGGCCCTCCACTCCGTGGGGGTCCAGGTCACGGCGGTGGGGGAGAGCCCCAAGGACGCGCTCGACGCCGATCTCCGGCGCTGGCTGCTGCACTACGAGCAGGTGCCCTCGGTGGTCGACCAGGGCCGTCTCCTCCAGGCGGTGCGCTGGATCCACGACCGCAAGACCGTGGACCGGCTCGAGACCACGGTCGAAGCCCATGTGCTCGCCGCCGCCCAGGTGCGCGAGGCCCTGCGCATCCCCGGCACCACCGTGCGGACCGCCTGGCTCTGCCGGGACAAGCCGGCGATGAAGGACGTGCTGCGGGAGGGAGGGGTCCGGTGCGCCCGCTCGCTCGGGAGCGGCGATCCCGACCAGATCCGGGCCTTCGCGCGCGAGGTCGGCTACCCCCTCATCGTCAAGCCGCGTTCGGCCGCGGGCGCGTCCGGCACCCACCGGGCGGACGACGCCGACCAGCTCGAGCGGGTCCTGGCGGAGAGCGGGGTGGGGCAGGGGGCCGACGTGGCCGTCGAGGAGTTCATCGACGGGCACGAAGGCTTCTACGACACCATCACCATCGGGGGATCCGTCGCCCACGAGTTCGTGACCCACTATTACCCGAACGTGCTGGAGGCCATGCGCACGCGCTGGATCTCTCCGCAGTTCATCACCACCAACCGCCTCGAGACCGCGCCCGCCTACCAGGAGCTGCTGGAGATGGGGCGCCGCGTCATCGGTCTGATGGGCATCGATACGTCGGCCACGCACATGGAGTGGTTCGCGGGCTCGAAGGGCCTGGTGTTCTCGGAGATCGGGTGCCGCCCGCCCGGCGTGCGGGCCTGGGACCTGTACGCGGCGGCGAACGAGATCGACATCTACCGCGAGTGGGCCCTGGCGGTGGCCTGGGGGCGCACCGGCACGCGCGCCTCGCGCCGCTACGCCGCAGGCATCATCGCGCTCCGCCCCGAGCATGACGGCGTGATCGCGGGATACGAGGGCGTCGATGAGATCCAGCGTCGCTTCGGGGAGTGGGTGCTGGACGCGCACCTCCCGCCCGAGGGCACGCCCACCCAACCGGTCTCGGCCGGGTATATGGCGAACGCCTGGGTGCGGATGCGCCACCCCGACTACGACGAGCTGCGCCGCATGCTGGATACCGTGGGCGAGACCGTGAAAGTGCGGGCCCGATGAGACCGCGCGCGGCGCACGTGGTCCTGCTCGGCAGTCAGGAGACGCAGCCGACGGTCGGCCGCTGGTTGGACGCGCTCGGGGTGCGCGGCGACATCGCCACCATCACCGCGGGCTGGCAGGAGTGGGAAGGCGACGACGCGCGCCTCGGCGCCCGGCTGGGAGAGCGGGCCCGCGATCTTCGCCTCTACCAGCGCGCGCTGCGGGTGTGGGGTCGGGACCGGGAGCTGGCCGATGCGCACCGGCAGATGCAGTTCCGCATCCGGTTCCTGCGCCGCGCCTACAACGTGCGCCTGGCCCGGGTCATGGATGCCTGGGTGCAGATCCGCTCGCTCACCGGGGACGAAGGCGTGCTGTCGGCCGAGCGGGAGCACGCGCTCGGTCAGCTGCAGGAGCTGGACCGACACAACGCGCGTCGGGTCGCGGAGATCCGAGCCGAGTACGAGGAGCGCTACACGCCCGGCCACCGGGATGCCGTGCGCCGGGAGTGTGTCGACATCGCGCGGATCCTCGACGAGGTCGCAGCGGTCTTCCTCGATGGCGGCCACGTGCCCGTCCTCCTGAACCGGCTTCGCCTCTTCGGAATGGCCGACTCCCTGGCGCGCAAGCCGATCTTCGCGGCCTCCGGTGGGGCCATGGTCCTGTCGCGCGACCTGGTGCTCTTCCACGACTCACCTCCGCAGGGACCCGGCCACGCCGAGCTGTCCGAGGCCGGTCTGGGCCTGTTCCCGGGAGTCGTCGTCCTCCCGCACGGGACGCGTCGTCTGCGCCTCGACGACGTGGACCGCGTGCAGCGGATCGCGCGCCGGTTCGCGCCGTCGATCTGCGTGCTGTTGGACGAGGAGTCGCACGTGGAATGGGACGGCCGTTGGTGGCTCCCGAACGGTGCGCGCCGCCTCATGCCGGACGGAAGCGTGCAGCGTTGGGAGGAGCGCGAATGAGCCGTCTGGCACCGGTTCCCGGCCTGGCGATCAACGCGCTTCTCGACGCCGCGCGCCACGGAACGGCGGACGTGGACGGCTTCCTCGCCGGCCGTGACGTGCCCATCGTCGAAGACCGGTACTGCACGTTCCTGTACCGCGGCCCGGCGGAGGACGTGCGGCTCCGTCACTGGATCTTCGGACTGCCCACCGCGCAGCCCTTCCAGCGGATTCCCGGCACGGACCTCTGGTTCTACGTGCTGGAGCTGCCGCGCGGGTCCCGGGTCGAGTACAAGCTGGAAGTCACCGAGAACGGCCAGACCCAGCTCGTCCGGGACCCGTTGAACCCACGCCTCGCCCACGACCCCTTCGGGGCCAACTCCGTCTGCCAGGCCACCGGCTACGAGGTCCCGGAATGGACCCTCCCGGACCCGGGCGCGCCGGAGGGTGCGCTGGACGAGCGCATGTTCCGGAGCCAGGCGCTGGGGGGGGAGCGACGGGTGACGCTCTACTATCCCGCGCGCTACCGCCGGACCCGCCGCTATCCGCTGCTCGTGGTGCACGACGGGTCGGACTACGTGCGCTTCGCCGCCTTCAAGACCATCCTCGACAACCTGATCCACCGCCTGGAGATCCCGGGGGTGGTGGTGGCGCTCACCGATCCCGGGGACCGGATGGCGGAATACCGGTCCAATGAGGCCCACGCCCGCTTCGTGGCCGAGGAGCTGGTGCCCAGCCTGGAGCACGAGCTGCCGCTGCTGGGCACGCCGGAGGGCCGCGGACTGATGGGAGCCAGCCTGGGCGCGGTGGCGGCGTTGTCCACCGCGCACGCCTATCCCGGCATGTTCAGCCGCCTCCTGCTCCAGTCGGGCTCCTTCGCCTTCTCCGACATCGGTGAGCACGAGCGAGGGCCCGTCTTCGATCCGATCGCGGACTTCGTCAACCAGTTCCGGGCGGATCCGCAGGCCGTGGCCGAGCGGCTCTACGTCACGTGCGGCATCTACGAGTCCCTGATCTACGAGAATCGCTCCCTGGTCCCGGTGCTGCAGGGGACCGGCATGGACGTGCGGTACGTGGAAGCCCGGGACGGCCACAACTGGGAGAACTGGCGCGACCGGCTGCGGGAGGGTCTGTCGGTCCTCTTTCCCGGACCCCTGTGGCTCGTCTATGAATGAGCGGCCGGCACCGGCAGGTACCGCATCACGTCAGGGAAGGGGAACGTAGCCATGGGGGAGGTCGTCCGTCGCGTGGGGTTGTCCCTGGGAGCGGATATCTGCTGGCCCATCTGCTACCAGGAGATCATCAAGACCCTGGACCTGGCCATCCCCTACCGGGGGGACACCGTGCGCTTCGAGGTGGAGCGCATGACCATCGAGCCCTTCGATCTGCGGCAGCCGGCGGGCTACGACGTCGTGATCGACCGGCTCACGCACTGGTACCGGACCCGACGGGAGTGGATCAAGAAGGCCGTGCTGCTGGACGACGTATACGTGTTCAACAACCCGTGGACCGTCCAGTCCATGGAGAAGCTGACCACCTACTGCGCGATGATCCGGCTGGGCTTCCCCATCCCCCGCACGTGGTTGGTTCCGCCCAAGTCCTACGATCACGCGGATGACCTGCAGGTCACCCTGGAGCGGTACGCACGGTATTTCGACCTGGGGAGCATCGGTCGCGAGCTCGGCTATCCGCTCTTCATGAAGCCGTACGACGGCGGTGCCTGGCGCGGCGTCTCCAAGATCGACGATGAGCAGGCGTTGCGGGCCGCGTACGAGGAGAGCGGCACGCTGGTCATGAACCTGCAGGAGGCCGTCGAGCCCTTCGACCGGTTCGTGCGTTGCGTGGGCCTGGGGCCGCAGAGCCGTCTCATCCTGTACGATCCGACCGCGCCGCTCCACGACCGCTACACGAGTCGCAAGGAGTTCGCGACGGACGAGGAGGGCGCGCTCATCCGCGACATGACGCTGGTGATCAACGCCTTCTTCGGGTGGGACTTCAACTCCTGCGAGGTGTTGCGCAAGGACGGGAACTGGTCCCCGATCGACTTCGCCAACCCCTGCCCGGATTCGCAGGTCACGTCCCTGCACTACCACTTTCCGTGGCTGATCGCGGCCAACATCCGGTGGTCGCTGTTCGCCGCGGCCACGAGGCGGCGGATGAAGCCGCTGACCTGGGAGAAGTTCTCCGCCGTCATGGATCCGGACGCCACCTTCCGCGAGAACCTGGACCGGTATGTGGCCCTGGCCCATCAGCGCTTCGACACGGACCGCTTCGAGGAGTTCTGCGCCCGACACCTGCCCCACCTGGACGAGGTGACGCACACCTTCTTCGGGACGGAGGTGGCGCGCGGGGCCGTGCGGGCCAAGGTGGCGGCGCTCTTCCCCGAGCACGAAGTGGATTCCTTCACGGAGCTGTTCTGGTCGCGCATCCAGCAGTGGCGTCAGGACCAGGCGGAGGCACCGGACAGCGGAGCGCGCGCATGAAGCTGAACGCGGAATGGGTGTCCGATCGCCTGCAGCAGAAGGTCTCGGTGGCCCGCTGGGGAGCGGTGGGCACGCCGGTGCTGCTCTTCCCGACCGCGGGCGGCGATGCCGAGGAGATCGAGCGGTTCCGGATCATCGACACGTTGGCGGATCACCTGGCGGCAGGGCGGATCAAGATCTACTCCTGCGACAGCGTGGCGGGCCGGATGATGCTGGGACAGGAGGGTTCGCCCCAACACCAGATGTGGGCGCTGGACCGCTTCCAGGAGTTCGTGCGCTGGGAGCTCGTGCCCGCCATCCGGCAGGACTGCCGCGACCCCGATATCGAGATCGTCACGGCGGGCGCCTCCATCGGCGCCTTCAACGCGCTGGCCGTCACCTGCCGCTATCCGGAGGTGTTCCGCGCCGCGCTGTGCATGAGCGGCACGTACGATCTCAAGCGCTTCTTCGAGGCGGCCCCCACCGAGCACTTCTACTACGCCTCGCCGCTGGAGTACCTGCCGGCGCTGGAGGGACCCACCCTGGACGCCCTCCGGACACGGTTCGTCCTCCTGGCGGCCGGGGAGGGAAAAGCCGAGAACATCGGCGAATCCTGGCGGGTGGCGGACCTGTTGGGCCGCAAGGGCGTCCCCAACCGCGTGGACTCGTGGGGGTCGGACTGGGACCACGACTGGCCCACCTGGCGTCGGATGCTGCGCCACTACCTCGACGAGCTGGTGCCGGCGCCCGTCTCCTGACTGCCGCCCGCACCCCCGACCGACCGGGTTGCCACGGCGCGGCGGCCCGTGGTAGCGTTCCAGCGTGATGGACCGGACGCTGCGACGCCTGACCGCGTGGGTGATGCTGGGCCTCCTGGCCCAGTTCGGCCCCCTGGGCCCCAGCCTGTTCCCGGAGTGCCTCGGGCATTCCGGGCCGGCCGGCCTCATGGCGCAGGACGGCTCCGGGCCCGACGGGCACGGTGCACACGGTGCACACGGCGCCCCGTCGGACACCTCGCCCGGCGCGCTACACCAGGGCCACGGGTCCGCGTCCGGGCCGTCGGAGCCCGCGGACGATGCCTGCTGCTCGGGCCTGTGCTGCTGCGACTTCGCCACCGGTCTGCCGGCGCAGGCGACGTTCCAGCCGGCCGCGGTGGAGGTGGCCTTCTCCTCGAGCGTGCCGGGCCCCCGGCACGCGCAGGTCTCCCGGCTCGATCACCTCGGGCTCCCGTTCGCCACGGCTCCTCCCGCCTGATTCCGGGCACGCTCCAGTCCTGACGCCGCTCCGGTCGCACGTCCCGTGCGCCCGGGGCCATCGCGCACGCCGCCTCCTGCGGGAGCGGCGCATCGGGCGTGCACCGGCTCTCTGTCCGGCTGTCCCTCGTCACCAACGGTGGTGGCGCGGCCCATCCGCTTCAGGTGGAATGAGACCCGATGACGAACCGACGTATCCTGCGCCGCGCCTCCGCCGCGCTCCTGGTGCCGTTCGCGGCCTTCGCGGCCTGTGACGACGAACCCTCCGCGCCCTCCGGGCCCATCGATGTGACCTTGCAGTTCGGCGCCGAGGTGAACGGGCAGCCGTTCACCTGTGGCGCGAGCTTCGCCAACGTCGGTGCCTCGGGCACGACGATCACCCCCACGGATTTCCGGCTCTACATCTCCGGCGTGTCCCTGATCGATTCCAACGGGGCCGAGGTCGCGCTGAGCCTGGAGCAGGACGGGCTGTGGCAGCGGGAGAACCTGGCGCTCCTGGACTTCGAGAACGGCTCGGGCCCGTGCGTCAACGGCACGGCCGCCACCAACACCACCATCCGCGGCGAGGTGCCCGCGGGCACGTACACCGGCGTGCGCTTCACGCTGGGCGTGCCCTTCTCCATGAACCACGTGGATCAGACCACGGCGCAGGCGCCGCTGGATCTGACGGCGTTGTTCTGGTCGTGGAACGGCGGCTACAAGTTCGCGCGGATGGACCACACGTCGGCGGCGCAGCCGGACGGGTGGTTCGTGCACCTGGGGAGCACCGGGTGCACGCCCACGGGCTCGCCGGTGACGCCGGCCACCTCCTGTGCCAACGAGCACCGGATGACGGTCACGTTCAACGGCTTCGACTGGACCACGGACGAGATCGTGGCGGACCTGGGCGCCATCCTGTCGGACAGTGATCTGACGGCCAACACCGCCGCGAAGGGCTGCATGTCCTTCCCGAACGACCCCGAGTGCCACGAGGTCATGCCGGCCCTGGGCTTCGCCTACGAGGGGACGGCGGCGCAGACGCAGCGTCTGTTCCGTGTCCGTTAGCATCCCATCCGCGACGAAGGGGTGGAGGGTCGCGGCGCTGGCCGCGGCCCTCGGCTCCGCCGCGTTCGGGGCCTGCGGCGGCGACGAGACCCTCGGGCCGCTCTTCACGGATCCGGGGGTGGGCGGGAGCTTCGAATGGGGATTGCCCGCCGGGTTCCCGGCGCCGCGCGTGCCCGCGGACAACCCCATGACCGCCGAGAAGGTGGAGCTCGGACGGCATCTGTTCTACGACACGCGTCTATCCGGCAACCAGACGCAGAGTTGCGCGTCGTGCCACGACCAGGCGCTGGCCTTCTCCGATCCCCGACCGGTCGCGGTCGGCTCCACCGGTCAGAGCCACCCGCGCAACTCGATGTCCCTGGCCAACGTGGGCTACCAGCCCGTGCTGACGTGGGCCAATCCGTTGCTCGAGGATCTGGCCCAGCAGGCGCTGATCCCGATGTTCGGGGAGGACCCGGTGGAGCTGGGCATGAGCGGCCGCGAGGCGGAGCTGCTCGACCGACTGCGGGCGGACACGCTCTACCAGCGGCTGTTCCCGGTCGCGTTCTCCGCGGAGGCGGATCCCTGGAGCCTCGCGAGCATCACGCGCGCCCTGGCCGCGTTCCAGCGCACGCTCATCTCCGGCAACGCCCCGGTGGATCGGGCGCGCCGGGGCGAGCCGGGTGCGCTCTCCGCCGAGGCGCAGTTGGGGCAGGCGCTGTTCTTCAGCGAGCGGCTGGAATGCTTCCACTGCCACGGAGGGCTGTTCTTCACCGGCACGTCCGACTTCGAAGGGAAGAGCTCGCCGGAGATCGAGTTCCACAACACCGGCCTCTACAACCTGGATGGCAACGGCGCGTACCCGGAGCCCAACACCGGCCTGTACACGTTCACCGGTCGGCTGGAGGACATGGGCCGCTTCAAGGCGCCTTCGCTGCGCAACATCGAGCTGACGGCGCCCTACATGCACGACGGTAGCATCGCCACGCTGGACGAGGTGATCGACCACTACGCGGCGGGCGGGCGCACCATCGCGGCCGGTCCCTGGGCGGGGGTGGGGAGCGCAAACCCCCACAAGAGCGGCTTCGTCAACGGCTTCACGCTCACGGACCAGGAGCGCGCGGGCCTGAAGGCCTACCTGCGGGCCCTCACCGACCCCGACTTCGTATCGGACCCCCGCTTCTCCGATCCGTGGGTGGCACGCGGGGGAGTGGGCCGATGAGGCGCGCCCTGCCGTTCGTCCTGACGGCCGCGCTGGCGAGCCCGGCCGCGGGGTCCGCGCAGGAGCCCGACAGCGCCCGGGCGGATACGACCGTGTACCTGATGGAGCCTTTGCAGGTGACGGTCGAGCGCGAGCGCTCGGCGCCGCCGCCCGTGGCCGCCACCCTCGTGGCGCCGGAGCTGCTGCGCAGCAGCCAGGCCCGGAATCCCTATCAGATGCTGCGGCAGATCACGGGCGTGGACGTGCACGACCAGGGACAGGGTCCCGGCTTCGCGTCCAACATCGTGCTGCGCGGCTTCACGTCCGACCACTCCTCCGACGTCCTCCTGGTCATCGACGGCGTGCCCATCAACTTGCCTGCGCACGGTCACGTGGAGGGCTTCGCCGATTGGAACCTGCTCCTGCCGGAGTCGGTGAGCTCCATGCGGCTCATCCACGGAGGAGCGAGCCCCCTGTACGGTGACTTCGCGTTGGCCGGCGTGGTGGAGGTCTTCACGCGCGCCGACGCGGACGGGGTCGAGGCGGCGCTGGGCACGACCAGCTTCGGGGACGCGGAAGGCTCGCTGATCCTCGGCCGGCGCGGGGACGACGGTGGCGTCCTCGTCGGCGCCGGCCTCCAGCGCGAGGAAGGCTGGCGCAGCAACGCCGACTATCGCCTGGGCAACGGGATCGTGCGGGGTTGGCGGCGGCTCGGTCCCGGCCGGCTGGAGGGGGGTCTATCGCTCTACGGCACGTCGTGGAGCTCCCCCGGCTTCGTATCGGTGCCGGCCTTCAACGCCGAGGACGTGCGCGGGGCGGTCGACCCGACGGACGGCGGTCGTTCCCGGCGCGCCATCGTCCACGGCCGGTACTCGCGGCCGCTGGGCGGCACGCGGGTGCTGCAGGCCACCGCCTGGGCACAGGCCTCCGACTACGAGCTCTTCCTGCACATCCCCGGACACACGAACGCCGGGGGCGTGGGGGCGTTGCTGCAGTCCGGCGAGTTCGACGAGCGCCTCGGCGGGGGCGGTCAGGTGGAGGTGGGGTGGACCGGCACCGGCGGCGATCTCGTCCTCGGGGTCTCGGGACGCGCGGACGCCGTCTCCTACCAGCACGCCGCGACGGTGGAGCGCGTGACGACGCTCACGGAGCTGGACCTGGACGCCACGTACCGGACCGCCGCGGCCTATGCCCGTTGGCGCGTCCTGTTGAGCGAGCGCGTGGGGCTCGACCTCGGCGCCCGCGTGGATCACCTCGCCCACAGCAGCCTGCCACGGCTCGATCCGGATCCCGTGTGGGAGCGTTCCGCCCGCACGGTGTTCAGCCCGAAGATGGGCGTGCGGGTCGCATGGCGGCCCGGCCTCACGCTCAAGGCCGGCAGCAGCCGCGGCTTCCGCAGCCCCGTGGGCATCATCGGCGACCCGGACCGCAAGCCCTACCTGGCGTGGTCGCACGAGGTGGGAGCCGAATACCGGAGCCCCCGCGTGGACGCAGATCTCTCGGTGTTCCGGGTGGACGTCTCCAACGAACGACTCCAGGACCCCGTGACGCTGCAGATCACGGAGACCGGCGGGAGCACGCGGCAGGGGATCGAAGGCCGGGTGGGCATTCGGCCCTGGGAGGCTGCGCTGCTCCAGGTCGGTGCCACCTGGAACCACGCGCGCTTGCACGGCACGTACGTGGATCCGCACGAGGATCACCCGCACGGGGTCTTCGATCAGGGTGGGGCCACCATCGCGACCGCAGGGGACGACCGCGTGCCGGGCGTATCGCGCTACCTGGTGGCGACGCGCGCCGAGCTGCCGATCGTGGAGGGGCTTCCGCTCCAGGTGACCTGGAGGGTGGTCGGACCGCACACCCCGGTGGGCGAAGCGGGCGTGGAGACGAAGCCCTACTCCGTGCTGGACGTGGGCACGTCGTGGGAGTGGCGACCGGGCGTGGTGCTGGACGTCGAGGTCGCGAACGTGGCGGACGTGCGCTACGTGGAGCTGCGCTCGTCGGGGTTCGTGACGCCGGGCACACCCCGCAGCCTGCGGGCCCAGGTGCGCATGCAGTCACGTTGAGGCAGGACCGCAGGTCGGGACCCGGTGCGGTGGTCGCCGCGCCGGTGTAGGACAGCTACGCCTTGAACAGGAGGACGACGATGAAGCTCGGACGATGGAGTACGGGAATCGCGGTGGCGGTGACGCTCCTGGGGAGCCTGGGCGCGGCGCGCGCCGCGGACGTGCGGCATCTGGCCCTGGTGAAGTCGGCGCCCGCGGCGGACGAGCGGGTCCAGGCCGTGGCGGAGGTGCGCCTGTGGTTCAACCAGGTGCCGCAGGACAAGGCGACGTCCATCCGCGTGCTGGACGCGGCGGGGGCGGCGGTGGCGCTCGGCGACGTGGCGCCCGACGCCTCGGACGCCAAGGTGCAGGTGGCCAAGGTCCCGGCGTCGCTGGCGGCGGGCACCTATACGGTGGCGTGGCGCACCATGTCACCCGACGGCCACGTGGTGCGCGACCAGTTCGACTTCACGGTCGCGCCGGCGCGCTGAGCGTCAGGAGCGCGCGGGATGGGCACGGCGGCCGGCCGCGCGCTCGTCTTCTTCGGGATCCTCCTGACGGTCGGGGCCGTCTTCGGACGGCTCCGGCTGATCCCGGGTGAGGCCCCCTCGGCGTCCCCCGCGGGGCGCGCCGCCGCGCGCCTGGGCCTCTTCGGCAGCGCCGCCGTGGGGGTGGGGCTGGCCGTCCTCTTCGCGGCGCAGCTGAGCGCCTTCCGCGATCCCTTCGCGCCGCTCGGGGCCGAGGCGGCCCTGCTGCTCTCCACGGCCTGGGGGCGGACCTGGTCGGGGGGCGGGCTCGCCGCGCTCCTGGCCGCCGCGGGCTTCGCGGTCGCGGCGGCGGGGCGCGGGGTGGGGTGGGGGACCGCCACGCTGGCCACGCTCGGGCTCTGTTTCCTCCCCGGTCTGACCGGCCACGCGGTGGCCACCGAAGGCGCCCGGACCCTGGCCGTGCTGGCCGACGCGCTGCACGTCGGGGCGGCGGGCGTGTGGATGGGCGGGCTGGCCGCCGTGCTGGCCCTCGACGCCCCGAAGGCTCCCGGATCGGATGGCGCGCTCGCCCACCGGGTCCGGGTCTTCTCTCCGTGGGCCCGCGGCGCCGTGGCCCTCCTGGTCGCCACCGGCCTCTACGCCTCCTGGCTCCATGTGCCTGGGCTCTGGGCCCTGACCGGTTCGGCGTATGGCGTGCGCCTCCTCCTCAAGCTCGCTCTGGTGGCGGGGGTCGCCGCGCTCGGGTGGTGGAACTGGACGCGAGCGACCCACCGCCTCGCGGCCGGGGGGATGGCCGCGGTCGATGCCCGGCGCGTCATGTTCGTCGAGCTCACGCTGGGACTGGGCGTGGTGGTGGCCTTCACCGCGGTGCTGGTGCAGACCGCGCCGCCCTGAGTCGGCGGTGGGTCCCGCGGGAACCTCCGCTCCAACCCCGGGGTACGTCGTTTTAGCTTAGCCTAAACATTGCGTTCCCAGCCGCCCGCGGGTGCCGCGCCACCCCGCTGCGCATCGTGCGTCCCCGTTCCGCGGCTGGGGCGCGGAAGGACATACGACCTGGCATGCAGGACCCGATCCCCCAGCTTCCCACCCCCGAGCACGCGCTGCTCTGGTTCTTCGCCGTCGCCCTCCTGGTCGCATTGCTGCTGTGGCCGGGGAGGGGGGTCGTGGCGCGCGTCCGTCGCTCGCTGCGCTCCAGCGAGCGGGTTCGCATGGAGGACGCCCTCAAGCAGCTGCTGTCCGCGGAACGACGCGGCGTCGCCTCGTCCGCCGACACGCTGGCGGGCGCCCTCGGGATCACGCGCCTCCTCGCGTCCTCGACGCTCCAACGGCTCTCGGAGGGCGGACTGGTGAGCCTGGATCCCGCGGGGCCGAGCCTCACCGAGGCGGGACGCGAGTACGCGCTGCGCATCCTGCGCACGCACCGGCTCTGGGAGCGCTACCTGGCGGACCGGACCGGTGTGCGTCCGGAGGACTGGCACACGGTTGCGGAGGAAGCGGAGCATACGCTGACGGGCGGCGAGGTGGACGCGCTGTCCGCCCGCTTGGGGCACCCGCTGTACGACCCGCACGGGGATCCGATCCCCCGACCGGACGGGTCGCTGCCTCCGTACCGGGCCACGACGCTCAACAGCGTCGAGCCCGGCAGCGCCGTGGCGGTGACCCACGTGGAGGACGAGCCGCCGGAGGTCTTCCGGCAGCTCACCGAGCTGGGTCTGGTGCCCGGGGCCCGGATGGAGGTGCAGGAGCGCGGCACCCACGGCGTTCGCGTGGTCGGGGAGTTCGGCGAGCGCGTGATCCCGCGCTCGGTCGCCGGCCATGTGACGGTCCGCCCGCTGGTGGAGGGGGAGGGCATCCCCCGCTCGCGCCGCTCGCTCGCCGACGTGCCGCGCGGCGAGGTGGCGCGGGTGGCCGGGATCTCCCCCGCCTGCCAGGGGCCCCAACGGCGCCGACTGCTCGACCTGGGCGTGGTGGCCGGCACGCTCGTGGTGCCGGAGCTCGTCAGCAGCGGAGGCGATCCGGTCGCCTACCGGATCCGCGGGGCCCTGATCGCGCTCCGCCGGGATCAGGCGCGCTGGGTGGAGGTGGAGCCCGCCGCGACCCCGTCCGTCCGGAGCGCGTGACGCCATGGCCACCCTCGTTCCCGAGCCCCGCGCCGGCTGCCACGAGCACCGCGAACAGAGCCTGGTGCGTCTGGGCCTCAAGCCCGACCGCTGGGACATCCTGGTGGCGCTGGCGGGCAACCCCAACACCGGCAAGACCACCGTCTTCAACGCCCTGACCGGATTGCGCCAGCATACGGGCAACTGGCCCGGCAAGACCGTGGTGCGGGCGGAGGGCGCCTTCCTGCACGAGGATCGGCGCGTCAAGATCGTCGATCTGCCCGGCACCTACTCGCTCCAGGCCGGCAGCGTGGACGAAGAGGTCGCGCGCGACTTCATCCTGTTCGGTCGGCCCGACGTCACCGTGGTGGTCGTCGACGCCACGCGGCTCGAGCGCAACCTGAACCTGGTGCTCCAGATCCTGGAGATTACCGATCGGGTGGTGGTGTGCCTCAACCTGATGGACGAGGCCCGGCGCCACGGGATCGCGATCGATCCCGACCGCCTCTCCGAGGCGCTCGGCGTGCCCGTCGTCACCGCCGTCGCCCGGGAGAACCGCGGGATCGATGAGCTGGTCCGTACGGCGGTCGCCGTGGCCAACGGGGAGCGCGTCACGGCGCCGTATCGCATCGCCCGGCACCAGCCGGCCGTGGAGGAGGCGATCTCCGCGCTCGTCACCGTCATCGAAGACGCCTATCCGGCGCTCCCCAACGCGCGCTGGGTGGCGCTGCGCCTCCTCAATGCCGATGAAGCCGTCGAGGCGGCGGTGGCCTCCGGCGAGCTGGGCCACCTCATCGAAGGGGCACCGGGCGCGGAAGACGCGCCGGCGCCGGCGTTGCGCGATGCCGTGCTGGAGCGGGCGCGCGCGCTCCGCTGGGACCTGCCCCACGACTTCCACGACGCGCTGATGGAGCGCACCTACGGCGCCGCGCAGGAGATCGCCGAGCGGGCCCAGACCCGCGGCCTGCAGAAGGCGCGCTTCGACCTGGATCGGACGCTCGACCGGCTGCTCACGAGCCGCTGGCTCGGCTTTCCCACCATGCTGGCGATGCTGGCCGTCGTGTTCTGGCTGACCATCGCGGGGGCCAATGTCCCGTCCGCGATGCTCGCAGAGCTGCTGATCGACACCGTGCATCCCTGGCTGAAGGGCCTGGGCGCCGGCGTCGGGCTGCCCTGGTGGCTGAACGGCTTCCTGTTCGACGGACTCTACCTGTCGACGGCCTGGGTGGTGAGCGTGATGCTTCCGCCCATGGCCATCTTCTTTCCGCTGTTCACGCTGCTGGAGGACTTCGGGTATCTCCCGCGCGTCGCGTTCAACCTGGACGGCCTCTTCCGTCGCGTGGGGGCGCACGGGAAGCAGGCGCTCACCATGAGCATGGGCTTCGGCTGCAACGCGGCCGGTGTGGTGGCCACGCGCATCATCGACAGCCCACGCGAGCGCCTCATCGCCATCCTCACCAACAACTTCTCCTTGTGCAACGGCCGTTGGCCCACGCAGATCCTCATCGCGACGCTGTTCATCGGCGCCCTGGCGCCGCCCGCCCTCGCAGGCATCGTCTCGGCCGCCGCGGTCGTCGGGATCGCGCTGCTGGGGATCGGTGTGATGCTCCTCACGTCGTGGGGTCTCTCCCGCACGGTGCTACGTGGGGAAGCCACCGCGTTCAGCCTCGAGCTGCCCCCGTATCGTCCCCCGCGCATCCTGCAGACGCTGTACACCTCGCTCATCGATCGCACGTTGATCGTGCTCTGGCGCGCCGTGGTCTTCGCGCTTCCCGCGGGGGCCGTGATCTGGCTCACGTCCAACATCACGGTGGGCGGCACCAGCGTCGCGGAGCACCTGATCGGATGGATGAACCCGCTCGGTGTGCTGCTGGGCCTGAACGGCGTGATCCTGCTGGCCTACGTGGTGGCCATCCCCGCCAACGAGATCGTCATCCCGACCGTCCTGATGCTCACCGTGCTGACCACGGGCATGGCCGGCGTGGGATCGGGGGCGGGCGTGATGTTCGAGCTGGACTCCGCGGACGCCATGGGCTCCGTGCTGCAGGCAGGGGGCTGGACGCTGCTGACGGCCGTGTGCCTCATGCTGTTCAGCCTGCTGCACAACCCCTGCTCGACCACGATCTACACCATCTACAAGGAGACGGGCAGCAAGCGCTGGACGGCGCTGGCCACGGTGCTGCCGCTCGCCCTGGGCTTCGTGGTCTGCTTCCTGGTGGCGCAGGTCTGGCGCCTGCTCGCCTGACCCGACTGTCCCGGCCCCGGCATCAGCCGTGGGGGGGAAGGTCCGTCCCCGCGTCCCCGCGACAGGCGCCGACGTAGTACTGCGCGACATAGCGCTCGATCATGCCGCCGGCCGTGAAGTTGCGCCCGGCTTCCCGGATCGCGTGCTTCATCCGTTCGGCCCAGCCGTGGGGCACGCCGTCCGCGTCGCGCTCGTGATAGAGGGGGAGCACCTCGTCCTCGAGCAGCGTGAAGAGGTGATCCCAGTCCGCCTCGTCCACGTCCGAGCGCTCCCCCGGGAGCGGGATGGCCCATCCGTTCTTCCCGGTGAAGCCCTCCGCCCACCAGCCATCGAGTGTCGCGAGCTGGGGGACTCCGTTCAGCGCCGCCTTCATGCCACTGGTGCCGCAGGCCTCCAACGGCACCCGGGGCAGGTTCAACCACACGTCCACCCCTTCGTAGAGCCGGTGGGCCAGGTGCAGCTCGTAGTCCTCCAGGAACGCGACCCGTCCCTCCACCTTGGGGTCGCGCGCCAGCTGGTAGATCCGTTGCAGGACCTGCTTGCCGGCGTCGTCCGCGGGATGGGCCTTGCCCGCGAAGACGATCTGCACGGGACGCCGCGCGTTGGTCAGGAGCCGCAGCAGACGACCCTCGCTCCGGAGCAGCAGGTCGGCCCGCTTGTAGGTCGCGAAGCGGCGCGCGAAGCCGAGCGTCAGCGCGTCCGGATCCAGGAGGGTCCCGGAGGCCGCCAGGTGGGCGGGCTCGTCCCAGTGCTCGGTCCAGCGGCGCCGCGACTGCTCGCGGATGAACCGGAACAGTTGCTTCTTCAGCCCGACGTGCGTGTGCCAGAGCTCACGGTCCGGGATCTCCAGGACGCGGTCCCACAGCTCCGGGGCCGCGCCGGGAGCGCGCCACTCGTGCCCCAGGTGGCGATCCAGGAGCAGGCGGATCTCGGCGCTCATCCACGTCGGCATGTGCACGCCGTTGGTGACGTGCCCGATGGGCACGGCCTCCGGCTGCACGCCCGGCCACAGCGACTGCCAGATGCGGCGGGTCTCCAGACCGTGCCGCTCGGACACCCCGTTGACTCCCTGACAGAGCCGGATGGCGGCTGCGGTCATGTGGAAGGTCTGGTGGTCGATCTCGGGATGGCGTCCCAGGGACAGGAAGCCCTCGGTGTCCATCCCCATCCCCTCCCAGTAGGCCGCCGGGATGCAGGACTCGATCTGTTCGCGCTGGAAGGTGTCATGGCCGGCGGGAACCGGCGTGTGCGTCGTGAAGACGCTGTGGGCGCGCACGCGCGCGACGGCGTCATGGGCGCCCATGCCGCGCTCGAGGTACTCGCGCAGCCGCTCGATCAGCATGAACGCGGCGTGGCCCTCGTTCGCGTGCCACGCGCCCGGGCGAACGCCCAGCGCGCGCAGGACACGCACGCCCCCCACGCCCAGGATCCACTCCTGCTTGAGGCGCAGCTCGCGTCCGCCGCCGTACAGCTTGCTCGTCAGCGCCCGGTCGTCGCGGTGGTTCTCCTCCAGGTCCGTATCGAGCAGGATGACCCGTGTGCGACCCACCCGGATCTCCCACGCCCCGATGTGGATGTCCCGATCTCCCGTGGGGAGCGTGGCGAGGACCCGGCTGCCGTCCTCCGCCCGCAGCGCCGTCAACGGCATCAGGTCGGTGTCGAACGGCTCGTCCCCGTCCACCTGCCATCCGTCCGCCGTCAGCTTCTGGTCGAAGTATCCCTTGGCGTACAGCAGCCCGACGCCCACGAAGGGGACGCCCAGGTCGGAGATGGCCTTGCAATGGTCACCAGCGAGCACGCCGAGACCGCCCGAGTAGATGGGCACGGAGTTGTGCAGCGCGAACTCGGCGCAGAAGTACGCGATCGGCCGCCCGCGTCCGAGGTCGGGGTGGCGCTCGTGGAACCACGTGTCGTCCCCGGTGAGCTCCTGCCGCATCCGCTCCTGGACGGCGTGGTACCGCTGCAGGAACTGCGGATCGCTGGCACACTCGGCCAGCCGGGCCGGGTCGGCCTTCCGCAAGAGGGCGATGGGGTTGTGCCACCACTGCCGCCACAAGATGGGATCGATCGAGGCGAACAGCGCCCGCGCCTCCAGGTGCCAGGACCACCAGAGGTTCGTGGCCAGCTCGGCGAGGCCCTCGAGGGCGTCCGGCAGGTAGGGGATCTTCTGTCGGTGGCTCATCGGGTCGGGGCGCGTTCAAGGGGACGGACGGCACCACGGCCGCCCTGGTGCCACGGGTGCAGGCGTTGCAACAAGCGAGCCCGACAATCTGCACAGGACGGCCTGTCCGGTGAAGTCCCGCCGGCGCCGGCGCTTACTCCATCCGGGTGGAGGCCGTGACGGTGAACAGCGAGGTGGGGACGTCCAGATCGCTGGAATCGGCGCCCGTTTCGCGGTCGAGGATGGCCACCGTGGTGCGATACATCTCGTCCGCCTCGGCGCGACTGTTCCCGATGGAGGTCAGCCCCAGCTTCCCGTACTGGGACAGGGCCCCGATCATGTAGAACAGCACACCGGTTCCCGTGCTGTGCTTGAAGTGCAGCCCGTGCGAGACCAGCAGCTCCATGAGGTCTTCCGGCAGGAGGCCGCGGTAGGCCGGAGAGCGCAGGTTGTCCGTGGCCGTGTAGTACTTGGGCGTTCCGTTCAACGTGTGGTACAACCCGGTGCCCCGGTCCAGCCGGCCGCCGGTGAGGAACTCCAGCGCCATGAACGGAGGCGTGGTTCCGCCCATCCGCAGGTTGATCTCGATGGCGTGGGCCCGCCACGGGGTTCCGGGATCGCGGGACAGCACGAAGTCGATCCCGAACCGGCCCAGGACCCCCTTTCTGGCCAGGACCTCGCCGATCCGCAGCCCCGCGTCCTGGATGAGGTCCCGGTACCCGTCCGCGGCGGGAAAGCGGCATCCCACGTAGGCCTGCGCCGACTCGCCCCCCAGCACCTGGTCGTGGGTGGAGACCAGGGCCAGCTCGCCGTCGGGGTGGATGCGGAGCTGGACGCTCGGGGAATGGAACTCCGTCCCCTCGATGCGCTCCTCCACCACCCCACCCATCTCGCCCAGCTTCCGCAGGAACTCGCGGTGGGTCTCTCCCTGACCGGCGAGCGCCATCGCGTGCAGCTCCGTCCGCAGGGCGGCCGAGCGCTCCAGCGGGGCCTCGGGCAGCGGGTCGGGAAAGCGGAAGATGGCGTTGCCTTCTCCCGCGAAGCTGTCGTTGAGCTTGACGATGGCCTGACGCAGCCCGGGCCGGTCCGACGCGAGCCGGCTCAACGCGTGGATCACCTCGTCCTCGCTCTGGACCCCGGACCGCCCCGCGGGCAGGTCGACGCCGGCCTCCTCGAAGACCCGGCGCGACCCCGACTTGGTGCCGAGCCAGAGCAGGGCCGGGTCGACCGCATTGAGCGGGATGCCGAGCTCGACCGCCAGTCGGCGTTCGAGGGCCGTGGAGTTGAAGACGCTCAGATACGCGCGCTCGGGGGGGCCGATCCAGTCCCGGATGCGCCGGATCACGCGCGGGCGCTCGAGGACCTTCTCCGTGAGCGGGCGGGGAGACGCGTCGTAGAGCCGGAGGACGAGCAGTCGGCGCAGCGCGTGCCGCATGGGCACGCCCGGCAGATGTTGCAGATAGTACTCGAGGATGTCCGGGTGGATCGGCTGGCTGGTGACGTAGACCAGACGCGCCGCCGGATTGGCGAGTCGGATCAGCGTGAACAGGAGGCGCTCCTCGTAGAAGGAAGCGCCCTTGATCTTGCGCAGCTCCTCCTGGTTCACGCTGATGGACGGCACCACGACGGTCGTGTGCTCGAAGCCCGGCTCGTGCAGGATGGAGCGCGCCGTGTCGGGGAGTTGACGTTTGAGTCGCTCGAATTCCTCGAGCTCCTCGTGGGACCCGAGCGGACCGTAGGGAGAACCAGGGGGGAAGGTGGACATCACGGGCTCCTACCGGGGGAAGCGCCGGCGGGGCCGGCCGCAGCCAGAATGGGCCGGGGGACGTGACGCGTGCAACCGCCGCCACGGGGCGTCGGGGGCTGGGGACGGCCTCGCGCCGTCCGGCCCGGACCCGCGCGTTTCCACGTGTTGGCGCGCGCGCGCCTGGCGCTGGTAGCTTGGAGCATGCGCCGGGAATGCTGGGCACCTTCCTTCCGACACGCGGCGGTCGCACTGGCCCTGGTGCTGCCGGCCCTGGAGGGGTGTGTGCGTCCGCGCTGGGCCGGAGCCGGGCCCGAGCCGGCCACCCTCCAGGTCACGAACCGGGGCTGGGCGGATATCACGGTGTCCGTCGAGCGTGGAGGGGCGCGCCACCGCCTGGGCCTGGCACCCGCCCTGTCCGACCGCACCTTCCGCATCCCACCGGAGATCGCGCCCCCGGGGGAGACCATCGCCCTGCTCGCCGATCCGGTGGGCAGTGATGCCGTCTACCGCAGTCCCTCGGTCCAGCTCGAGTCGGGGCTCGTGTTGGTGTGGACCCTCCAGGACAACCTGGTCCAGTCGTCCCTGCGCACGCGCTGACCCGCACCGGGTGTCCTGAACCGACGCGCATGTCCGGCCGGTCCACCGGAGGGCGCCGGGCTCCCGGGTTGAAAGGCGCGTGCGGGCATCCCAAGTTGCCCGGACAACCCCCCGCGGGCGTGCTCTCTTCCCGTCCCGCACCCCTACTTCGGAGGTCACATGTCGAGAGTCCCCATCCGCCTGGGACTCCTCTTGGCGCTGATCGTCCCCCTCCCCCTCCACGCGCAGCAGCGTGAGGTCCGAGGGCAGGTCGTCGCCGAATCGGGAGCCCAACCCCTCCAGGACGTCGCCGTCCAACTGGTCGGGAACAACCGTGTCGGCACGTTCACCGACCGGGAGGGTCGCTTCGTCCTGAACGTTCCCTCCGGTCCGGTCCGGCTGCAGGCCAGCCTCCTGGGCTGGCAGACGGCCACCGTGGAGGTCGGCGAGAACCAGTCCACGGTGGTGATCCAGCTGGGGCAGGACGCCCTGCGGCTGGACGAGCTGGTGGTCACCGGCCAGGTCACCAGCGTGGCCCGCCGCAACCTCGCCAACGCCGTTGCGAGCGTGAGCGCAGAGGAGCTCACGCAGGTCCCCGCCGCCTCCGTCGAGCAGCAGCTCGCCGGTAAGGTCGCGGGCGCCGACATCCAGGCCAACTCGGGCGCGCCCGGCGGCGGGATGCAGATCAACCTGCGCGGGGTGACGTCGATCATCGGAGCCGCCACGCCGCTCTATGTGATCGACGGCGTGATCGTCTCGGATGCCTCCATCGCATCGGGTACCAACGTCATCACCCGGGCCAGCGGAGGGGCATTCAACAGCGGCTTCGCCAGCAACCAGGACAACGCTCCCAACCGCATCGCGGACCTGAACCCCAACGACATCGAGAGCATCGAGATCCTGAAGGGTGGCTCCGCGGCCGCGATCTACGGGTCCAAGGCCTCGAACGGCGTGATCGTGATCACGACCAAGCAGGGCCGCGAGGGTGCGCCGCGCTACAGCTTCACGCAGCGGGTCGGGACCTTCGATCTGGCCAACAAGCTGGGGCTGCGCGTCTTCGACAACGTGGACGAGGCCGTGGAGGCCTTCGGGCCCCGCGCCGCGGACTTCTTCGTCCCCGGGCAGGTCTACGACCACGAGGAGGAGCTGGCCGGCAACAATCCCTTGTCCTACGAGACCGCCGCCAGTGTGAGCGGCGGCAGCGGCAACACCCGCTACTTCGCCTCCGCGTTGCTCAAGCACGACGGCGGCATCATCACCGGGACCTACTACGACAAGCAGTCGCTGCGGCTCAACCTGGATCAGAACCTGGGCTCCTGGGCCACCCTGGGGCTGAACACCAACCTGATCCGCTCCAAGACGGGCCGGGGCTTCACGAACAACGACAACCGGTCCATCAGCTACTGGATGACGTTCCCGCAGACGCCCACGTTCGTGGACATCCGCCCGGGTGCGGACGGCGAGTATCCGGACAACCCGTTCGCGAACTCCAACCCGCTGGAGACGGCGGGCCGCGCCTTGAACGACGAAGAGGTGTGGCGCATGATCGCGTCCACCGACTTCACGGCGGACCTGTGGAGCGGGGACAACCAATCCCTCCAGCTGGTCGCGACCGGCGGTGTGGACTTCTTCAGCCTGAAGAACAACATCTTCTCCCCGCCCGATCTCCAATACGAGCTGGACGACGGGAAGGCCGGGACCACGTTCCTCGGGAACTCGAGCAACCGGAACCTGAATGTCACCGGCAACCTGGTGCACCGGTACGGCTTCGGGGAGGGCCTGTCGGCGACCACGTCCCTCGGGATCCAGTACGAGGACGTGGACCTGGACGTTGCCCGTATCCTCAACGAGGACCTGATCGTCGGGCAGTCCAACATCGATCAGGGCACGAACCCGGGCGTCTTCCAGACGCGTTCGCGCACGCGCGACCTGGGCTTCTTCGCCCAGGAGGAGCTCCTGCTGCTCGATGAGCGGCTGACCCTCGTGGCCGGCCTGCGCGCCGACAAGAGCTCCAACAACGCCGACCCCGGCGAGTTCTTCCTGTATCCGAAGTTCGCGGCCGCGTACCGCTTCGTGGATCTCGCGCCGGGAATGGTGGACGAGCTCAAGGTGCGCGGCGCCTGGGGCCAGACCGGGAACCAGCCTCGGTACGGCGACAAGTTCTCGGTCCTGAACACGGGCAACATCGCCGGCCTGCAGACGCTGAACATCTCCACCACCACGGTGGCGGAGGATCTGCACCCCGAGCGCCAGCGCGAGGTGGAGGTGGGCTTCGACGCCACGCTCCTGAACCGGACGGCGCAGCTCGAGGTCACCGCCTACGAGCGGCGCATCACGGAGCTGCTGCTCCGGCGCGCGCTGCCGCCGTCGACCGGGTACGCGACCTCCATCTTCAACGGGGGTGTGCTGGAGACCCGCGGCATCGAGTCGTCCCTGCGCGTGGTGCCGGTGCAGACGTCCGGCTTCCAGTGGACGTCCACCACCACGTTCTCGCTCGACCGCTCCGAGGTGGTGGAGCTGCCGGTGCCGCCGTTCGCGGCCGGTGGCTTCGGAACCGCGCTCGGTGGCTTCCAGATCGAGGAGGGCAGGTCGCCCACCCAGATCGTCGGCCGCGACACGGTGGTGGCCAACGACCCCCGCTGCGTGGTCGGTGGGCCGTGCGACCCCGGGACCGCCGCGGGGACCCGCATCGTGACCGGCATCGGCGACGCCAACCCGGACTTCCGGATGGGCTTCTCCAACGAGTTCAGCTTCGGCGACTTCAACATCTACTCACTGTGGGATTGGCAGCACGGCGGCGACGTCATCAATCTCACCGCATGGCTGTTCGATCTGAGCCGCACGTCGGGCGACTTCAACGATCCCTGCGTGGAGGCCTGCGTCGACAACGAGACGCTGGGCGAGCAGCGCCTGCGGCTCTATCCGGGCCGCACGTCCACCATCTGGGTGGAGGACGCGTCGTTCGTGAAGCTGCGTGAGCTGACGCTCACGTACGAAGTGCCGAGTGACGCCGCGGCGCGCCTGTGGGACGGGATCGAGGGGATGCGCATCAGCCTCTCCGGTCGCAACCTGCTGCGGTTCACCGACTACACGGGCCTCGATCCCGAGGTGTCCAACTTCGGCGCCCAGGCCATCGGCCGGAACGTCGACGTGGCCCCGTATCCACCGAGCCGCAGCTTCTGGCTGTCGGTGGATCTCACGTTCTGAGGAGACAGCCATGAACGCCATCCATAGACATCTGGGCGTCGGTGCGGTCCTCCTCGCCGTGGCCTGGAGCACGGGCTGCACGGAAGAGCTCACCGTTCCGAACTTCAACAATCCCGCCCGGGAGGATCTCACGGGCACGCCGACCCGCGGCACGCTGGCCGCGGCCGTCCAGGGCCTCGTGGCCGCCCAGCGCGGCCTGAAGGAGGGCATGGTCGGGCGGCTGGGCGTATGGGGCCGCGAAGGCTACGACCTCCGGCCCGAGGAGCCGCGCACGACGACGGACGCGTTGATCGATCCGATCGATCCGATCAACGGCGGGCTGTTCTTCGGCGGTCAATACACGCAGATCGCCGGGATCAACACGGTGCTCACGGCGGTGGAGAACGCCTCGGTCCTCACGGACACGGAGAAGAACGCGATCCGTGGCTTCGTGAAGACGCTGAAGGCGGACGCCTACTGGCAGATGATCATCGCGCGCCCGATCGGGATGGGCATCCCGTTGGATCCGAACCCCGATCCGAACGCCGAGCTCACGCCCATCTCCAGCGCGGCGGAGGTGCACCAGTACATCAACAGCCTTTACGACGAGGCCCTGAGCGACCTGCAGAGCGGTGGGAGCAGCTTTCCGTTCCAGCTTCCGTCCGGGTTCGACGGCTACGCCGATCCGGGTTCGTTCGCGCAGGTCAACCGCGCGCTCAAGGCGCGGGCGCTCAAGTACCAGGGTCAGTGGAACGACGTGCTGACCACCCTCGGCCAGTCGTTCATCGATGCGAGCGGCGACATGGACGAGGGGGTGTACTTCAACCACAGCACCATCTCCGGGGATGCCCCCAACGGCTTCTTCTCCACGGTGTCGCACTTCGCGCATCCGCGCGTGCGCGCGAACGCCCAACAGCAGCCGAGCGGGGACCTCGACCAGCGTGTGCTCGACAAGACCAAGGTGATCCCGGCCTTCACGCTGTACGAGATCACCGTCACCGAGGACATGGACGTCTATCAGAGCCTGACGGCAGCCTTCCCGTGGATCACCAACGACGAGCTGCTGCTCATCCGGGCCGAGGCCAACGCGGCCCTGGGCAACGACGGCGCGGCACTGGCGGACGTGAATGCCGTGCGCGAGGAGTCGGGGGGTCTGGCGCCGCTGGCGTCCTTCAGCGGGGATCCGCTGGACGAGATCCTCTACAACAAGCTGCTCTCGCTCCTGTGGGAGGGCGGATTCGCGTACCTGGACATGCGCCAGTACGACCGTCTGGATGAGCTTCCGCGCGCGCGTCCCAACCACGGGGTGTATCCGGGCTTCCCGTATCCGCAGAACGAGTGCCTGGCCCGGGACATCTCGGGTCAGCCGGAGTGCGGGACGTTCTTCGCGCAGTAGGCGGAGGCGCTGCAAGGCCCGGTGTGCCGGGCCGTAGGTTGACGGAGGGAGGGGCCTCATCGGCCCCTCCCTCCTCGTCCATGGAGGCAACGATGCACATGCGGATCGTCAGCGCGCTCGTGGTCGCGTGCGGGCTGTTGCCGGCCGCTCTCGCCGCCCAGACCGTGCGCGCCCGGGGGCAGGTGCGGCCGCTCCAGGTGGGGGTGCCGTTCGCGGGCGCGGCCATCTCCGCACCCGAGGCGGGCGTGGACGTCTGCGCCCGGCCGGACGGGCGCTTCGCCGTGGTGTTGCCCGCGGACATGGACGTCGCACTGCGGATCACGCCGGTCGGGTTCGACCCCTACGACGTGACCGTGCGGCCCTCGACGGACACGGCGGTCCTGCCGCTCGGCGAGCACGTGATCGAGCTCGAGGGGCTCACGGTGGTCGGGCTGGCGCTGGAGGGAAGGGGGGCGGCGGCCTGGGCGCAGACCGAGCTACCGGGCGGGGACATGACCCGTGCGCCCGGAACGCTCACCGAGGCGCTTCAAGGCCGCGTCGCGGGCGCGCGCTCCACGTCGGGAGCACCGGGCGGCAGCGTGCGCATCGACCTGCGGGGTGTGCGCTCCCTCCTCGGTCGCACGGAGCCGCTGGTGGTGATGGACGGCGTGGTGCTCTCCACCGTGCGGATCGCGCCGGACGACGGGATCACCGGCGCCACCGAGGCCGAGCGGGACGTGCTGTCGCGGCTGGCGGATCTGAATCCCGCCGATATCGAGCGCATCGACGTCGTGCAGGGCGCGGCCGCCTCGGCCCGCTACGGACCGCGGGCGGGGAACGGCGTGATCGCCATCACGACCCGCCGGGGTCGGGTGGCGCCGGCGGCGCCCGCTGCGGCGTTGCGGTGTTTCCGCCCGGCGCCGTGACGGCGGGGCGGTTCGCGCCTCAGTCCCCCGGAGGCCCCTGGTTGACCCTCACCTCCTTGGTGGTGACGGTCATCTTCATCCCCTCACCGGAGGCCATGCCACCCATCGCCTCCATCTGTGCCCGCATCTGCCCCTCCACCTGCTTGCGCACGTTCTCGGGCAGCTCGGCCAGGCGCTTCTCCATCTCCGCCAGCGCCTCTTTCATCTCCGCGCTCTCGGCGCCGCTCATGGCCCCGCTGACGGTGGCCTCCATGCGGAACGGGTGGAGCACGCCGTCCACGTTCCGGTAGTCCAGCAGGTTCGCCGTCATGGACATGTCACGGGCCTGACCCTCCACGTCCGCGGTGCCTTCGAAGACCATCCGCCGCACGACGTAGTCGTCCTTGTCGATGTAGAGCCGCACCTCGCCCTCGCGCAGGTCCGCGTCCGACATGCTCGGGCCGGCCATCGCCTCCAGGTTGTCCGTCCGCAGGATCCAGGTGTCGTGACCGTCCACGCGCTCGCTGCCCGCCACCTCGGCGTTCTGGATCCAACGCTCGTACATGTAGAACGGATCGGCCCCTTCGTCCTGGGCGCCGCCCACGGAGCGGCCGCCCACCAGGGTCCGCGTCACCACGAACATGCGGTGGCCGCCGACCTCGCGCGCTTCGTGGTACTGCAGCATCTCCTGGCCGTTGAACTCCTGCACCAGGGTGTAGTTCTCGACGTTCGCGGTGCGCGCATCCTGCTGCGCGAGGGCGCGCTCGACGATCTCCCGAGGGGACTGGCCGGCCAGGGTGCTTCCCGGGAGAAGGGCCAGGGCGCCGGCGAGAAGGAAGCCGCGTGTGGGTCGCATGATCGGATCCCGGTGGAGGGAGGGGAGTCCCGCGCGCCTGCGCCGGACCTTGAAGCCTACGCCTGTCGCGCCAGCGCGTTCCAGACCTGGGAGACGCTCTCCGTCACCGCCTCCAGGGCCTGCCCGGTGGTGCGGTCCAGCTGTTCGGCCAGGCGCGGGCCCAGGAGGTCGCGCAGGAACGCGATCCGCCCGGACAGATCGATGCCCAGGACGGTGCCCGGACCGGCTTCCAGGAGGGACAGCACCCGCAGCACGAAGTAGGCGTCGTCGATGAGCCCCGCGAGTCCCTGGGTCATCTCCGGGATCGCATCGATGGGCGCCGTGAAATACCGCGCGGCGTGCGCCACCACGGGCTCCACCACAGACTCCAGGTCGCGCCCGCGGGCGCCCGCCACGGCGCGCTCCATCAGGAGGGGGACCTCCTCGATCAGCGCCAGCGTCCGGTCGGCGAGGTCCTGCAGCCCCGCGTCCGACACGTCGGGATGGCGGCTACGGACGAGCGCCAGGAATCCGCCGGTCTCGCGGGCCTTGGCGCTGGCGATGACCGCGCGTACGTCGTCCAGGGGCAGGTCCATCGCGCTCAGCCTTCGTAGACCGTGCGGCCGCCCACGACCGTCCGGGCCACCGTGATCTCCTTGAGCCGATCGGGGTCGACCGTGTGGGGATCGTCGCCCAGGAGAACGAAGTCGGCGAGCTTGCCCGCCGTGATGGAGCCTTTCTCGTGCTCCTCGAAGGACGCGTAGGCACCGTTGAGCGTACAGATCCGCAGGGCCTCGTCCACGGACACGCGCTGGTTCTCGCCCCACACCTTGCCCCGGAAGTCCTTGCGCGTGACCAGCGACTGCAGGGCCATCAGCGGTTCGAAGGGACCGGGGGTGTAGTCGGACGCGCCCGGGACCCGGATGCCGGCGTCGAGGAAGGAGCGGTGGGCGAACATCGACCGCATCCGCTCGTCGCCGTATTCGTCCCACTTCTCGCCGTGGTAGTGCACATAGGTGTAGAACGGCGTGGGGATGTAGCCGCCCTCCGCGATCCGCCGCACCAGGTCGGGGGTGACCAGGGTGCAGTGCTCGATGCGGTGACGCACATCGGTCCGGGGCCACAACTCCTGGACCCGCTCGTACGCGTTCAACACGTAGTCGATGGTGACGTCGCCGTTGGCGTGGATGCCCACCTGCCACCCGGCCCGGTGCGCCTCCTCGACGGCCTCGTGGATCTCCTCCTGGGTCATGGTGAGGATGCCGAAGTCGTCGGGTCGGCCCACGTAGGGCGTGCTCATGCGCATCGTGCGCTCGGAGGCGGAGCCGTCCGCCGCGAACTTGACGGCCCCGATGCGGACGTGCGCGTCGCCGAACCCGGTACGGAGGCCGGATGCCAGCAGCTGCCGATACGACTCTCCGCGCGGCAGCAGATAGGCGCGGAATGTCAGCTCGTCCGCGGCGCGCGCGTCCTGGTAGGCCACGTAGTCGTCGATGCTGGTGCCGGTCTGATGCACCGACGTGAGGCCCGCGGCGTTCATCATCTCCCCGATCTTCTTGACGCCGGCCTGGCGTTCCTCCCGGGTCGACGTGGAGGGGATGAGCCGGGTGATCAGCGCGTTGGCGCGCTCGGCCACCTTTCCCGTCAGCTCGCCGTTCTCGCGGTAGAAGTGCCCGCCGAAAGGATCGGGGGTGGCGGCGCTGATCCCGGCCAGCCGGAACGCGGCGGAGTTGTAGACGGACGTGTGCCCGCCCCGGTGGCCCACCCGGACCGGGTGATCCGGAACGGCCGCATCGATGTCCGCCCGGGTGAGCGCGCGTCCCTCCTCCAGCTTGGTGTCGTCGTACATGTAGCCGGAGATCCACTCCCCACGCGGCGTCTGCTGCGCACGGGCCCGGAGCGCCTCCTGGATGCGCGCGATGCTGCCGAGGTTCGTGTCCACGTTCTTCAGCGCGGACAGGCCGCCGCCGGAGGGGTGGGAATGGGCGTCGATGAACCCCGGGACCACGGTCAGTCCGGCCGCGTCGATGACCTGCGTATCCGGCCCGCGCAGCGCGTCGATGTCGTCGGTGCTGCCGACGGCCAGGAAGCGACCGTGGCGGACGGCGAACGCCTGGGCCGTCGGCTGCGCGTCGTCCATCGTGTAGACCGTGCCGTTGCGCACGACCAGGTCCGGTCGGCCCGGGTGGGAATCCGCGGAGCGGGAGGGCGCGCACCCGGTGCCGAGGGCGGCCGCGAAGGCGGCGCCCAGGCCCAGGAACTCGCCACGACTGACGGTGGACATGGGACAGCTCCGGAAGCGGGGACCGAACCGGGAATGCCGCCAAGGTAGGGCGCGCCTCCCGGACCGGCCACGCGGACGCCCGCCGCACCGCGCCCCGGTGCGGCCGTCAGGGTCGAGCGCCGGGCAGATCCGCGAACCGGGTGGCCGCCCGCACCTGCTCCGTCCAGCGTGGCGTCTCGAACCAGGTGTCGAAGAGCGGGGCGACGGAGGGGTCGCGCTCCGCGAACGCGCGCACCAGGTCGTCGGTGGACACGCCGACGGCGCCCCGGGCCCGCCAGAGCCCCCCGTAGGCGGCGTCGAAGGCGGCTTCCCCCATCTGCGCGTACAGCAGCGCGAAGAACACGCCGCCCAGCAGGTAGGCGTCGTCCGTGCGCCGCTCGCGGCCGAAGTCCCGGAAGGGGACGCGCTCGAGCGTGCGGGAGCGCTCCAACCGGTCCCGCAGGCGCGCGAGCAGGCCGTCCAACGCCCCCTCCAGGTCGGCCCCGTCCAGCTCGGCCGCCAGCCGGGCTTGCAGGAAGGTCGCGAGGCCCTCGTTCCAGCGCGGCGAGGGCCGGTCCAGGTCGGGCGCGTTCCACAGGTGCGTGAGCTCGTGGTAGACCTCGCCCAGCCGGGCGGTCTCCTGGAACGCCGGCGCCGTCTGGATGATGCCGGCGGTGAGGCTCGCCTGGGACCCCCACCCGTCGGGGATCTCCATGATCGTCAGCTCCGCCGCCGATCCGAGGGGGCCGAACCAGCGCGCCATGACCTCCAGCCCCCGCTCCACCCGGTCGGCCAGGCGACGGGCCCCCACAGAGTCCTCGGGGAAGTGGTGGACCGCGAGTCCACCCCGACGCACGGTGTGGTAGGGGGCGATGGCGATCAGCAGGAACGGAACCGGTCCGCGGGAGACCGCGTCCCACCGGAGCAGATCCCCATCGGGGACGGGCTCGGAGGTGCGCCCTCCCGACGCGACGACCTGCCCGGGCGGGACCCACACCGACGCGCTCCACGTGAAGTCACTCGACGCCCCCGCCGGCCACGGGAACGCGGCCGCGTCCGCGCGCAGGAGCGTGAAGCCGGGGTCCACATGGTCCTGGACGTACCGCATCCCGGTCTCGGTGTAGGGCGCCAACCATCCCCGATAGGTCACCTCCAGACGCGTCCGACCCCCCGGCGCGAGCGGCCGGGGCAGGTCCACGCGGACGTGCCGGAGCTGCATGCGCTCGAAGCCGTCCCGTCCGCGCACCTCCTGGGAGAAGGGGAGGCCGCCGCCGGTCGCCGGATCGCGCACGGCCTCGACCTCCAGCAGCCGGTTGAGCAGGAGCAGCACGGACGAGGCGGGGTCCGGGCCGGGGTTCGCCAGCGTCAGGACGGCCCGTCCCTGGAGGGTGCCGGCGGCCAGCTGGGGCCGGACCTCCAGGACCAGGTGGACGCCCTGGACGGCGGGCGGGACGGCGGCCACCTGGAGGCCGAGGAGCAGGGTCGCGAGCATCGGAGGTCCGGTGCGAGGGACGGGGCGCGCGATGGTTGGATGTCTGCCGGCGGCGTCGGGTTTGGGACCGTGCCTGATGCGACTGCGCCTCGGCTGTTGATGGGTGCTCGCCACTGGGTTTGGGGCCGGTTTCATGAAAATGGCGTCACCAGGCCATTTCCAGGTGCCTTGACGCCGATGTGACACCGGGGGTGCATCTTGCAGTCTATCCCCCTGCACGTCGCACGCGTCCGGCGTCGCCGGGTCCAGCGGCGTGTGCAGTCACTCAGGAGGTTCGGAGTCATGAAGTACGAGGCTCCGCGCGTGAAGGTCCTCGGATCCTTCCGTGAGATGACCCAGACGGGCGGCCACTGGTGGTTCTGGTGGTGGAAGCCCAAGCCGCCGAAGGGTGGCGGTGGTGGGTCGGGCGGTCACAACGGCCGCAGCTGACGGAAGCCGGTGCGGCACCGGCCCGACCCGGTGTCTGCCCGCGCGCACCCATGGCCCGGTCCCCCCACGGGGGCCGGGCCGCTCTTGTCCCAGGGCCTGCGGGCACCTGCCCGCACACCCGGTGTACCCTGGCCTTTCCCATTTCCCGGACAGGACAGGATGATGCGCAACCGTATCGTGGGTGGCGGGCTCGCCGCCGTGCTGGCGCTCGCCGGCTGCCAGGCCGGCGCCGACCCGGCCCCGACGCTCGAGACCAACGATCAGAAGGCGAGCTATGCGATCGGCCTCAACATGGGCGGATCGCTCGCCGAGGTCTCCGATCGGATCGACATGGTGGCGCTGCGGGCCGGGATCCGGGACGCGATGGAGGACGCCGACCCACGCGTTCCCCGCGAGGAGCTCCAGGGCGTGATGGAGCAGTTCGGCCGCGAGGTCACCGAGGCCCAGGCGGCCGAGATGGCCTCCCGCGGGGCCGAGAACCGGGAGCGGGGTCAGGCCTACCTGGCCGAGAACGCCGCCCGTGACGGCGTCAGCACCACCGAGAGTGGCCTGCAGTACGAGGTGATGCGACCGGCGGACGGCCCCTCTCCGGAGACCGGCGACCGGGTGCGGATCCACTACCGGGGGACGCTCGTCGACGGCACCGAGTTCGACAGCTCCTACCAGGGGGGCGAGCCTGTGGTCTTCGGCGTCGACCAGGTGATCCCCGGCTTCTCCGAAGCGCTCAAGCTGATGGAGGTCGGCAGCCAGTACCGCTTCGTGATCCCCAGCGACCTCGCCTACGGGCCCCAGGGCACCGGCGGCGACATCGGGCCGGACGCCACCCTGGTCTTCGAGATCGAGCTGCTCGAGATCGTCGAGTAGGCGCTCGCGGTCGGCCGACACCGCATCCGGTGTCGGCCGCGCCGCCCCTCGCCCAGGAGGACGCACCCATGGCGGACGAATCGTCTCCCCCGCTCAGCGGCGAGCTGGCGAGCGGATGGTCGGTCCCGACCGAGGAGACGCGGACCTTGGAGGCCCGCTTCGCGCGCCGGGTCCTGATGACCGTGCCGGACCGGCACAACCCCAAGCTGCACCAGGTCATCGAGTGGGCCAACGCGGACGACGACCTCTACGCGCTCTGGACGGCCTGCAACGTCACGGCCATGGAGCGCCTGGGCATGACGGATCACGGGCCGGTGCACGTGAAGATCGTCATGAACATCGCGGTGCGGCTGCTGCGCCTCCTCATGGAACGCGGCATCGAGCCGTCCATCGTGGCCACGTACGGAATGGAGCGCGAGGACGCCGAGGTGATCGTGGCGCTGGCGGCGCTCCTGCACGACGTGGGCATGTCCATCCACCGCGCCGACCACGAGAGCTACTCGTTGTTCATCGCGCAGGACAAGCTCAAGGAGATCCTGCCCGCGCTCTACCCGGGCGCGGCCGCCACGCTCGTGCGCTCCGACGTGCTGCACGCGATCATCGCGCACCGCTCCGGCGGGCATCCGCTCACGCTGGAAGCGGGGGTGGTACGCCTGGCGGACGCGCTGGACATGGCCAAGGGCCGCTCGCGCGTGCCCTTCGAGGCCGGGTCGGTGAGCATCCACTCCATCTCCGCCGCTGCGGTCGAGCGCGTCTCCATCGAACCGGGTGAGGACAAGCCGGTGCGGGTGCGCATCGACCTCCTGAACTCCGCCGGCGTCTTCCAGCTGGACAAGCTGCTCCGCGACAAGCTCTCCGGAAGTGGTCTGGAGGACTACGTGGAGGTCACGGCCGCGATCGAAGGGGAGACGGAGAAGCGGCTCATGGGTGCATTCCGGCTGTAGGCGCGGAGCGCCACGTGCGCGCTCACTCCGCCTGCAGCGAGGCCCGCGGATCGACGCGGGTCGAACGCCGGGCCGGCAGCCAACACGCCAGGAACGCCGCCGCGAGCAGCAGCAGGCTCACGCCCCCGATCGTGAGCGGATCGGTGGGGGTGATCTCGAAGAGCAACGACCGCAGCCCGCGGCCGGCCACCAGGGCCACCCCCAGGCCCAGGGCCATGCCGACCACGACGACCGTCAGCCCCTGACCGATCATCATGCGCAGGATGTCGCGCGGGGACGCACCCAGCGCCATCCGCACCCCGATCTCGTGCGTGCGGGCGCGGGCGGCCTGCGCCGTGACACCGTAGACGCCCACCGTGGCCAGGAGCAGGGCCACGACGGCGAAGATCCCGAGCAGGGTGAGGACCCGCTCCTCGTCGGCGATCGAGGTGCGCCACACCTGACGCAGTGAGCGAACCTCACCGAGCGGGATCAGCGGATCGAGCTCCGCCAGCACGGAGCGGACCGACGGTACGACCGACAGTGGATCGCCTTCCGTGCGCAGCACGATGCGCAGGTCGCGCGCCCAGTCCTGATCCCGGTTCTCGAACGCCTCGGCCCGCACCGGCTGCCCGGGGCTGACCTGGCTCTGGTCCCCGACGATGCCCACGATCTCGTACCACACCGAGCTGGAATCCGGCTCCCGGTCGTAGGCGATGCGCTGGCCGATCGGGTCTTCTCCCGGGAAATGCTCGCGGGCGAACTGCTCGTTGATGACGATCACCGGGGGCGCGTCCGGCCCGTCCGAGGCTTCGAAGAGCCGGCCGCGCACGAGCGGGATGCCGAGCGCCTCGAAGTAGCCGCGGTCGGCGCGTCGGTGGAGGATCTCGAAGGCGATGCGCTCGGCGGGCCAGCCCTCCGCCTTGGCCTGGCTCGACCAACTGGTCCCGTCCAGCGGTAGTTGCCCGACCCCACCGGCGCGCTCGATCCCGGGTCGCGCCTCCAGCAGCGTCTGCAGGCGGTCCCAGAACGCCAGCACCTGATCCCGTTCAGGGTAGCGGGCGTTGGGCAGCGACAGCTCGACCGCGAGGACACCGTCCACCTGGAAGCCGGGGTCCACGGCGCGCAGGCGCAGGAAGCTGCGCAGCACGAGTCCGCCGCCCAGCACGAGCAGGAGCGCGAGCGCCACCTCCGTTCCGACCATGAGGCGCGTGGTGCGCAGCGCGTGCCGGCCGCGCGAGGTGCCGCGGCCCCCGTCCTTGAGGGCGTGGCCGGGTGAAGCGCCTCCGGCGCGGAGGGCCGGCCCGACCCCGAAGGCAAGTCCGGCGGTGAGCGCGACGCCGAGCGTGGCCAGCACCACCCGATGGTCGAGCGCGAGTCCCGTGGCGCCGGCGATGCCGAGGGGGTGGGCGCGGGCCAGGGCCTGGATGCCCATCCAACCCAGTGCGAGCCCGAGCGTGCCGCCCAGCAGCGCGAGCAGTCCGCTCTCGGTGAGCACCTGACGCGCCACACGGGCGCGCCCCGCGCCCAGCGCCACGCGGACGGCCACCTCGCGCGAACGCTCCTGGGCGCGGACGAGCATCAGGTTGGCGACATTCACGCAGGCCAGCGTGAGCAACAGCAGAACCGCCGCACTCAGCACCAGCAGGGGCGTGCGCACCTGGCGCACGAAGAACGCGCGGGCCGGGGCCAGGCCCGCGCCCATCACGCGGTTGGTGGCAGGGTAGTCGCGCGCGAGGCGCTCCACGACGACCTGCAACTGGGCGTCCGCCTGCGCGGCCGTGACACCCGGTGCCAGGCGGGCCAGCGGTCGCACGAAGTGGGCGCGCCGGAACCACACCTGCTCCCGGGCGGCCGGGTCCCAGCCCATCATGCCCCAGATCTGTGTCTCGTCCGACGGGAACCGGAAGCCGGGTGGCATGACCGCGGCCACGCGGAACGGTCGGCCCGACAGCGGTACGGTGGCACCGACCAGCGCGGTATCGGCTCCGAACACGTCCTGCCAGACCTGATGGGTCAGCACGACCACGTCGCCACTGGCGGCCCAGGTGTCCTCCCACTGCAGGGGGCGGCCGAGGAGCGGCGGCACCCCGAGCACGGCGAAGAAATTTCCGCTCACGTTGGTGACGTTGAGCAGGCGGGGCTCCCCGTCCTGGACGTAGGTGGTCTGATCGACGAAGTCCGAGTAGAGGGCAACGTCCTCGAAGGCGTCCACCTGGTCGCGCCAATCCATGGCGTTGGCCGGGGCTGCCGTGGCATCCACCCAGCCGAACTCCGGGTTGGTCTCGTACAGGGCGACCACGCGTTCTTCGTCCAGGAACGGCAGCGGACGGAAGAAGTAGGCGTTGACCGCGGAGAAGATGGCCGTGACCGCGCCGATGCCGAGCGCGAGAACCCCCACGACGGTGGCGGCGAACGCCGGGTTGCGGCGCAGGGAGCGCAGGGTGGTGCGGAGATCCTGCTTCAGTCCGTCGATCATGGAAGGCCGCGCTCGCGACAGGGAGGAAGGCGTGCGGGTGGATCGGTCGAAGCGGAGGCGCAGCGTGAGCAGTGCGAGCCCCGCGACCTCGTGGGCCACCGTGCGCAGGCGTACGAGCCCACGCGCGGAGCGCGCCGTCTCCATGCGGCGCCCGTGCGTCTCGGTCAGCTCGGCCCCGTAGCGCTCCCGGAATCCACGCGGCAGGGTCCGAAGCAGGAGGGCGAAGATCCGGCTCCCGCGCGGATCCGGCTGGGAACCGGGTCCGTGCCCGCCCCGTTGCGAGGTCATGCCTCGCCCCCGTCCGGCACCGGCTCACCGAGCAGACGGCGCGCGCGCGCATCGGCCACCAGGTCGGCGAGGCGGCGGGACTCCGCCGCGGCGGCATCGCGTCCCCGGGCGGTGATGCGGTAGTAGCGACGGCGCGCGTCGTCCACATCGTCCGGGGGCGCCGGGGCTTCCCGCACCAGCCCTTCGGACTCGAGCCGGGAAAGCGCCATGTACAGTGCGCCGGTGCTGGGAACGGCGTCGGCGCCCCCGCGCTCCTCCATCTCCTTCAGGATGGCGTATCCGTGCCGATCACCCCCGGAGAGCGCGAGGAGGATCTGGTACGTCAGGGAGGTCAGTCCGGGGCGGGCGCGCTGCGATGTCATGGGGCTCCGTGCCGTGGAGGGTCGGCGAGGCTCAACTATATCTTGGTTAGATATATCTAGACAAGAGGTGTCAGGGCGGCGCCGCGGGTCGGCCCCCATCCCCGGCCCGCGCCGACATGCATTGTCCCCGCGGGAGGCCGGCGATATCGTGCCCGCCCGCGAGTGACGCCGTTTCCACGCCTCACCCCCTCGAGGCGGCTTTCCGAGGTGTGTATCGATGGATCTCGACGCCCAACGCGAACGCCTGGAGAACGAGCTCCGGACGCTGCTCGGCCGTCATGCGCGGCTGACCGGCCACCTGCGCAACACGGATCGGGAGCTGCCCGCCGATTGGACGGAGATGGCGCAGTTCGTCGAGAACGACGAAGTGCTGGAAGCGCTGGAGGGGCGCACCCGCGAGCGGTTGGATGGGATGGTGCAGGCCCTCGCCCGCATCGATCAGGGCATCTACCTCGTCTGTGCCCGTTGCGGGGGGACCATCGAGGCCGAGCGGCTGGACATCCTACCCACCACGCACGTCTGCGCGAAGTGCGCCTGATCGGGCGCTCCGAGCGAGGGGACGCGCCCCTCCCTCGGCCCGCCATCTCCCGCTGAGCGACCCTGCCCGCACCGGTGTCGCACCGGACCGGGCCGCACGTTCGACTTGACGGGCACCTGCCCCTGCCGGACACTGGCCTCCTGGAGCGGGCGGTCGCCTGGGGGCCGCCTGCCGCGTCCCGACCCGTCCCGCCCGCCGGAGTCCGCCATGTCCCGCTCCCGCCGCGCCCGCCTTCCGCACGTCCTGCTGAGCCTGTTGGGGATCCTCCTGGCCCCCGTGCTCGTGTCCGCGCAAGGCGCGGACGTCCCCACGCCGGAGGCGTACTTCGGCTTCCGCATGGGCACGGACAACCGGCTCGCCCGGTGGGACCGCATGGTGGAGTACTACCGCATGCTCGGCGAGGCGTCCGACCGCATGACGGTGTGGGAGATGGGTCCCACGACGCTGGGGAATCCCTTCCTGGCGCTCATCGTCACCGCGCCGGCCAATCACGCCCGCCTGGACGAGTACCAGCGCATGAACGCGCTGCTGTCCGATCCACGGGGGGCGTCGGAACGCCAGATCGAGGATGCGATCGCGACCGGCAAGGCGGTGATCGTCCAGTCGCTGTGCCTCCACTCCACCGAGGTCGCCGCGGGGCAGACCGCCGTGGAGCTGGCGTACGACCTGGTGACGCGCGACGACGACGAGATGCAGCGCATCCTGGACGAGACGATCGGCATCATGATCCCCTGCTTCAACCCGGACGGCCAGATCATGGTGGCCGACTGGGTGGAGCGCACCACGGGCACCGAGTACGAGGGGACGGGTCTGCCCTTCCTCTACCACCACTATATCGGGCACGACAACAACCGTGACGCGTTCATGCAGAACACGGTCGAGTCGCGCTATGGGGCCCAGATCCTCTTCCGCGAGTGGATTCCGCAGGCGTACGTGGACCATCACCAGATGGGAGGCTACACCGCACGGATCTACCTGCCTCCGTACGCGGAGCCCATCCGCCCCGCGGGCGATCCGCTCGTGTGGCGGGAGATGGCCTGGTACGGCGCGCATATGGCGTACAAGATGGACGAGGCCGGGCTGGAGGGAGCGGTCAACGCCGCCATCTATTCCGGGTGGGGCCACTTCGGCTTCCACTGGATCACGCCGTTCCACAACATCGCGGGCATGTTGACGGAGTCGGCGAGCCCGCGCATGGCGGCGCCGCTCTATGTGCACCCCGAGCAGCTGGGCGGCTCCCGCCAGCTCCCCGAGTACGAGGCGCAGACGACGTTCCCCAGCCCCTGGGAGGGCGGATGGTGGCGCGTGCGCGACATCGTGGACCGGCAGAAGGTGGCGTACATGGCCACCCTGGACATGGCGGCCCGCAACCGCGAGACGGTGCTGCGCAACGCCTGGCTCAAGGCAGCGCGGCAGACGGAGCGCGGGGAGGAAGGCAGCCCCGCCGGCTTCGTCATCCCCGCCGAGCAGCACGACCCGCTCACGATGCAACACATGGTGGGCAAGTTGATGGGGCAAGGGATCGAGGTGCGCCGCGCGGACGGCGGATTCACGCACGAAGGCCGGGTGTACGGCGCCGGAACGTACGTCGTGACCCTGGCGCAGCCCAAGCGCGGCGTCATCCGCTGGCTGCTGGGCCGCACGTTCTATCCGCAGAACTCGTACACGGTCGATCCCGAAGGGAATCCGATCCGCCCGTACGACATGTCGGGCGATGTCATGGCCGAGTTCATGGGGGTGCGCGTGGACGCCGTGGAGTCGATGCCGGAGACGGCGACGACGGTGATGACCTCTCCACCCGACCCGAACGGGACCGTGCAGGCGGGAGCGCACGGGTACGTGCTGGATGGCGAACTCAACGCTGCCTTCAAGGCCGTGAACCTGCTGTGGAACGAGGACGCTGCGCTGCGACGCGCCGAGCGCGACGGACAGGGCCTGGAAGCCGGTGACTTCGTGGTGCCCGCGAGCGTGTCCGCCGAGCTGGCGCGCCGGGTGGCCGAGGAGACCGGGGTCGACTTCCGGCCCCTGGCCCAGGATCCCGCGTCCGTCACCCGTCCCCTGCAACGCCAGCGCGTGGCCATGTACCAGCGCTACTACGGTGGCAACATGGACGAGGGGTGGACGCGCTGGTTGCTGGAGGACTTCGAGTTCCCCTACGAGACGCTGATGGACGACGAGCTCGTGGCCGGCAACCTGAACCGGCGCTACGACGTGATCATCCTCCCGGACGATCGTCCCGGCATGATGACCGGCGAGGCGACGGCGGACCGGGCGGCGGAGGTTCCGGAGGAATACCGTAGCGGGTTCGGCGAGGCCGGTGTGCGCGCGCTCGAGGCGTTCGTGGAGAACGGCGGCACGCTGGTGACGTTCGCCGGAGCCGGCGCGCTCGCCATCGATGCCTTCGACCTGCCGGTGCGCGACATCGTGGCGGACGTGCCCAGCCGGGACTTCTGGGCACCGGGCTCCACACTCCGTGTGCGCGTGCGCAATGAGGACCCGCTCGCGCTCGGGATGCCCGAGCAGACCCAGGTCGTGTTCTTCGGGGCCAGCCAGGTCTACGAGGCGGAGGCGGGCGCGGGCAGCGCCGACGTGCGGCGGATCGTGTCCTACGTGGACCGGGACGTGCTGCAGAGCGGTCAGCTCTGGGGTGAGGACGTCATCGCGGGCAAGGCGGCCATGGTGGCCGTGGAGCACGGCCAGGGCGAGGTGGTGCTGATCGGCTTCCGGACGCAACATCGGGCCCAGACGCACGGCACGTTCAAGTTCCTGTTCAATGCGCTGGTGTCGCGCGGGAGCGCGCCGGGGGAGGTGGCGGACGGGCGGTGAGGCGGGGCGTTCGCGAGCGACGCGAAGTAGCGCCTCACCCGCCCGGTCGCTGTCCCCGGATCCGCTGCGGAGCCACCCCCTCCCGCATGAGTCGCGTCACATCGCGCGCCGCCCGCTCCGGCGTGATGCCGTCGCGGAGCAGCCTGCGCACGGCGGCCGGCACCTGCAGGAGCGCATCGGGCTCCTGCCCGCGGTCCAGCGCCTGCCGCACCGCATCCAGGGCGCCGTCCGCCGGCACGCCGGCTTCTGTGAGGTCCCCGAGGACGACCAGGGCCACCGGGGTGCGCTCACCGGCTTCGCCACCGACGGTGCGCAGCACGTCCGCGGAGACGCCGCGCTGCAGCGCGTCCGCGCCGGCCACCACCGCGGGCGCGGATGCCTCGACGCCCAGCAACGTGCGCGCGTCCTGCAGGCGACCGGCATAGGCCTCCAGCGCGGCGACGATCCGGTCCGTCGGAACGCGCTTGGCCGCACCTTCGAGCGCTTTGTCGTAGAGCGGCTCGGCGGGGGCGCCGGCGCGCGTTGCGCGCTCGACCAGCGCCTCGATGCGCGTCACGGCCTCGGGCGGTAGCGCCTGCGCCAGGCGGGTCTGCGCATCCTGACCGGCGAGCGTGGTTGCCGGCCCTGCCAGCAGCAGCATGGCGAGCAGGCGGTGCGTGCGTCTCATCGAGCTCCTTCTCCCGGCCCGCTCGACGCGCGGGCCTCCTTCTCGGTTGAAGACGGTCCTTCTGCGCGGGACGTGGTCACTCCAGCCACGGGATCCGCATCCGCACGGGGGACCACCAGCGTCCCGTTCTCGCGACCCCACTCGTCGGACACGCGTCCGGGCACCCCCTCCGCAGGGAGAAACCACTCCCCGTCCGCGAGGAACCCGAAGTGGTACACGCCGGGTCGCACGCGTACCTCCGCGGACCAGACGTCGCCCGCTCGCACCATCGGCACCGGGCTCCAGTCCGTGAAGTCTCCCACGAGCGCGAGTGTCCGGGCGGCCCCGGCCGGCACCCGGAACGTGACGGACGTCCCGCCCTCGGTGCTCGCGCCGAGCGCATAGAGCGGGGCAGGGGGCGTCCCGGACGTCAAGGCGTCCCAGCGCAGCATGAGGCCGCCCTGCGAAGCGGCGGTGGTGCGCACCAGAGGATCGGGGTCCGTGCGGAGCCCGCTGGCGCGGGCGCTCCAGCGGCCGTTCAGGGGCACATGGAGCACGAGCCCGCCTGTGACCTCGTCGCCGGCGGGGCCGGCCCAGGAGGACGCGAAGGCCTGCCAGAGCGTCCCCGCGATCGATCCGCCCACCGAAGCATGCCCTCGGCGCCATTCCCCCGCCCGCGTCCCGGACCAGGCGGCCCCGGCCGCCCACACCAGCGCCCCGGTGCGGACGCGCAGCTCGGCCCCTGCGCTCCGCTGCCAGAGATCGGTTTCGGCGCGGCGCACCCGGGGCGTGGCACCCGTGCGCTGCAGGCGGTTTCGGGTCACCCGCTCCACCTGGCTCACGTCCGCCTCGATCACGGAGTGTCCGCCGCCCGCCTCGACGTGGCCGAGCAGATGCGCCGGACCCAGGCGGAGGCGCACACGCGGGCGCACGAGCGCCGCGAGCGCCCGATAGGTGTACGGCTCTTCCACGCGGAACCCGTAGCCCTCCAGCGCGAAGCCCAGGTCCAGGGGGCCTCGTACCCGCACCCACCCCTCGCCCCCGACGGTGGCCGAGGTCCAATCGCTCCCGCCGCCGTCGAGCGCCCGCCCCCCCGCCACCGATCCCCAGGCTCCGCTTCCGAAGGCGGTGCGCAGGTCGGCCGCCAGACCGGCGAGCGCATAGCTGGCCTGCACCGCGTCGGTGCCGGAAGGGGGGAATCGGCGCGCCCACCCGGCTTCGAGGCCGAGCCGCGCCTCCTGGGCATGCGCCACGTGCGGCGCAGCGACGGCGCACGCAGCCATCGCAGCCAGCAAGCGCGCGCTCCTCCCCGCGCGCGCGGGAGGCGGTCGAAGCCGTGGAACGCCGACCGAAGCCCGGTTCCGGATCGGTGCGCGCTCCATCAGCCGATCACCTCTCCGGCGGCGTCGACGGCGATCACCGCGTTGCGGTTGCCGAATCCATCGTCGGTGTAGCGTTCGGCATGCGGATCCGTGACCCAATCCGAGCCGTCGATCACGAACATGTACTGGTGCACGCCCGGCGTGAGCGCGATCCGTCCCGTCCACACGCCGTCCCCGTCGGTGTCGGTCAGGGCGTGCACGTCCTGCCATCCGGTGAAATCGCCCGCGATGGAGACGGAGCGGGCGCCCGGCGCCTCGAGGGTGAACTGGACGTAGATGTCCTGGATCCCGGTGCCCACCGGGTCGACGGCAGGCCCCGTGCGCGGCCACAGCAGCAGCGCCGCCAGGCCCGCAGCCACCAGCAGCCCGCTCAGCGGCGTGACGTGCACCGCGCGCGGCCTCAGCAGCCACGGGCGGGGCCGGACCGGCGCCGCGCGCGCGACGTCGGCCATGATGCGCTCCTCCAGGTCTGGGGGCGCCGGGCGCGCCTCCGCGCGCAGCTCGTCCAGGGCGCGCTCCCACGCGTCCGCTTCGGCGCGCGCATCCGCGTCCAGCTTCTCGCGCGGCAGCGCGCCGTCCATCCAGGCTCCGACGTCGTCGTTCATCGGCATACGCGCAGGATCCCCTGCAGCTCCTCGCGGGCGCGCAGCACCCGCATCTTGAGCGCCGGAACGGTGGCTCCGATCCGGTCGACCATCTCGTCGTACGAAAGCCCTTCGACGTGCTTGAGCACGAAGGCCTCGCGTTGGTCCGGCGGGAGCTGCCTCAACGCCTCCTTCAAGCGCGCGCGCAGCTCCGTGGCCTCGGCGCGCTCCCACGCGCTGGCCGTCTCGGCGGTCTCGGACGCCGCAGCCTCCAGGGGGAGTGCGCTCCGCCGTCGGCTCTTCAGCTCGTCCTTGCAGAGGTTGGCGCAGATGCGGAACAGCCACCCTCCCACCTTCGCCGGCTCCGCGCACGCGGAGAGCTTCCGGTAGCCGGTCACGAACGCCCGCTGGACCACGTCGGCCGCCTCGTCCGCACTCCCCAGCATGCGGTCGGCGTGGCGGAACAGCGCGTCCTGATGGCGGCGCACGAGCAGTCGATACGCTTCGCTGCGGCCGTGCAGCACGGCGCGTACGACCTGCGCGTCGTCCGGGAGGGTCGGATCGGAGCTCATCGGGAGCGCTGCGGGCAAGCTTCGGGCCGGCACGGCTGCGGTGCCGGGCCCGGAGGCCCGGCACCGGCCGACGCTGCCCGGATCGCCGATCAGGGCAGCAGCACGGAGGAGGCTGCGGCCGAGCTCCACAGCAGCACGAGGCCGCGAGGCTGCCCCTGCGCGAGCGTCTCCGTGCCCGCGGCGAAGAGGCGGCCGGCGAGCTCGAGGAGCGCGCGATCGAGCGCGCTCGCGTCGGCTCCGACCGTGCTGCGCGCCTCCGCCAGGAGCGCCTCCGCGAGGTCGGCGATCTGCTGCGCCTCGTCGTGCCCCACGCCATCCACGTCCAGCACCGCGCGCAGCGCGGTCACCTCGGCCTCGCGCGCCAACGTCGCCGCCCGGCCCCACTCGCCCTGACCCAGCGCGGCCTCCGCCAGGCGCTGCAGCTCCCGCGCGGTGTCCAGCAGCCGCGTCTGCGTGTCGGTCGGCGTGGGGATCAGGCGCTCGGCGAGCGCGATGGCCTCGCTGCCCATCGCCACCTGCACCCGCGCGCGATCGGTGCGCTCGAAGAGGTCGTGGGCGCGACGCGCCATCCCGTCCGCACGCCGTCCGGCGCGGTGGACGTGCTGACGCGCGCGCACCATCGCCTCCCCGGCGTCCCGGTCGGCGCCCTGTGCCACCGCGGCGCGCGCCTGGTTCACCAACGGCGCCAGCGTCGCGGCGAGCGCGGGCGGGTCGTCGTAGCCGCTGCCCTCCACCGCCACCTGGAGGAAGAGCGCCTCGACGTCGTCGATCATCGCCTCGACGCTGCCGCGGCCGAGTCCGAGCAACAGCGCGTCGGCGACGGCTTCCCGGGCCCGGCGTCCTTCGCGGCGGGCATCGTCCGCGTTGCCGGCGTTCCAGCGCCGGCGCGCCTGCTCGAAATGCTCACGCGCCGCGCGCAGCCGGGCCCGGACCTGCGCGCCCTGCACCCGACGCAGCTGCGCCTCGGCGCTCGCCAGCGTCACCTCCGCGAGCGCGGGCTCCGTCGCCAGCACCAGCTCGGTGTCCAGGGCTACATCCGGCGGCGCGTCGAAGGCGTCCAGGCCGGGATCCAGAGGCGTGCGGTCGCAGGCGGTGAACGCCAGAGCGCCCAGGAGGAGCGCGATCCGCGAGAGGGGGGGGCGGGGGGACATGGCTCCGTCTCCGTCTTCGGGGTGTGAGGCGCCCGACGAGCGGGCGGTGTCATTCCGAGGACGACCGGAAGCGCTCGCGCGTCACCCGTCGGCGGCTGGGTCCGACGGAAGCTGCGCACCGCCAACGGCTTACGGGGTCGCCGCTCCGCCGCATGGGTCGCCGTCCGGCTTGCGAGGCCGCGTCCCGCCCCCGACCTTGCCGATCCGGCTCCCCCGCGACCCAGGCCTCGGAGCACTCCATGCGCGCCGTCCCGACCGTGCTGTCCGCCGCAGCCTTCTCGCTCCTGCTCGCGTCCGGTCTCGGCGCGCAGGCCGCACCCGCCCGCATCGAGCTGGCCGAGTCCCGCCTCCTGCTGCGCCCGGGGCAGACCGCGCAGATCGAGGCGCGGGTGCTCGATGCCAACGGCAACGTGCTCGACGAACCGCTCATGTACCTGGCCCGGAGCGGACGAGGCCGGCTGGACGTCGACCGCACCACGGGCGCGGTGGAGGCCGTCTACGGCGGGGAGTATCCCGTCATCGTGATGGCTGCGGGGGACCGCAACGTCCGCGCCGACCTGACCATCCTGGTGGAATATCCGCCCATCGACCGTGTCGCGGTGGAGCCCGGCGACGGCGGGCGCTTCTACGTGGGCGCCTCCGTGCGGCACCTGGCCACGGTGTACGACGAGGCCGACGATGTCCGGACGGACGCGCCGGTGACGTGGCGCTCGAGCGACGAGTCCATCGCCACGGTGGACGAGTTCGGGATCCTCACGGCACACCGACCGGGCCGTGTGACCGTGGCGGCGACCGCGGAGGGCGTGGCGGGTGAGGTGCGCTACGACGTGCAGGCCAACCCCGTCACGGATCTCGCCCTCGAGGCCTCGCAGAGCACCGGTCGGATCGGGGACGTCATCCACTTCCGCGCCACCCCGCGCGCGAACGGGACCGCCGTCGCGGACATGCCCGTCACCTACGGCCTGCTCGCCTACCCGGCCCCGGAAGCCACGGCGGACGTGCCGCCGGCCGAGATCGATCCGCAGGGGCGCTTCGTCGCGTACAAGCCCGGCGTCTACACGGTGATGGCCACCGTTCCCGGTCGTACGGCCCAGCAGACGCTGCGCATCGAGCCGCGCCACGTGAGCGAGGAGGTGACGTTCGTGGGGCAGGGGGCCGTGCGCGGCGTGCCCACGTCCGATCTGTGGGTCTGGGAGGGTGTGGACGGCCGTGACTATGCCATCACCGGTACGTGGGGCGCCTTCGGCGCCGCATACTTCTGGGACGTGACCGACCCGGCCGCACCCGTGCTCACGGACTCGGTGGTCGTGGACGCGCGCACCACGAACGACGTGAAGGTGTCCGAGGATGGCCGCATCTGCGTCATCTCCCGCGAAGGCGCCTCCAACCGGCGCAACGGGATCGTCATCCTGGACTGCAGCAACCCGCGGCAGGTGGAGATCCTCTCCACGTTCGACGACGAGCTGACCGGCGGCGTGCACAACCTGTTCATCTACGAGAACCACGTGTACGCCGTGAACAACGGCGTCCGCTTCGACGTCATCAGCATCGAGGATCCCCGGAATCCGCACCGCGTCGGCCGCTTCGAGCTGGATACGCCCGGCCACGCCATCCACGACGTGTGGATCGTGGACGGCATCGCCTACTCCTCCAACTGGGGAGATGGGGTGGCCGTGATCGACGTGGGTGGCGGCAACAAGGGCGGCAGCCCTTCCAACCCGGTGCTGATGTACCGCTTTGCGGACGTGGGCGGTGCCACCCACGCGGCGTTCCCGTACAAGAGCCCCACGGGGAAGTTCTACATCTTCATGGGCGACGAGATCGGGCGGCCCGGCTTCAACGACCTGGATGCCGAGCGCACCCCGCCGCGCATGGCCGGCTACATCCACGTGGTGGACTTCACCGATCCCATGAACCCCGAGGAGGTGGCCCGCTACGAGGTCCCCGAGGCCGGTTCCCACAACATGTGGATCGAGGATGATCGCCTCTACGCGGCCTTCTACAACGGCGGGACGCGCGTGATCGACATCTCGGGCGAGCTCAAGGGTGACCTGGGCGAGCAGGGCCGCGAGATCGCGCACTACATGGCCAACGATCCGGACAGCTTCGTGCCCAACGCGCCGTTCTCCTGGGGGCCGCAGATGCACAAGGGCAACCTGTTCATCGCCGAGCACCACTCCGGCCTGTGGGCCATCAAGCTGCAGCCGAGGCGGGGGCTGATCCCGTGACCCGCCGAGGCATGCGGAGGGGATGCGCGGGCGCGGAGACCGACGCAGGGCGTCGGCGCGGGCCCGCGGCGATCGCGGGGCTGGCTCTGGCGCTCTGGGCCGGTGCGCTGACGGCGAGACCGGCAGAGGCGCAGGTCTACCGGGTGTACGTGGCGTCCGAGTCCGAGGACGAGGTCACGGTGCTGCGGTACGAGGCCGGGGGTTCGCTGGAGGTGGAGAAGGTCGTGCGGGTGGGCCGTTGGCCCGCAGAGATCGAAGGGCCGCACGGGATCTACTTCGACCCCTCCGGGGACTGGTGGTATCTGACGCTGGGGCATGGCTATCCCAACGGCACGCTGCTCAAGTACGAGGCGGGAGCCGACACGGTCGTCGGCACGTCGGAGTTGGGATTGTTCCCCGCCACGGTGTCGCTGACGCCGGAGGGGGCGTTGGCGTTCATCGTCAACTCCAACTTCTACGGCGACCACGTGCCGAGCACGCTCTCCATCGTGGACACGCACACGATGGACGAGGTGGCGCAGACCGAGACGTGCACCATGCCGCACGGGTCGCGGATGTCCCCGGACGGCATGTACAACTACTCCGCCTGCATGATGGACGACCAGCTGGTGGAGATGTCCACCGTGTCCCTGGAGGTGACGCGGCGCCTGGACCTGGTGACGGGCGCTGAAGTGCGGGTGGACGGCGCGCACGACATGCACGCCATGCACGACATGTCCGGTGGCGCCCCGGCGGGGGGCGGTATGCAGGTGTGCTCCCCCACCTGGACCGCGCCCACCGACGATGGGACGCGCCTCTACGTGGCCTGCAACAAGTCCCACGAGATCGTGGAGGTGGACCTGGCGGACTGGTCGGTGGTGCGCCGCATCCCGGCCCAGGGCGCTCCCTACAACCTGGCGCTCACCCCGGACGGGAGCCGCCTCCTGGCCACGCTGAAGGGCAGCGCGCACCTGGCGGTGTTCGACCGCGCCAGTGGCCGCGAGCTGGCCCGCATCGACAGTGGTCAGAAGGTCACCCACGGCGTGGTCGTCACGCCGGACAGCCGCTACGCCCTCGTCACGGTGGAGGGGATCGGGGGCGAGCCCGGTCTGGTGGAGGTCATCGACCTCGAGACGTACACGCGCGTCGCGCGCGCGGAGGTCGGCAAGCAGGCGGGGGGGCTGGCCCTGGTGCCCTAGCACAACCGACCCGCGGCCGCGGCAGCGGCTAAACCGCCGCACCCGTCCAGCCGATCCTTCCCCGACGAGAGTGTGAGGTCCGACCCACTCCGAGGGACGCGCGTGAAGGCCGCTGCGGTTCGTCGCCTGCCCCGTGAGGGTCCAGCCGAGGGTCCGACCACGACACCCTACCAGGTCTTCATCCTGGCGTTGTCGGTGCTCGTGCTGTTCATGCTCTCCGTCGAGCTGACCATCCCGCTCTCGGAGGAGGAGCACGCCCTGCTGCTCCGTCTCGACCTCCTCATCTGCGTCTTCTTCGGGATCGACTTCGCGCTCACGCTGAGACGCGCTCCGGACCGCCGCCGCTACTTCCTCACCTGGGGGTGGCTGGACCTGCTGTCGAGCATCCCCACCCTGGGCTTGATGCAGTGGGGGCGCCTGGCGCGCGTGGCGCGGATCGTGCGCCTCCTGCGCGGCGTGCGCTCCGCCCGCGAGATCGCGCGCTTCCTGGGCAACGCCCGTCGTGCCGAGACCACGCTGCTGGCGGCGATCCTCATCGCGATCGTCGTGCTGGGGGTGGCGAGCATCGGGGTGCTGCACGTCGAGCGCGCCGCCGGCGGCAACATCCGCAGCGCCTCGGACGCCATCTGGTGGAGCATCGTCACCGCCACGTCGGTCGGCTACGGCGATACCTATCCGGTCACGCACACCGGGCGGATCCTCGCCATGTTGCTGATGCTGGCCGGGATCGGGCTCTTCGGCATCTACACTGCCTTCCTTTCCTCGTGGCTGCTCGCCCCGGGGGAGGACGAGCAGGAGCGCGAGCTGGAGGCCATCCGCCACGAGCTGCAGGCCTTGCGACGGGAGCTGCGGGAACGGGCCGGGACCGCGCCCGTCGCGCCCGAGCCCCCGGCGGAGCGGGTCCCGGTCCGGCCCATCCCGGTCGCCGACCGCCGCTGAGGCCGTCCGGCCCGCGCGGCCCGCGGCCCGGGCCGCGCCGACCGACGGGCCCGGAGGGGCCACGTCCTCCGACCCGTTGCGGGGCGGGCCGCCCTCCCGGACCTTGGTGGGGCACGCACCGCTCCCAGGAGTCGCCCATGTCCAGCCGCGCGTCCGTACGCTCCGCTTGCCCCCGTCCCTCCCCGTCGTACCGGGTCCGGTTCGCCGGTCTGACCGCCGCCCTGGTGGCGGCCGGCATGCTCGCCGCTCCGGCGGCGGCCCAGGACGGCGCCGCCGTCCGCATGGCCGGGTCGTCGTCTCCGCGCGGGGCCGCGCTGCCTCCGCTCGATCCGAGCAACCTCGCGGACTGGAAGTCCATCCGGTGGCAGCAGGTCTCGAACGACGGGGCGTGGTTCGCCTACCAGGTGGTGCCGAACGAGGGGGACGCCGAGGTGGTGGTGCGCCCGACCGGCGACGGCGAGGAGCGGCGCTTCCCGATCGGCGAGCCCAGCGGACCCGCCGGCTTCAACCCGTTCGGACCCGCACCGCGCGGTCCGGTGGCATTGTCGGGGGACGGCCGCTGGCTGGCGTTCACCACCTACCCCACCGCGGAGGCCGCGAAGAAGGCCAAGCGCGACAAGAAGCCCCTGCACAACGGCGTGACCGTGGTGGAGCTCTCCACCGGCGAGGCGCGGAGCTTCGAGCGTGTGCGCGGCCACGAGTTCGCGGGCGAGAGCCCGCGCTTCCTGGTCCTGCAGCGCGCCCTGGACGAGGGGGAGGCCGCGGGCTCCGGGGCCGACCTGCTGCTGTACGAGCTGGCCACGGGCCTGGTGACCACCGTGGGGAGCGTGGCGGCCTACGACCTGGACGAGACGGGCCGCTGGATCGCGTGGACCACCGAGACCAAGGACCGCGTCGGGAACGGAGTGGCGCTGCGCGACCTGGGCACGGACGTGGTCCGCACCCTGGACAGCGACACCAAGCCCTACACCCAGCTCGCGTGGGCGGACGAGGGGCTCGCGCTCGCGGTGCTGCGTGGCACGATCGACACCACCACGTCGGATACGTCGTTCGTGGCGCTCGGCTGGACCGGGCTCGATCGGGGGCAGGTGCGGACCGTCACGCTGGACCCGGCCGAAGCCCGCGGATTCCCGACCGGCCTCCGCATCAGCCAGGCGGCTGCGCCGGAGTGGTCGGACGACCGGGCGGCGCTCTTCGTGGGCCTGACCGAGCCGCGCACCGAGAAGGACTCCGGCAACGAGCGGCCGGACGTACGGCCGGCAGCCGGCACGCCGGGGGCCATGCAGTCGTCTCCGCCGGATCTCAGCGGTGAGGACGATCTGCCCACGTTGGTGCTCTGGCACGGACGCGATCCCCGCCTGCAGTCCCAGCAGCAGGTGGAGGAGAGCCGGGACCGGCGCTACAGCTGGCTGGGCGCGTTCCGGGTGGCGGACGGGAGCTTCGCGCGTCTGGCGACCGACGAGATCCGCGAGGTCGATCTGCTGGCGGGCGAGCGCTACGCGGTGGGCTACGACCAGCGCGACTATGCCCTGCGGGACGCCATCGACGGCGGCCGCCGCCGGGACGTCTACGCGCTCGACGCCCGCACCGGTGAGGCCACCCTGCTGCTCCGCGCGCAGCGCTGGCCCGTCTTCCCCTCTCCGGACGGATCCAAGCTGCTCTACTACACGGATCGGCACTACCACGTCTACGATTTCACCACCGGACGCACACGCTCGATCACGGAAGGTCTGCCGACCTCCTTCGTGGACGTGGAGGACGATCACAACGTGGAGGACCCGCCGCTGGCGCCGATGGGATGGGCGGCGGACTCGAGGAGCGTGGTGCTCAACGACGACTGGGACGTCTGGCGGGTCCCGGTGGACGGCGGAGCGGCGGTGAACCTGACCGTGGACGGCCGCGAGACCGGCGTGCGTCATCCCAGACGCGTCGCGTACGACCCGGAGGAGAAGGGCATCGACTTCAGCAAGCCCGTCTACTTCACCGCATACGGCGAGCGCACCAAGAAGGGCGGTCTGGAGCGGCTGCGGCCGGGTCAGCGGCGCACGGAGCGGCTGCTGTGGGACGACGCCTCCTTCTCGGTGCAGCGGGCCCGGGACACCGAGACGTTCGTGTTCGCGCGCGAGACCTTCGTGACGTTTCCGGACTGGTGGGCTGCACGGGGATCCTTCACGTCCCCGACGCGCCTGACGGACGCCAACCCGCAGCAGGCGGACTTCGCCTGGTCGGCCGGCGCGCGCCTGGTGGACTACGTCAGCGACAAGGGCGACTCGCTGCAGGCGGCGCTCTTCCTGCCGGCGGATTATCAGCCCGGTCAGTCCTATCCCACGGTCGTCTACATCTACGAGAAGCTGTCGCAGAACCTGCACAGCTATTCGCTGCCGAACGAAACCCGTGCCTTCAACCCCAGCGTGTACACCAGCCGCGGCTACGCCGTGCTGATGCCGGACATCGTCTACACGATCAACGATCCCGGCATGTCCGCCGTGTGGTGTGTGATTCCGGCCGTGCATGCGGCCATCGCCACCGGGGTGGTGGACGAAGCGCACGTGGGGCTGCACGGCCATTCCTGGGGCGGGTATCAGTCCGCCTTCCTGCTCACGCAGACCGACCTGTTCGCCGGGATCGTCTCGGGTGCGCCGCTCACCGACATGGTGAGCATGTACAGCTCCATCTACTGGAACACCGGCTCGGCCGACATGGCCATCTTCGAGTCCAGCCAGGGCCGCTTCAAGGGCAACTTCATCGAGAACTACGACGCCTACATCCGCAACTCCCCGGCCTTCCATGCCGACCACGCCACCACGCCGGTGGTGCTGCTGCACAACGAGAAGGATGGCGCGGTGGACTTCAACCAGGGCATCACGTTCTTCAACACCCTGCGCGAGCTGGAGAAGGACGTGGTGTTGCTGCAGTACGTGGGAGAGAACCACGGGCTGCGTGAGCCCAAGAACCAGAAGGACTATACCGGCCGCATGATGGAGTTCTTCGACCACTACCTGCGCGGCGCGCCGGCGCCCGACTGGTGGACCCAGGGCGTGCCGCGCCTGGAGATGGAGGATCACCTGAAGGCGCGCCAGAAGAAGCCGAGGGCCGTCTCGTGAACGGCGCGGCCGTGATCGCCGACCTGCGGCGGATGATCGGGCGGGAGTTGGACGGGCTCCAGCGCCAGCTCGAGCTCTATCCCGACGACGCCTCCGTGTGGGCGTTGCCCGACGGCCTCCCCAACAGTGCGGGCACGCTGGCCCTGCACCTGGTGGGCAACCTGCGCCATTTCATCGGCGCACACCTGGGCGGCACCGGGTACGTGCGGGACCGGGAGGGGGAGTTCGGCGATCGCGACCTGCCCCGGAGCGAGCTGCTGGCCCGGCTGGACGCCGCCCGCACCGAGGTGCTGGGCGCGCTGGACGGAGTGGATCCCGAGGTCCTGGAGCGGCCGTTCACGATGCCCAACGGCGCCTCGGCACCGATCGGGCGCTTCCTCCTGCACCTGGCCGTCCACCTGGGCTATCACCTGGGACAGCTCGACTATCACCGCCGCGTGGTCACCGGCGACCCCGCCTCCGCGTCCATGATGGGCGTGCAGACGCTGGTCTAGGGTCCGACCGCCCATGTCCCTGCGCCGCCTCTCCGGCCGACGGCTCCTCCCGGGGCTGCTCGCGGTGGCGGCATATGTGGCTCCCGTCGCGCTGGACCTGGTGGCGACATCCGGCCACGGACTCCAGCACCTGGTCTCCTACGCCGCCGAACAGCGGCGTGCGGCCGTGGCCCTGGGGCTCGAACACCCCGGGGCCGACGCGCCTCCGCCCGCCGCGGAGACGCGCCGCATCGTGCACGCGCACGGGGGCGGCCCGCTCCACGCGCACGACGCCGCGGTGGGTGTGCTGTTGGAGCTGGCCGAGCAGACCGACGAGGAGTCGCCGGTCGCTCCCGCTCCGCGCGACCTTCCGACCGGCCCGGTGGCGGAGGTCCCACGGGTCTCGTGGAGTCCCGTCTCCACCGCCGAACGCTTCGAGGACCACGCCGGTCCTCCGCTCGCCTTCCGACTCCGGCCGCTGCTCCCCCCTCCCCGCGGCTGACGCTCGTCCCGTCCAAACCACTTGTCGTGCACGCGGCGTATACGCGCCGTGCGCCCGCGAGGGACACCCGGCGCAGCCGGGAGTCGCCGTGCGGGCGGTCCGCTCCGGGCTGCACGTCACTCCTGGAACGAGCAGAGGCACATGCATTCCTTGATTCGCCCGTTCGGTCTCGCCACCCTCGCGGTCCTCACGGTCGCTGGAGGGCTCGAGGCCCAGAGCCCGGCCCCGCGTCCCGCGGGCGCCGGGGACACCCTGGTCTACGTCCTGGAACCCATCGTCGTCGAGGGCCGGATCGACGACCTCGTCGGCACGGTGTCCACGGCATCCGTGGGCTATGTGGGCCTGCGCGACCTGCGCCTCCGCCCGCTCACCCGGGAGGCCGAGCTGCTGGAGACGGTCCCCGGGATGATCCTCACGCAGCACAGCGGGGATGGGAAATCCAACCAGATGTTCGTGCGCGGCTTCAATCTGGATCACGGCACGGACTTCTCGACCCGCATCGAGGGGATGCCGGTCAACGTCCCCACCCATGCCCACGGACAGGGCTACACCGATCTCAACTTCATCATCCCCGAGCTGGTCGACCACGTCGAGTATTCGCTCGGGAACTACTACGCCGAGATCGGCGACTTCGGCAGCGCGGGCGGTGCGCACCTGCGGCTGCGCCGCACGCTCGATCGTCCTCTTTTCTCCGCCGGTCTGGGGGAGAACGGCTTCGCGCGCGCCGTGGCCGCCGCGTCGGCCGCGGCTGGAGGCGGCACCCTGCTCGCGGGCGCCGAGGTGAAGGGATACGACGGGCCGTGGGAGAAACCGCAGGACCTGCGCAAGCTGAGCGGCATGGCGCGCTGGAGCCGGGAGCGCCCCGGGAGTGTCGTGTCGTTGCTGGCGCTGGCCTACCACAATCGCTGGCAGTCGTCGGATCAGATCCCGCTCCGCGCCGTGCAGTCCGGGCAGATCGGGCGCTTCGGTCAGCTCGATCCGACGTTGGGGGGCGAGAGCTCGCGCTACAGCCTGTCCGGCACCTGGATGCGGATCGGAAGCTCGAGCAGCCAGCGGGTCGATGCCTACGCGATCCACTACGATCTCGACCTCTTCAGCAACTTCACCTTCCTGCTGGACGAGCCGTCCACCGGGGATCAGATCCGGCAGCGGGACCGGGGCCGCTGGACCACCGGCCTGAACCTGGCGCACGTGCAGCCGCTGGACCTCGGGGGCCGCGACCACCGGCTGACGGTGGGGCTGCAGGTCCGACGCGACGACGCCGACGTGACGCTCTCGCGGACGGCGCAGCGTACGCCCGTGCGGGTGGTGCGCTCCGACCAGGTCACGCAGTGGGGGAGCGGGCTCTTCGGTGAGCTGGTGAGCGAGTGGTCGCCGGTCTTCCGCACCACGTTCGGCGTGCGCGGAGACGACTACCGCTTCGACGTGACCAGCGACCGGCCCCAGAACTCGGGGACGGCCAACGACCGCATCGTCAGCCCCAAGATCTCACTGGCCTTCGGGCCTTTCGCCGGTACGGAGCTCTACGTGAGCGGCGGGCTCGGCTTCCACAGCAACGACGCGCGCGGCACCGTGGCCACGATCGATCCGGTGACGGAGGAAGCCATCGACCCTGTGGATCCGCTGGTGCGCTCGCGCGGGGCCGAGATCGGCTTCCGCTCGACCCCCGTGACCGGACTGCGCAGCACCTTCGCGCTGTGGGCGATCGAGCTGGACAGCGAGTTGCTCTTCGTCGGGGATGCCGGGACGACGGAGCCCAGCGACGGGAGCCGGCGGGTCGGCGTGACGTTCGCCAACTTCTACCGCTTCAGCCCGCGGGTGACCGCCGACCTGGACGTGTCGTTCACCCGTGCGCGCTTCCTGGACGTGGACGAGGGACAGGACCGTATCCCGGGTGCCCTGGAAAACGTGGTGGCGGCTGGCGTGGCCTGGGAGCCGGGAGGCGACGGTCCCTTCGCCGCGCTCCGGCTCCGTCACTTCGGCGCCTATCCCCTCATCGAGGACGATTCGGAGCGCGCCCGACCCACCTCCCTGGTCAATCTCAACCTGGGCTGGCAGCGTGGACCGGCGCGGCTGGGTGTGGCGTTTCTCAACCTGCTGGATGCGGAGGACTCGGACATCCAGTACTTCTACGGCTCACGGTTGACCGGTGAGCCCGTCGACGGTGTGGAGGACCTGCACTTCCATCCCGCCGAGCCACGCCAGGTCCGCGTCACGCTGAGTTGGGGATTCTGATGGCCGAAGCCGCCCGCGACGCAAAGCGTCGCCTGCGTCGGGACCTGCGCGAGCGGGTCGCGGCGCTGGACGCCGACACGGCGTCGCGGGCGGCGGCCGAGGCGCAGGCGCGGCTCGCCGCGCTGCCGGCGCTGGAGGACGCGGCGTCGCTGCTCGTCTGTCGCTCCTTCGGGGGCGAGATCGACACGCATGCGCTGATCGAGCGCTGGCTCGCGGAGGGACGCGCGGTGTACGTGCCGCGCGCCGTGCCCGGCACCCGCACGCTGACGATCCACCGCTGGCCCTGCGCCGTGGAGACGTTGCGCTTCGGACTGGAGCAGCCGGCCGCGTCGGCGCCGGCGCTGAGCCCCGACGAGATCGACGGCGTCCTGGACGCCGCCGTGCTGGTGGGGCTCGGCTTCGACGAGCGCGCCTACCGGTTGGGCTACGGCGCGGGATACTTCGACACGTTCCTGGCGGGACGCCCGTTCCCGGCGTTTGCGCTCGCGTACGACGTGCAGATCGTGGAGGCCCTCCCGGTCGAACCGCACGACGTTCCCCTGGCGGGCGTGGTCACGGAACGACGCCTGCTGGCCGGCCTGGAGCCGGGCGGGTAGGGACGTCCGGACGCACCACCGGTTCACGGGGAGGGCGGGGGCGGACGTCGTGGGGTCGCCGGCACGGAGCCGTGGCGTTCTCAGGCGGGCGAAGCCTCGCCCGCGTCCTCGACGCCGATCTCGTTCTGCAGCCAGGCCCGGGCCAGCAGCCAGTCCCGCTGCACGGTCTTGAGCGAGACACCGAGGGAGGTGGCCGTCTCGTCCAGGGTCAGCCCCGCGAAGAAGCGCCGCTCCACCACCTGTGCGGCGCGGGGGTTCACCTCCGCGAGGCGATCGAGCGCGCGGTCGAGGAGCAGCAGCTCCTCGGCGCCGTCCTCGGCCAGCAGCGCCCCCGCGTGCTCGAGGGAGAGGGCCACGCGGCCGGACCCGCGCTTCTTGCGCTTGCGGGTCCGTGCATGGTCGATCAACACCCGCCGCATCGCCTGGGAGGCGATGGCGAAGAAGTGATGCCGGTCCTGGGGCTCCAGGATCTCGCGATCCGCCAGGCGCAGGTAGGCCTCGTGCACGAGCGCGGTGGCCCCCAGGGTGTGGCCGGTGTCCTCGCGCCGGAGCTGGGCGCGCGCCAGCTGGCGCAGCTCGTCGTAGACGCGGGGCAGCAGATGCTCCAGGACCTCGGACTCCCCGGAACGGAGCCGGACCAGCCACTGGGTGAGCTCGCCGTCGGACATGGCCTCAGCTCGGCGGTGGGACACGGAGCCCGCGGGCACGGGCCCTCTCGATCGGGAGAGCGCGGACCGCCCGAGACACCGGACACCCGAACGCTCGCCCCCCGGATCGAAGGCCCAATCTACCATGGAGGCCTGGCGGTGCGCGCGGGAGGGCGGGGCAGGGCCGGCCAGGCCGCGGGGCAGGGCCGGGCAGGCCGCGGGGCAGGGCCGGCCACCGCGGGGCAGGCCGGGCCAGGCCGCGCAGCCGGCCGCCCCTGCGGCTCCGCGGCACCGCAGGGGCGGATCGGCCCCCCGCCGAGAGCCGTGGCGCCTCGTCAGTAGGCCGAGCGCTCCACCGTCACGTCCGCGGTACGCCAGGCCTGCTCGAAGCGGAGCCGGGTTGCCTGGGCCTCGTCGGACCGGCCCTGGGCGGCGAGCGCCTGGCTGAGCCCGAGCAGGCTCCACCCGTTCTCCGGGTGCCGCGCCAGGTCGGCCCGGTACACCCGCTCGGCGTCGGCCGGCCTCCCGCACTCCAGCAGCACCCGCCCCAGGACCTGACGGGGGGGAAGCGACCACGCCGGGGGCTCGTCGTAGGTCAGACCGTCCTCCAGCGCCACCGCTTCCTCGAGCAGCCCGACCGCGTGCTCCGTCCGGCCGTCGGCGAGCGCCAGCTCGGCGTCCAGGACGAGGCTGCCCAGGCGGAGCACCTCGCTGGCCGGGTTCCACCAGAGGATGAAGGGGGCGAGTGCAGGCTCGGCCAGCACGGTCCGGACGCGCGCGAGCTCTGCACGCGCCCGCTCCGGCCGTCCCAGCTTGAGCTCGGCCAGCCCTCGGGCCCAATGCTGGAAGCCCACGGCGAACCGCTGGTCGGACGGCATATCCGGCTCTGCCAGCACCTCCTCCCACCGGCCGAAGCGGGTGAGCATGCGGAGCGGGAGCACGCGGTAGTTCTGCAAGCCACCCAGCTCCGGCACCACGGCCATCTCCGCATCGACGATGTCCGCCGCCGCGCGCGCGGCGTCCAGCGCCTCGCCGCGACGGCCGGCCATGGCGGCGGCGAAGGCCAGGAAGTCGTAGTTGTGCGGGTAGTAGGCGAGGGGATACAGGCCGCGCGGCCGCTCGGCGTGGACATAGCGCTCATCCGCGTGGGTCGCGTGATGGTTGCGGTCGATCGCGTCGATGTAGCGTCCGACACGGATGAAGATGTGCGCGGGCATGTGGACGATGTGACCCGCCGACGGCATCAGGTCGGGCAGGCGTTCGGCGCACGGCACCGCGCGCTCGGGGTCGCCCTTCTCCACGGCGTGGATGTAGAGATGGCAGGCGCCCGCGTGGGTCCGGGAGCGCTCCACCACGCGCTCGAGCGTGGCCAGGAGCGTCTCCGTGCCGGGCCGCGGCGACAGGTCCGCCTCCCAGTAGTCCCAGGGCGACAGGTTCATCAACGCGTCCGCGTACAGCACCTGGGCGTCGTCGTCGTCCGGATAGGCCCCGGCCACCCCTGCCATCGCCTCGGCCCAGGCGGAGTCACGCGCCGCTCGGTCCGCGAGCGGACTCGCGCCGTATCTCCGCGTCAACGCCTTGATGTAGGCGCGCTCCTTCGCCGAGGCCGCCTCCATCCGCGCGCGCGCTTCCCCGATGGCCGTCCAGGCGAGCGCTCCGCCCGCGGAGTCCAGGGCCGCGTTGATGTTGGGGCCCGCGGCGAAGGCGATCCCCCACCAGCACATCGCGCACGCGTCGTCGCGTCGCAGCGCCTCTTCGAAGGAGCGGATGGCCTCGGCGTGGTTGAATCCGTACACGAGACGGAGCCCCTGATCGAAGTAGGCCTGGGCCTCTGCGCTCGCCGTGGAGATCGCGTGATGGTGCTCGCCCAGGCCGTCGAACAGGGGGACGGTATCGGCGGGCGCCGGGGCCGAAGCCAGGGCGAGCGCGAGGATGACTGCGTACATGGGGACCTCCGGGATCCGCTTCCGCTATGGAGAACGAGCCGGCGACCGGCTCGGCATGCACGGAACGTGACGGAACGGAGCGGGCGCCGCCGCCGACGGCCGGCGCAACCATCCCCTGCCCTTGGAGGGGGTCGCGGGTCTGTCGGGCGTCGGAGCGCGTTCCCCGGCCGCACCGCCGATCTACAGGCGGAACAGCCAGGACAGCTTGACGAACACGCCGTCCGTGACGGGATCCTTGCGCGAGAGTGCGTAGCCGTACGGACCGTCCATCGCGCGGCTGTAGCCCACGAAGAAGATCGTGCCGGGGGATGGCTCCCAGGACAGCAGCACCTGGCTCTGGAAGTCCCCCCGGGAGCGCACGTCGGCGAGCTGTCCGTCCACGAGCACCGCCTGCCCGGTCACGGGATGGCGCAACGCCTCCCGGCGCTCGAGGTCGTACTGCGCGATGACGCGGGCGAAGACCGAGCGGCCGAACTGGTACTGGACCGCGGCTCGCGAGATGTGGACGGTCCCGAAGTCGCTCCCGTCGGCGCTCCGGGTCAGGTGGGCCCACGTGTGGTTGAGATCCACGCGCCAGGCCTGATCGGGCGTGATCTCCAGGGTGGGCGCCAGCTGGATCTCCCACCCCTGCGAGCCCTCCGCGTAGAGCGGCACCTCCCGGAAGAAGGAGCGCCCGGTCAGGCGCACGCGGTCGTTGATGCGGATGTTGGGAAGCAGGGCCAGGCCCCAGATGGGCGAGACGGCCGGCGGCTGCGGGAACGGCTGCGATTGTCCGTTGGCGTCCACCACCTGGTAGCGCGCGAAGTCGCCCGGTTGGAAGTCGAAACCTCCCACGCGCACGATGGCCGTCAGCGAGCGCGCGCCCCGGACGGCGATGCTCGGCCAGAGCTCCACCTCCCACTCGAACGGGGAGCCGCCGTCCCAGAACGTGTCGTGCCGGTAGAAGCTGTTGTAGCGGATCTGGCTGCCCCACCGCTCGACCAGAGCGCCGGGCCGGCCGTACCGGGTGAACCCCGCGATGGCCTGCATCTCGGTGTCCCCCACCCGGGGGATGAAGCCGCTCAGGGCGCGGAACTCCGGGTGCGTGTCCTCCAGCTTGAACTGGAGCGTGCTCGAGCGGCTGCTGCGGTCGACGTGGAACGTGGCCATGGGCTTGAGCCCGGTGGATTCGCCCGGCACGCCGGTGGCGGTCCAGCTGCCGGTCAGCTGCGTCTGCAGCGCATAGCGACCCCCGAACAGGAGACGTACGTCCGTCGACAGGACCCGATTGTAGACGTCCGCGTTCAGCGTGCGGTCCGTGTAGAGGAACCCCAGCGTGGAGCCGGCCCCCACGTCCCGACGCACCCGGACCAGATTGAACAGCGCGTCGTCCTGCCCGCCGAACACGGACGTAGGGCTCTCGTCCACGGCGCCCAGCCAGGCCACGGCGAAGCTGCCCACCTTGCCGGACAGCCGGGCGCCGCCGATCGGATCGACCACGCTGCGCGTGTGCACCAGCCGCTGTGTGGTGAGGAAGATCTCGGCGCCGTCCAGGAAGAAGGGCCGGCGCTCCGGCAGGAACAGCGCGAAGCGCTCGTTGGTCTGGATCTGGTCGACGTCCGCCTCGACCTGGGAGAAGTCGGGATTGAAGGTGGCGTCGAGGACCAGGTTGGGCGTCAGGCCGTACCGGGCGTTGAGCCCGACCGCGGGGTCGGGATCACCGCGTTCGAAGGCGCCGCCGACCCGCGCGCCCGTGATGCTGCCGGTGACCTCCGGGTTGATCTGGACCAACCGCTTGGGGTGGATGTCGTGGATGCCCACGAGGCGGCCGCTCTGCGCCAGGACGCTGGAGATGTCCAGCGTGAGCGGCGCCCAGGAGGACTTGAAGTCGGAGCGCGTCACGCCGCGCGCGATCTGCAGTCCCCATTGGTGCACGGGACGGTCGGGAAAGCGGAGCGACACGTACGGGATGCGTAGCTCCGCCACCCACCCGTCCTCCACCAGACGGCCCTGCGAGTCCCAGATGTAGTCGATGTTGAAGTCGACCTTGGGATTGGTGGGCACGCCGCCGGCGGGCGGCAGGCTCTCCAGCCACAGGCCGTCGGTCTGGATGCCGTACGGATTGACGAAGAACGCGTAGGCCTGCCGCTGATCGTCGAAGGTGTCCAGCATCACGCGGACCCAGTCGTTCCCGAACGAGGAGCGATCCCGCTCGGTCAGGAAGGCCAGGATGCCGGAGGGATCGCTGTCGTAGGCGTGGAAGCCGAAATAGATGGCGTCTCCCGAGTAGAACACCCGGACCTCGGTGTCCTGTGCGGCGGCGATGCCCTCCACGGGCGTGTACTGCGTGAAGCCGCTCAAGACGGCGGCGTCGGCCCATTCGGGCTCGTCGAGGCGACCATCGATGGTGATGGAAGGCGACTCCATCCGCGGCGGCTCCACCGTCAGGCGACCGTCGCGGCCACTGTAGGTCAGCGTGTCCGCCGGAGAGGGGAGGGCGAGCGCGAGGAGCGACCAGAGCATGGACCGGGCGGCCGAGGCGGAGAGGGAAGGGCGGGCCGCAAGCTAGGTCGTGCGCCGGCAGGCGACCAGTGACCGGAATGGCGCGGGACCGTGTGGTGCGGGCCCACGGGGCGGCACGGGGCCGGTGGCGTCCGGAGGCGGTCGTGACGGTCCGCCATACCCGACGAGCGCGCTGCCGCTTGTGGCCGTGCGGCTCGCTCCCCAAGGTACCCGCTTCCTGCCGATCCCCCCGTGTCCGAGATCGCCGTGACCGCTCCACCCTCCACCGCCGCGTCCGGCACCGGCCTGCGCCGACAACTGGGGCTGGCGGGTCTGGCCGCCACCGGCATCTGCTCGATGCTCGGGGCGGCCATCAACGTCATCCCGTTCATGATCCAGCGCAGCGTGCCCGGGATCGGCCCGCATGTGCTGTCGTCCTACGCCTTCGCGGCGGTGCCGGCGGTCCTGGCCGCGTTGGCCTACGCCATCCTCGCGTCGGCGATGCCGCGTGCGGGTGGCAGCTACATCTACGCGAGCCGGGCCACCACGCCGTTCCTGGGCTTCGTGGCCAGCTTCTCGCAGTGGTTCGGGCTGTCGATCGCCATCGGTGTCGTGTCCTACGTGCTGGTGCCGTTCCTGCGCGACGTCGCCGCCACCGTGGGCTGGGCCGGCGTCGCCACGGCGCTCGAGGTGGGATGGATCCGCGTATCCATCTCGCTCGGATTCCTCTGGACGTTCGTGGCGGTCAACATCCGTGGCATCGCCCTGTACGAGCGTACGCTCATCCCGCTCATGATCCTGATGTTCGTGCTCGGGAGCGTGGTGATCGTCGCGGGCTTCGCGTTCGACCACGCCGACTTCGCGGCCGGGCTCCTGGCGCGCGAAGGGCGGCTGGTCCCGGACGCACCGCCGGCACCGCTCCGACCCGGACCGTTCCTGGCCGCGGCCGCGCTCCTGTTCTCGAGCTTCATCGGCTTCGACTCCATCGCGCAGGCGGGCGGCGAAGCCAAGGATCCCAACCGCACCCTCCCGCTCGCCATCGGCATCGCGGTGGTCTCGGTGGGGACGTTCTACATGCTGTTCACCGCGGCCGTGTATCACGCCGTGCCCTGGCAGTTCATCGCGTCGGAGGCCCAGCAGCGCGACCTCACCGCACCGGGGCTGCTCGGCTACCTGCTGCCCGAGGGCTGGACGGTGCTGATCGTGGCGGGCGCGGCCGTGGCGCTCATCAACGACCTTCCGGCGATGCTGCTCGCCGTCTCCCGCCTGATGTTCGCCTGGGCGGAGGACGGCATCTTCCCGCGCAGCATCGCCGCCGTGCACGCCCGCTTCGGCACGCCGCACCGGGCGCTGGTCGCGAGCGGCGTCATGGCTTCCGTGGGCATCCTGGGCAGCCATCTGGCCGGGGACTTCTTCCTGGGTGTCGACATCCTGGTCACCTCGATGCTGGTCAACTTCCTGCTGATGTGCGTCTCGGTGCTCACGCTGCCCGTCACCAACCCACCGCTCGCGGCCGACGTCGGCGTGGTTCCCCGCCGCGGTCTCCAGATCCCCCTGGCGGTGGCCGGCATCGTGCTGCTCGGCACCTTCCTCGTCGTCCACGTGACGAACGACCTGCGGGCCGACCTGGACGCCTGGTACTTCCACTCCACGGCGCTCTGGGTCGGGGTGATGGCGGCGGCCAGCCTCGTCTACCTCCGCGAACGGCGCACGCTGGCCGCGCGGGGTGTGGATCTGCGCCGGCATTTCCGCACGCTGCCCCCGGAATAGGTGCCGGGCTGCGGGCGCCGGGCGATTCCCGACATCCGGGTCCCGCTCCGACCCGACAGAGCGGCCGTCGGCATTCCGGTAGCGTAGAGGGCAGGATCGAAGCCCGGGCGCTCGGGGCACCGAGGGCCCACCCGACCCGGAGGATCCCATGGCCGCTCGTTGCCGTCTCTCCGTCCTCGCCGGCGTGCTGTCGCTGGCGTCCGGCTGTCAGCCGGCCACCCCTGCGGCCGACGTCACGGCCGACACGTCCTCCCCGGCGTCGATGGGGGCCCTGCCGGCGGACGTTCCGCCCGGTCTGTTCGCACGCCTGGACGAGAACCCCCCGCTGCTCGAGGACAACGAGCTCACACCCGAGCGCGTCGAGCTGGGCAAGATGCTGTTCTTCGAGCCGCGCCTGTCGGCCAGCTGGCTGATCAGCTGCAACACCTGCCACAACCTGGGACTGGGTGGCGTGGACCTGCAGGAGACGTCCGTCGGGCACGGGTGGCAGAAGGGACCCCGCAACGCACCCACGGTCCTCAACGCCGTGCACAACGTGGCCCAGTTCTGGGACGGCCGGGCGCGGGACCTCGAGGAGCAGGCCAAAGGTCCCGTCCAGGCGTCGGTGGAGATGAACAACCAGCCGGCGCGCGTGGTGGAGACGCTCCGGAGCATCCCGGAATACGTGCGCCGCTTCGGCGAGGCATTCCCCGACGAGGCCGATCCCGTGACGTTCGACAACATGGCGCGCGCCATCGAGACGTTCGAGGCCACGCTGATCACGCCCGACTCGCGCTTCGATCGCTATCTGGGCGGCGATCCGGACGCCCTGACCTCCGAGGAGCGCGAAGGCCTGGCGCTGTTCATCGCGAAGGGCTGCGTCTCCTGTCACAACGGCGTCAACGTGGGAGGCCAGGCCTACTTCCCCTTCGGCGTCATGGCCGATCCCGGGGACCGCGTGCGCCCGCCAGCGGACCGGGGACGGGCGCAGGTCACGAACACCTCCGCGGACGACTACGTCTTCCGCGCGCCGTCGCTGCGCAACGTCGAGCTCACGCCGCCCTACTTCCACTCGGGGAGCGTCTGGCAGCTGGAGGACGCGGTGCGCGTGATGAGCAGCGCGCAGCTGGGGGCGGAGCTCACCGATGACGAGGTGGTGCGGATCACCGCGTTCCTGCGGACGCTCACCGGGCGCCAGCCGGAGGTCACCGTTCCCATCCTTCCGCCGAGCACCCCCTCCACACCGCCGCCGGATCTGTCCGTGGCGGGCGGCGGCCACTGAGGGTGGCGCGGGCCCGGGCGGTGCGCCCCCGGGCCCCTCACCGGGGGATGCGGCCCTGGGGCCCCGCCCCTACCTTCCGGGCCGCCCCGACGGGGGCGGGTGGATCACGGAAGGGGGACCCATGAAACGTATCCTGGTCACCGGGGCCGGGGGACAGATCGGTTCGGAGCTCGTGCCCGCGCTCCGCGCCCGATATGGACGCGAGGCGGTGCTGGCCACCGACATCCGTCCGCTGACGGACGGGGCGGACGGTCCCTTCCAGGTGCTCGATTGCGCGGACGCGGACGCGGTCTCGGCTGCGGTGATGCGGCACGGTGCGGATACCGTCTACCACCTGGCCGCGATCCTCTCTGCCGTGGGGGAACGGGATCCCCAGCTGGCCTACCGCGTGAACATGGGGACGCTGCTCGCGGTCCTCGAGGTGGCGCGTCGGCACGGGTGCGCCGTCTTCACGCCGTCGTCCATCGGCGCGTTCGGCCCGGGCACGCCGCGAGACCCCACGCCGCAGGACACGCTGCAGCGGCCCGTGACCATGTACGGCGTGACCAAGGTCGCCGGCGAGATGCTGTGCGACTACTACCACACACGCTTCGGCCTCGATACGCGCGGCGTACGGTTTCCGGGCTTGATCTCCTACGTGGCTCCACCCGGTGGGGGGACCACCGATTGGGCGGTGGACATCTTCTACCACGCGCTCGAGAGTGGCCGCTACACCTGCTTCCTGGGACCGGAGACCCAGCTCGACATGATGTACATGCCGGACGGGATCCGAGCCGCCATCGAGATCATGGAGGCCGACCCCGCGGCGCTGCGACATCGCAATGCCTTCAATGTGACGGCCATGCAGTTCACGCCGGAGCGGTTGGCCGCGGAAATCCGTCGGCACATCCCGGGCTTCACCCTCGACTACGACGTCGATCCGGTGCGGCAGGCCATCGCCGATTCCTGGCCCCGCCGGATCGACGACTCCGCCGCCACGGCCGAATGGGGCTGGCACGCCGAGTACGACGTCGAGCGCATGACCGCCGACATGTTGGAGAAGCTCAGCGCCAAGCTGGGCGTGCGCCGCTAGCGCAGCGGCGTCCGCCTCCTCGCACTGCCCCCAACCGAGAAGACCGACCATGCCGACCGACCGCCTGACGCCCGTCCTCGCCGCCCACGTCGCCGACCTGGAGGCCCAGGGCACCGCCAAGGGCAGCGAGGCCATCGTACGGGCCGTGCTCCCGGCCTCTGGCGTCCGCGGTCCCCGCTTCCTCCTGGAAGGGCAGGGGGATACCCCGTTCCTGCGGATGAACTCGAACTCGTACCTGGGGCTCGGGCTGCGGCGGGAGGTCATCGAGGCGGAGGAGTCGGCCGCGGCCGAGTTCGGCGCCGGGCCGGGCGCCGTCCGCTTCATCTCCGGCACGTACGCGCCCCACGTGGCGCTCGAGGCGCGCCTGGCCGGGTTCCACGGGCGCGAGGCGGCGATGATCTTCTCGTCCGCCTACGCGAGCATCGTCTCCACGATCGTTCCGTTGGTGACGGCGGACACGGTGTTGATCAGCGACGCGCTCAACCACAACTGCATCATCAACGCGATGCGCCTGGCGCGTCCCCTCGACAAGGCGGTCTACGCCCACAACGACCTGGAGGCCCTGGACCAGGCGCTGGCCGGGTTTGCAGGCAAGGCCAGGCGCGCGCTCGTGGTCACGGACGGCATCTTCAGCATGCGCGGGGACCACGCGCCCCTGGACCGCATCCTCGAGATCGCACGCCGCCACGACGACGCCTACCCGGAGAACGTCGTGGTGGTGGTGGACGACTCGCACGGCGTGGGGGCGTTCGGACGCACGGGTCGGGGCACGGAGGAGCACACGGGCTCGGGACCCTGTGACGTGCTGGTGGGCACGCTGGGCAAGGCGTTCGGTGTCAATGGCGGCTACGTGACGGGCAGCGCGGCCTTGATCCGCTTCCTGCGGGAGAGCTCGCCCATGTACATCTACTCGAACCCGATCACACCGGGCGAGGCCCGCGCCGCGTTGCGCGCGCTGGAGATCGTGGATGGCCCGGAGGGCGTGGCGCTGTTGGAGCGCCTGCGCTCCCTGACCAAGCGCTTCGAGGAGGGTCTGGGCCGCGTGGGCATCGAGACGATCCCCGGCGAGCATCCCGTGGTGCCGCTCATGATCCGCGACACGCAGCGCACGCGCGATCTGACCCGCTATCTGTTCGACCACGGTGTGCTGGTGACCGGCCTCGCGTATCCCGTGGTGCCCAAGGGGGACGAGGAGATCCGGGCGCAGGTCAACGCCGACCACACCGAGGCGGACATCGACCACGTGCTGGATCTGCTGGGGGCGTTCCCCGGGTAGCGAAGAGGACGGCCAGCGACGGGCGGGCGACGGGGCGGGCGGGACCACCCGTTTGCCCTCCAGGAAGCCGTGGAGCCCTGTCAGGACGGCGTGGGCTGGCGCGTTCCTCTGGCGGCGGGGGTGCCGGGCATCCCCGGAAGACGATCCGACCCGGGAGGGGTTGTGCGATACGGGATGGTGGCGTGCGTGGTGGTGGTGGGCGTGCTGGGCGGGTGCGCGGGCGCGACCGAACCGACCGTGGAGGCGGCGGCGGACGTGCGGATCGAAGGCCCCGCCGAGCTGGTGCTGGCGGTCGGGGAGGAGCGACCGGTCGGGGGGAGCGCGCTCCGCGTCCGGCTGGCGGGCATCCTGGAGGACTCGCGCTGCCCGACGGATGTCACGTGCGTCTGGGCCGGCAACGTGCGGGTGGCCTTGGGCCTCTCCACCGGGGCAGGCAGCACGACCCCGGTGCAGCTGAACACGGCGCTCGAGCCTCGCATCGCGGAGTGGCACGGCGTCCGGTTCACGGTGGTGGAGGTGCGGCCCGATCCGGTGAGCACCGATCCGATCGCCACGGACGAATACCGCGTGACGGTCCGGGTGGAACAGGCGCCCTGACGGGGTGCCCCACCCGTCCCTTGTGCGGGGAGAGGCCCGTCGCCATATGACGGCCTCCCCCTCGCAGGAGACGACAGTGACCGAGGTTGCTACCCACGCGCTGGCGCCCGGGCTTCGCGTCGCGCGCCTGATCACGGGCCTGTGGCAGGTTGCGGATATGGAGCGCGACGGCCCCCCGCTCGACCCCGACCGGGCCGCCGCGGACCTGCTCCCCTACGCCCGGGCCGGCCTGACCACGTTCGACATGGCGGACCACTACGGGTCGGCCGAGGTGATCGCGGGGCGTCTGCGAGCGCGCGAGGACGTCGGTCGCCTCCAGTTGCTCACCAAGTGGGTGCCGGCGCCCGGCGAAGGGTCACGCGAGGCCACGCGCGCCGCGGTGGAACGCGCCTGCACGCGCTTGGGCGTGGAGCGCATCGATCTCCTGCAGTACCACGCCTGGAACTACGCCGACCCGCGTTGGCTGGACGACCTCTTCTGGTTGGCCGAGCTCCGGGAGGAGGGGCTGGTGGGTGCGCTCGGCGTCACCAACGTGGATACCGCGCACCTGCGTGTGCTGAAGAGCAGCGGTCTGCCCATCGTCTCCGACCAGGTCTGCTGGTCGCTCCTGGACGACCGGCCGCGTGCACGCCTGGCGCCCTGGTGCGCCGCGAACGGCGTGGGGCTGCTCTGCTACGGAGCCCTGGCCGGTGGCTTCCTGAGCGAGCGCTGGCTGGGCGCGGCGGAGCCGGACCAGGAGCGCGCCGGCACGTGGTCGCAGATGAAGTACGGACGCTTCCTGCGCGTGGCCGGGGGATGGAGCGCGCTGCAAGGATTGCTGGAGACCGCCGCGGCGATCGCGCGTCGCCACGGTGTGTCGCTGGCCAACGTCGCGGTGCGCTGGGTGCTGGAGCAGGCCGGCGTGGCCGCGGTGGTGGTGGGTGCCCGCCCGGGTGAGCGGACGCACGTGGAGGACAACCTGCGGGTCTTCGACTTCGCCCTGGACGAGGCCGACCACGCGCGTCTGGACGAGGCGCGGGCGCAGCTCACGCCGATCCCGGGCGAGCCCGGGGACGAGTATCGCAAGCCTCCGTATCTCACGGCCTCGGGGGATCTGAGCCACCACCTCGACGCGCTGCCCGCGCCCTACCCCAGCCGACCCGGCCCCGGCAGCCGCACGCGCGCGTTGAGCGGAACCATCTGGGAGGACCTGGCCGGCTTCAGCCGTGCGGTCCGCAAGGGGAAGCGCATCTGGATCTCCGGCACCACCGCCACCCACGGCACGCGTCTGATCGGGGGCGAGGACGCGGGCGCGCAGGCGCACTTCGCGCTGGACAAGATCGAGGGCGCCCTGCAGTCGCTGGGCGCGCGGTTGGAGGATGTGGTGCGCACGCGCGTGTACGTGCACCACGAAGAGGACTGGGAAGCGGTCTCCCGGGTCCACGGCGAGCGGTTGGGACACGTGCAGCCGGCGAACACGCTGGTGCGTGCGGGCCTGATCGGGGACGGCTACCGGGTGGAGATCGAGGCGGAAGCCGAGCTGGAGGAGGACCCCGACGCGGGGGAAGCCTCCGCACAGCGACCGGCCGCCGCGCACGACGCGGGGTCCTGAGCAGGCCCTTCGCGCCGGGGGTCGGAAGCCATCGCCCTACCACACCTCCACGGTCAGGCCCGGAATACGCGTGAAGTCACGCGCGTTGACGGTTGCCAGCGAGAGGCCGCGGGCCACGCACGTGGCGCCGATCCAGAGGTCGTGGGCTCCGACGGGGTGCCGTTGCCCGGCGAGATCCGCCCACAACGACGCGTGCGTGCGCGCGGTGAGGATGTCGATGGGCAGGAGGGGGAACTCGGCCAGGACGGCCTCCACGAACGCCGAACGGCGAGCGCGCTGGGTGCGGTCCGTGGCGCGGTGCACGCCGTGAAGCAGCTCGCTGGCGGTCACGATCGACAGGAAGAACTCCTCGTCCCCGCGCTGCTCCACCACACCAGAGATGTCCAGCCGCCCGCGCTCGCTCTCGATGAGGACCGACGCGTCGATCACGACTCCCAAGGATCACCCCGGGGCGAGAGGGTCGCGCGGGCCTCCTCCAGCGTCCGGCCGAGCGCCTCTGCCTCCTCCTCTGCCAGGCGGGGCAGGGCGCGCAGCAGGCCCGGCAGCTCGGCCAGCCGTCGCCCCCGAGGCGGCGGGCCCACCTCGGCCACGGGCTTCGATCCCCGCACCACCGTGAAGCGCTCGCCCCCGTAGGCGACGCGATTGACGATCTCCGCGAGATTGCGGGCGAACCGGGTGATGGAAATGATGTTCACAGGTGACGGACGTCGGGCCGAGAATCATACTTTACGTAAAATATGATTCTGGCGGTCCTCGCGCCATGGCGACGCGGCCGCTGCCCTGTCCGACCCTACACCGTCTCCATCAGCGCCGGCGCCGCCGTCTTGCGTCCTCCGCCGGACGCCTTGGCCAGGTACATGGCCCGGTCGGCGGCCACGAGCGCGTCCGCGAGCGTGCTGGTGCGCTCTGTCAGGTGGGCGATGCCGATGCTGGGTCGGCAGGAGAGGGCCGAGCCCGAGAGCCAGTAGGGGGCGGCCGTGACCTCGGTGAGGCGCTCGATCAGGGAATCGGCCGATTCGGCGTCCACGTCCAGGAGCAGCACGACGAACTCGTCGCCCCCGATGCGGGCCAGCAGGTCCCCATCCCGGGTCGCGGAGCGCAATCGGGCCGCGAACTCCTTGAGCAGACGGTCGCCCGCGGGATGCCCGTAGGTGTCGTTGACGGGTTTGAAGCGGTCGAGGTCCATGTAGAGCAGCACGTGGCCGCCGCGACCCCGCCGCGGAGGGAGCGGCACGTCCTCGAAGGCCTGCTCCAGCCCACGCCGGTTGAGCAGACGCGTCAGCGGGTCGCGGAACGCCACCTCCTCCATCTCCTCCTGGCGTCGCTTCTCCGCGGTGATGTCGACGAAGGTGATGATCACGTCCCCGCCCACGGGCGAGACGAACAGCCGGTACCACAGCGGGTCGTCCGCTTCGTCCTCCCGCACCGGAAGCTCGAGCACACGTTGCTGATCCCGCTCGAGCGCGCTGCGCAGGACCGGGACCACCTGCGGCCCCACCACCGGCAGCAGCTCCAGCGCGCGCCCGCCCTCCACGATCTCCGGCGACAGGTCCAGCGCCGCCACCGCCGCCGGGTTGGCGAAGGTGCACACGAAGTCGTGGATCTCGCCCGTGTGGTTGCGCACGGGCTGGGCCCGGAGGATCCCGTTGGGCGAGACATCCACGATGCTCCGCAGCGTCGCTTCCTGGCGGCGCCGCTCGGTGATGTCCCGCAGCATGACCGTGCGGCCCCGCCGGCTTCCACTGGCGTCGACCACGGTGGAGACCCGGATCTCGTAGCGGCGGCCGCAGCGGGTGGAGACCTCTTCCATCACGTCCCCGGGCAGGTCCAGCACCTCCAGCAGTGCGCGCTCCTCGGCCAACACCGCGCCCAGACGCATGCCGGGCCCCGCACCGCCCGCCTCCGTGGCGAACGCGGCCGCCGCGGGATTGAGATCCAGGATGACGTCGCGCTCGTCGGTGACGAACACCGCATCGGGCATGGTGGCCAGGATGCGGCGGTGCGCCACATGCCGGAACGGGACCAGCTCGAGCTGCGCGAAGACCCACAGGAAGAGGACGCTGGAGAACGCGATCGCCACGGCCGTGGGGCTCACGGCGTAGTCGCGCGTGCCCAGGACCGTGATGACGTTGATGGAGAACGTGCCGACCAGCGCGACCAGGAGCACGGCGGCGTGCAGGCGGCCGATGCGCGGGCCGGCGTCGGCGACCACCTTCGAGCCCAGGAGCGCGGCCCGCCCCAGGAAGACCGTCGCCACGATGACCAGCGTCCAGTGATACGGCGCGTGCACGAGCTTGAACCAGGGTCCCCACTGGGCCCGGATCGTGAAGCGGCCGTCCGCGTCCAGGGGCGGATGGGCCCACATCAGCTCGTGCCAGGGATTGGTCCAGATCAGGAAGGCGGAGACCAATGGCAGGACCGCGAGCAGCAGGATCAGCCGCCGCGGGATGGGCCGCGACCGGGTGTAGAACGCCACGAACACCAGGATCGCCAACGGTGTGAAGCAGGCCCCCAGGTACGCGACGTTGAGGGACAGGAGCTGGAGCGGGAGCGTCGGGGCCAGGCCGGACAGAAGGGCGCCGGCCACCCACACCAGGCAGGCCCCCATGGCGAAGGCGGTGACCCCCGCCCCGTGCGCGCGCCGGTAGCGGAGGAGCACCCAGGCCATCACGCAGTAGAAGACGCTCCCGGCCAGGAGCACCACGACCGGGCTGGAGATCTGCGGGGGCACGCCGTCCTCGGGTCCTGAAGGTCCGGCAGGTCGCTCACCTGCCGAGGGGGTCTGAAGGGCAGAATCCGTGCCATCTGCCGTCCAGCGACGGCGTTAGGAGCTTGGGCCCCGGGCCTGTCGCAGGAAGCGGCGTGCCAGCTGGGCCACCCGGTCCTCGCCGTCCCGCTCGGCATCGGCCAGGATGGCCTGGACGTGGGGGATCAACGCGGGCTCGGCCCACCGATACCCGGTGGCGTGCTCGGCGCTGGTCGAATCCCCGCGGTTGGCCCCTTCCAGCAGGGCCCAGGCGGCGGCCTCGTCGTACCAGGGGGCATCCCGCTCCGGCAGATCGTACCGGGGTGGAGGGCCGCCCGCGGCATCCTCGTTCACGAACGCTCTGGACATGCCTGTGGCTACCACGGGGAGGTGGGCAGGGTCCCGCCCTATTCGCCCCCCTATCCGTCCACCCGCGCGCAGGCCCGCTCCAGCCGCTGGATCCCGTCGGCGAGCTCCTCCTCGGTGACCAGCAGGGACGGCCCGATCCGGATGACCTGACCCCAGTGGCCGCCGAGACCGATCAGGAGGCCCTCCTCCTTGGCGGCCTCCAGCAGGGCCCGTGCGCGGGCGGAGTCGGCGGTGCGGCTCTCCCGGTCCTTCACCAGGTCCAGGGCCTGCATGAGGCCCATCCCGCGCACGTCGCCGATCCAGGCGTAGCGGTCCGCCAGCGCCTCCAGCGCGCTGCGCAGCTGGGCGCCGCGCTCGGCCGCCCGGGTGGGGACGTCCTCCTCGCGCATCACGTCCAGGGTGGCCACGGCCGCCGCCATGGAGACGGGGTTGCCCCCGAACGTGGAGATGGTCTTGCCCTGCCAGGCGCTGGCGATCTCCTCGCGGGTGATGGTCGCGGCGGCGGGATAGCCGCCCGCGATGCCCTTGGCCATGACCATGATGTCGGGCTCGACGCCGTAGTGCTCGATCCCGAACCAGTGATCGCCGGTGCGACCGAAGCCCGCCTGCACCTCGTCGATGATGAGCAGGCCGCCGTAGCCGTGCACGATGTCGCGCACCCGCTCGAAGTAGCCCTTGGGCGGCACGGTGTAGCCGGCAACGCCCTGGATGGTCTCCGCGATGAACGCGGCCGGACGTCCGTTCGTGGTGGTGCGGATCACTTCGTCCAGATCGCGCGCGAAGTATTCGGCCAGCGCGTCCTCGTCCGCGATGGGCACGTGCAGGCGGTAGGTGTCCGGCGCAATGGCGTGGTGGATCCCCGCCACCTGGCTGGCCAGGGGCCGCCAGGACGCGTGGGCCGTCACGTTGGCGGCCAACGAGCTGCGCCCGTGGTAGCTCATGCGCAGCGCGATGATCTCGCTCCGACCCGTGTAGATGCACGCGAGCGCCAGGGCGGTCTCGATCGCCTCCGTGCCGGAGTTCGTGAAGAACGTGCGATCGAGCTGGCCGGGTGCGATCCCCGCCAGCCGCCGGGCGGCCTCCACCTGCGGTTCGCTCACGTACAGTGTGGAGGTATGCCCCAGTCGTGCGGCCTGCTGCTGCACCGCCTCCACCAGGCGGGGGTGGCAATGCCCGATGGACGTGGACAGGATGCCGGAGAAGAGGTCCAGGTATTCGCGCCCGTCCGCGTCGGTGACACGGACGCCCTCCGCTTCGCTCATGACGATGGGCTGGTCGTAGTACGGCGTCACGCAGGGGAACAGCCAGGTGCGGTGCGCATCCAGGATGTCGGCGGCGGAGCGGGTGGCGAGCGTCGGGTTCATGGCGATCCTACCAACGGGAGATGACCACGCGGCGGTCGGTGAAGAACGAGATGGCGTCGGTGCCCTGGGCCTTCAGATCCCCGTAGAACGACCCGCGGGTCCCTCCGAAGGGGAAGAAGGCCATCGGGGCGGCCACCCCGATGTTCACGCCGATCATGCTGACGTCGGCGTGGTAGCGGAACTCGCGAGCGGCCCGCCCGCTGGTCGTGAAGATGGAGGTGGCGTTGCCGTAGCTGCTGCTGCGCAGGAGGGACAGCCCCTCCTCGAGGGAATCCACCCGGTTGATGCCCAGCACGGGACCGAAGATCTCCTCGCGGCCCACGCGCATGTCCGGTCGCACGCCCTCCAGCACGGTGGGGCCCACCCAGTGCCCGTGGGGGAAGCCGTCCACGGCCGTGTCCCGTCCGTCGAGGAGGACGCGGGCGCCCTCGCGCTCCCCTTCACCGATGAACGCGCGCACGCGCTGCCGATGGGGATCCGAGATGACCGGGCCCATGTCCACGCCGTCGTCCAGGCCGTAGCCCATGCGGATGCCACGCGCGCCCTCGACCAGGCGCTCGCGCATGTCGTCGTAGACATCGCCCACGCCCAACACCAGGCTGCCCGCCAGACAGCGCTGCCCGGCGGAGCCGAACACGGACGCGGTCACCGCCTCCTGCACGACCTGGGGATCTGCGTCCGGCATCACGATCATGTGGTTCTTGGCGCCGCCCAGCGCCTGCACGCGCTTGCCGGCCGCGCCCGCGCGCGCGTAGACGAGCTGCGCCACCCGGCTCGAGCCCACGAAGGACACGCCCCGCACGTCGGGATGATCGATCAGCGCCTCCACGACGGCCTGCCCGCCGTGCACCACGTTCAGCACACCGGGGGGCAGACCCGCCTGCTCCGCGAGCTCCACCACCTTCTGATGGGTGAGGGGGTCCTGCTCGCTGGGCTTGAGCACCACGGTGTTCCCGGTCACCACCGCGTACGGCCAGAACCACAGGGGGATCATGACCGGGAAGTTGTACGGGCTGATCACCGCGAAGACCCCGAGCGGCTGGCGCACCGTCTCGCAGTCGATGCCGGCGGCCACGTCCTCCAGGGTCTCCCCCATCATGAGCGCGGGCGCGCCGCAGGCGTGCTCCACATTCTCGATGCCGCGCTGCACCTCGCCGCGGGTCTCCGCCAGGTTCTTGCCGTGCTCGCGTACCAGCTGGGTGGCCAGCTCCTCCTTGTGGGCGTCCAGCAGGGCCTTGAGCCGGAAGAGCACCCGGGCCCGCTCGACCACCGGCGTGGCCCGCCAGGCCGGGAAGGCCCGGGCCGCCGCCTGGACCGCGGCGTCCACATCCGCTGCCCCGGACAGGGGGACCTCCCCCAACCGCTCCCCGGTGGCGGGGTCGGTGACGGGAAGGACGTCAGGGGCGGTGGCCGAGCGCCACTGGCCCCCCACGTAGTTCGCGATCGGCATGCCGGACCCGCTCTCCCGTCGGGGTGATGGGCCCGGACGCGCCCGGCCCCGGGGGCAATGGAAGGGCTGGAGGGGCCGGGCGCCAGACGGGCGGGGGACTACAGAAGCCGGATGAGCCGTCTCCGCAGACGCCCATCGGGCGGACCTGCAGAACCGCGGTGCGCGTCCCGACGCGCGGGGTGGTCCGGAGCCGCGGGGACGCCGGCTCCCCGACGCGGGTGACCGCCGTCAGCCCTCGGGGTCGGTCGGGTCCGCCAGGTTCCCGACGATCGCTTCGAGCGCGTCGGTGATCGTCACGAGCCCCAGGGCCTCGCCTCCGTCCTCGATCAAGGCGATCTCGTGCCCGTGCTCCTGCAGGACGTCGATCGCCTCGCTCACCGGAGCGTCGGCATCGATGCGCACCAGCTCGGTCGTCAGGTCTGCGAGACGCACGCGTCCTTCCAGCAGGCCGTCGAGCTCCGCCATCACCGAGGGCAGATAGAGTGCCCCGGTGAAGGCGCCGTCCGCGTCACGGACCAGGATGCGGGTCACTCCGCTACGACCGATGCGCCTCAGCTGCTCGCGCGTCTCCCCCTGTGCCTCCACGAAGCGGATCCGGTCGCGCGGCACCATGATGTCACGCACGGGAAGGCGCTCGATGGTCAGGGCGCGCAATACCTCGTCGCTCCGTTCCTCGTCGAGCGGCGAGCGCGCGAGCAGGCGCGCCAGCTCCTCGCGCGCCTCCCCATATCCCACCGCGTCGCCGTTCCCCCGCTGTGCGGCCTCGCCCTCGGCCGCCGTCCCGTCCTGCTCTGTCCACGACCGCCGGATCTCCACCCCGAACAACCGCAGCACGGCCTTCGCGGCGCGATCCCCGAACAGGATGAACGGCTTCATGACCTTCGACCAGACGTAGAGCGCGGGCGCCAGGCGATCGGCCACCTGGAGGGGCCGCTCCACACCCAGGTAGGTCGGGGCCTGCTCACCATAGATCTTGTGGATGAGATTGAGGCCCACGATGGCGATCACGACCGAGATCGCGTGCGCGTGGGTCGCGCTCATGGCGCCCACCGCGGGCTCGAGCAGCCAGGTCAGCCCGGGCTCGGCGACGACGCCGAGCAGGATGCTGGTGCTGCTGATCCCGAGCTGGCAGCCGGTGAGGTGGAGCTCGAGCGTCTCGGTCATCTCCCAGGCCCGACGAAGGCCCGGACTCTTCTGGAACGCCTCGGCCGGGAACTGGCGTGCGCGTGTGAGCGCGAACTCGGTAGCCACGAAGAACGCGTTGGCCAGGATCAGCGCCACTCCGGCCGACAGGCGTAGCAGGATCTCGGTGGCGTCCACGCCGCTCCCCTTCGCTGTGGAACCCGATTTGCCTCACACGAGGCCGGAAGCGGGGCTCCGGATCCGACGATGGAGGCGCCCGCGGGACATCGGCCGGAAAGGCGCAATGGATGTGCCCCTTCCGGTGGCCCGGCCCGTGGCGCGTTCGGGTTCCGGGGCGTGTTTCAGCCGCGGGGCGGCTGCACGAAGGACGGACCCCGCACGCGAAGGGAAACCCCGCACGCGAAGGGAATCGAGAGAGGAGACCCGCATGTTCGAAGCCGACGGGGAGCAGCTGGCGTTGCTGGGGCGCGTCGCGCTGGCGATGCTCCTCGGCGGCGTGATCGGGTTCGAGCGCGAGATCGCGGGGAAGCCGGCGGGGATCCGCACCCACATGCTGGTCGCGGGCATGGCCACGGTCCTGGTGGGACTCGGTCAGGCGCTGATCGGTCTCTACGATCTCGACGCGCCCGCCTCGGCGCTGCGCGCCGATCCCATCCGGATCGTGGAGGCGATCATCACCGGGATCAGCTTCCTGGGCGCCGGGAGCATCATCCGTCGGGAAGGCAGCGAGATCGAAGGCCTGACCACCGCGGCCTCCATCCTCTTCACGGCGACCGTGGGGATCGCGATGGCGGTGGGACAGATCGTGCTGGCCGTCGGCCTGGTGATCCTGGGGTTCGTGGTGCTCCGCCCCGTGGACCGACTGGAGCGCTGGATCGAACGGCGTCGCGCGAACCGTCGCCGGTCGCACGCGTCCTGATCGCATCGGCCCGTGGCTGCGGGCCTGCTCCTTCAGCCGCTCGTCGCCTCCCGGCCTTCGATGTCCTGCACGGAGATGCGGAACACGAGCGTGCGGTCGGGCGTGGGATCCCCGACGGTGAGCGTCGCGGGGACCAGCGTACGCAGGCGCTCGATCGCGAACGCCCGCAGGTCCTCCTGACGGGGATCGTCCTCCTTCAGCACGTAGAACCCGCCCTGCACCACCACGCTACGCCACTCGAACATCGACTCGATCTCGTCCACCTCGAACGCGACCGGCCACCACTCCTTCCCGGTCGCCTCGATCTTCGTGCCCTCCGACGTGCGGCCGTACAACCAGCCTTCGTCGTAGACGTAGTGCAGGGGCTCGATGTCGACGCGGCCGCCGCGCGCGTACGCGAGCCGACCCACGTGGTTGCGCTGGAGCAGCGCCAGCGCTTCCTCGGGCTCGAGCCGCCGGAACCGGGGACCCGGCTGCGGCGCGTCCATCACACGTCCCGCAGCAGACCGACGTGCAGGGCGAAGCGCACCAGCTCGGACCGATGGTTGAGCCCCAGCTTCTCCATGATGCGCGCCCGGTACGTGTCCACGGTCTTGGGCGAGATGAACAGCCGCTCCCCGATCTCGCGGGAGCTGAACCCCTCGGCCGTGAGGGCCAGCACCTCGCGCTCCCGCGCGCTCAGCGCGCCGAGCCCGCCGTCGCCGTCCTGATCCTCCGCGCGATAGCGCTTGAGCAGCAGCGTGGTGGCCCGCGGCGGCAGGTAGACCTCTCCCCGCGCGACCACGCGCAACGCGTCCACCAGGGTACGGTCGGCGCTGGTCTTGGTGAGATAGCCGCTGGCGCCGGCCTCGATGACCGGCACCAGATACTCCTCCTCCGCGTGCGCCGTGAGCACCAGGATCCGCGTGCCGTACCCGAGCGCCGCGATGCGCCGGGTGGCGTCCAGGCCGCTGGTCCCCGGCATGGCCAGATCCATGATGACCACGTCCGGTCGCAGACTGCGCACGGCGTCGATCGCCGCGTCGCCATCGGCGGCCTCCCCGACCACCTGGATCCCCGACTCCGCCTCCAGCAGGGCCTTCAGCCCCGCGCGGAACATGGCGTGATCGTCCGCCAACAGTACCCGGATCATACGTCCTCCTCCGGCACGCCCGGGGCGACCGCTGGGGTTCGCCTGCGCAACGTGACCTCCACTCGCGTGCCCGCACCCGGCGCGGACACGATCTCCAGCGCGGCGCCCACGACGGCCGCCCGCTCGCTCATCCCGGCGAGGCCGAGACCCCCGGTCTCCGCCGTCACCGCTTCCACGTCGAAGCCGGTGCCGTCGTCGATGACCGCTCCGACCACCGAGTGCTCCTCGGCGTGCAGCGTGATGCGCACCGTCCGGGCCCGGCTGTGCCGGACCGCATTGGTGATGGCCTCCTGGAGGACGCGGTACAGGACCAGGCGCTCCTCCTCGTCCAGTAGCGCGTCGATCGGCTGCGCCTCCAGCGCGAAGGCGGGCGCCTCCTGCTCCTCGTGCATGCGCGTCCAGGCGCTGAGGGCGGCGGCCACGCCCACCTGTTCGATCTCCGGCGGTCGCAACCCGCTCGCGACCCGACGGATCCCGTCAGCGACCTCGGCCAGCGCGTCGCGGATGGCGAGGATCTCCCGCGCCTGTTCCGTGGGGACGTTGCGGGCCGCGAGGTGGAGGTGGATCAACGAGGCTGCCAGCCGTTGCAGGGAGTCGTCGTGCAGCTCGTAGGCGATGCGTTGGCGCTCCCGCTCCATGGCCCGCACGATGGCGGCCCGCTCGCGGCGCGTCCGTGTCCATTCGGTCAGATCGCGGATCATCGCGATCACGTAGCGCTGGCCGTCCGTGTGGACGGGGGCCAACGCGATCTCGATGGGGAAGATGGTGCCGTCCCTGCGTCGTCCGCGGACGTCGAGCCCCAGACCCATGGGACGCCATCCCGGGGTCCGTTCGTAGTCGGACCGCTGACGCTCGTGCAGCCTGCGGAAATCCTCGGGCACGAGGACCTCCACGGACTGCCCGACCAGCTCGTCCCATCCGTAGCCGAACTGCTGGGCCGCGCGGGCGTTCAGGGCACTGATGCGGCCCTCGGCTCCCACGATCACGATGCCGTCGGGGGAGTCGGTGAAAACCCGTTCGTACCAACCGGGCATGCGCTGTGCGCGCGCCGCGGGGGCGGCGTCCGGAAGGTCTGCCATGACGGAAGAGAAACCCACGGCGCCAGCGAAGCAATGCCGCTATCGTGACGTGGGGGTTTCCCCCACACGGGCAGCGCCAACTGCCCGACAGGAGGATGTGGGCGGGAAGTACAGACCCGGCCGCTCGGGCTCGCTAGATCTTCACGCAGATCCCCCGGGGTGTGCGTGGTCGAAACCCCTGGACCCGAGCGCCCACCCCGGAAAGGAGGCAAGATGCCCAGACGCGTGACGGTGCCCCTGGACGGCTCGCGCTTCGCCGAGTTCGCCATCCCCTACGCTCGTGCCTTCGCCGGTGCCGAGGGTCGGTTGGACCTCGTCTCCGTGGTCGAGGCGCCATCGGCGGTCGGCTTCCCCGGCTACGAGGAGGTCGCCGGGCGGATGCTGGAGGAGTACTACGAGGCGCTACGGACCCGCCTGGCCGCCGCGGACGTGGAGGCCGACGAGGTGGTCCTCTCGGGCTCCGCCGCCCGCAAGATCCTGGATCACGTGGAGGCGGAAGGCTCCGACCTCGTGGTGCTGGCCACCCACGGCCGAGGCCCCTTCAGCCGGGTGTGGCTGGGCAGCGTCGCGGACGGCGTGCTGCGCCACGCCTCCCTGCCGGTGCTGCTCGTCCGGCCGCACGAGACCGAGCAGTCGGATCTCGCCGCCGCGCCGATGCCGGCGCGCATCGTGGTCCCACTCGACGGCTCGGAGCTGGCCGAACGCACGATCCCGGCGTTGGAACGGTTCGGTCTGGCCGCCGGCGCAACCCTGCTCCTGGTCCGCGCCGTGGGCTTCCCGCACTCGGTGGCGTCGCCCTACCTGCCCCACACGATCGTGGAGAACCGGCAGCTCGTGGAGGAGGAGCGCTCCCGCGCCGAGGCGTACCTGGAGCGGGTGGCCGCCGACCTGGCCGCGCGCGGTCTGAAGACCGAAACCGCCGTGGTGCTGGCGGAGTTCGTCGCGCACGGGATCCTCGATCATGCGCGGGAAACCCAGGCCGACTTCATCGCCATGGCCTCCCACGGGCGCGGTGGCCTGGAGCGCCTGCTCCTCGGAAGCGTCGCCGACAAGGTGGTGCGGGGGTCGGACGTCCCCGTGCTCGTGGTCCCCGCACGCAGCAAGGACCCGTAGGCCCCGGCGGTGTCGCCCGTTCCGGACGTGCGGGTGCAGCGCATCCTGGTGGTCGTGGATGATCCCGCGACCTGCATGGAGGCGTTCGCGTGGACGGAGCGGCTGGCCTCCGCGTTCGGCGCGAAGGTGTGGGTGCTGCGCGGTGTCGCGGGCTCCGGGGGCGGGCCCGACCCGCTCCTGGAGGCCGAGCGCGGCCTGGAGCTCGCGCTCGAGCGGGCGGGTCTCGATCGGATGGGGGCCCGCCCGCTGGTCCACACGGGCTCCGTGCTGGAGCACCTCCCGGCCGCCATCAACCTGCTCGGTCCGGACCTGGTGTTGATGCCGCGTCTGGTGGAGGGGCGGAACGCGGCCGATGCGGTCCCCACGGACGGGCCGGCTCTCCTCCTGCTGTCCTGTGGCCCGACCGAGGGCACCGCGCTACCATAGCGGGATCCGCTCCAGGACCCGTTCCGCTCGACCGTGTGGGCGCCCCATGGTAGTCCGAACCCTGCTCGTGTGGGTGACGCTGGCCGTCGCCGCGCTGCCGCTCTCCGCGCAACAACCCTCGTCCGAGTGGGAGCGCCTGGCGCGGGACATCTTCCAGGAGCTGGTGGAGATCAACACCAGCCACTCCGTCGGCGGCACGCTGGAGGCCTCCGAAGCGATGGCGCAGCGTCTCCGCGCTGCGGGCTTCGCGGAGGAGGATGTCGTCGTCACGGAGGTGGCGCCGCGCGAGGGCAATCTGGTCGCCCGCCTGCGGGGACGGAGCACCGGCGCCCGGCCCCTCCTCCTGCTCGCGCACATCGACGTGGTGGAGGCGAACCCCGAGGACTGGACGCTGCCGCCGTTCGAGTTCATCGAGCGGGACGGGACCTTCTACGGTCGGGGAGTGGCGGACAACAAGGACGAGGCCGCCATCTACGTCACCAACCTCATCCGCATGAAGCGCGAAGGCTTCACGCCGGAGCGGGACATCATCGTGGCGCTCACCGCGGACGAGGAAGGCGGGGAGCACAACGGCGTGGAGTGGCTGCTCGAGAACCGGCCCGAGCTCATCGACGCGGAGTTCGCCTTCAACGAGGGGGGCGGCGGAACGCTGCAGGGTGAAACGCGCATCTCGAACAACGTGCAGGCCAGCGAGAAGAAGTACCAGAACTTCACGGTGGAAGCCACCAACCCCGGTGGGCACTCGTCGCTGCCGCGGCCCGACAACGCCATCTACGAGTTGTCGCGCGCGTTGATTGCGATCGGAGGCTACGAGCATCCCGTGCGTCTGAACGAAGTCACCCGTGCCTACTTCAGCCGTACCGCCGAGCTGGTGGATGCGGAGACGGGTGCCATGATCCGGCGCGTGCTGGCCGATCCCGGAGACGCCGAGGCGGTGCGGGCCCTGGCGCGCGAGCCTGGCTACAACTCGCGCCTGCGCACCACCTGCGTGGCCACGCTCCTCGACGGGGGACATGCACCCAACGCGCTTCCCCAACGTGCCACCGCGAACGTCAACTGCCGCATCCTCCCGGACGAGGAGCCGGAGGCCGTGCTGGCCAGGCTCCAGGAGGTGGTCGGCACCGCCGAGGTCACCGTGCGCATGGAAGGCCGGGCACGGAACAGCCCACCGTCTCCGCTCACGCCGGAGATCCTGGGCACGATCGAGCAGGTGACCGAGGAGATGTGGCCCGGTGTGCCGGTGGTGCCCATCATGAGCACCGGTGCGACGGATGCCCTCTATCTGCGCAACGCCGGGATGCCGGTCTATGGGGTGTCCGGCCTCTTCTACGAGAACCCGAACTCGCACGGGATGAACGAGTCGATCCCCGTGCGCTCGTTCTACGAGGGCCTCGAGTTCCTCTACCGGCTGGTGGAGCGCCTCAGCACGCCGAATGTGAGCTGACGCCCGGCACCGGGCTTGCGGGCCCTCCTCGCGCACGGCAATCCGTCCCCCGTCTTCCCGAGCCCCCGGAGTGGGAGGAGTCCATGTGGCGTCGGCGCTCCAACCGAAGTCGCGCGAGCGTGATCCTCGCCCTCGTTCCGTGGCTGGTGGCGTGCGGCGAGGCGCCCGAGCCGGCGCCCGCCCAAGCGGCCGCCGAAGCGACTGATCCCGCCCGCGTGGCGGAGGACCGACGCGGCCTGGGCCCCGAGGGCATCGAGCCCCTCCGGGAGGCCCTGCGGGATCCGGATCCGGCCCGGCGCCTCCGGGCGGTCCGGGGGCTCGGCCGGCTGGAGCGGCCCGACCTGGCCGACACCATCCGCACGGCCCTCTTCGATCCGGAGGAGGCCGTGCGGGCCGAAGCGGCCCACGCGCTCGCGCAGGCGGTGATGGCCGGCGGCGACGCCGTGCCGCGCGTGCACGCCTGGCTGGTGGACCGGATCGGGGACGGCGAGGAGGATCCGGCCGTGCTGGGCGCGGTCGCGCGCGCCCTCGGGCGTCTCCCCTACGCGGGAGCGCCGGGCCCCGACACGGTGGAGGCCACCCTGGTGGGGCTGACCGAGCGGCTCCGTACCGGTGGCTCCGACGCCGCCCTGGTGGACGCGGCGCTCGGCCTGGACCGCTTCATCCGGGGCCAGGGCGAGCGCGCCCCCGGGCCGGCGCTGGCGGAGCTTCTCCGGGAGCTGGCGCTCCACGGTCGCGGGCGCCCCGGGCTGGAGGCCGCCCGGGTCCGACGATTGGCCACCGGGCTGCTGCCGCGCCTGCCCGTCGGGCTCCGCGACCCGGGCCTTGTCGCCGCGCTCGCCGATCCGGATGCGGACGTGCGGCGGCTGGCGGTCGAGGGGCTTCCCGCCGCCTCGGCGGAGACCCTGCGGGAGCGACTGCCCCTCGTGGTGGGCGACCCCGAGCCCCGGGTCCGGATCGCGGCGCTGCGCGTCTGGGACCGCACCCTCAAGCCGTCCCGGGGCTGCGAGCCGCTGCTGTTCGCCGTGCGCGACGGCGATCCCCTGGTCGTGCTGACCGCGCTGGACCTGCTGGCGCGACCCTGCCCCGAAGCCGCCCGCCAGCGCACGACGCTGCTGGCCATCGTCGGCGAGCTGGGCCGGAGCGCGAGCTGGCATGCCCCGGCCCGGGCCCTGGCGGCGCTCGCCGGCAGCGCGCCCGATGCCCTGGCCGGCGTGATCGGCCCCTTCGAGCGGCACGACGTGCCGTACGTCCGCGCCTGGGCGGCGCGGGCGGCCGATCGGGCCGGCCTGGAGCCGCCGTTGACGCGGCTGGCGGGGGACCCGGACCCCAACGTGCGGACCGCGGCGTTGGAGGGCCTGTTCCGCATCCGGCAACACGGGGCGGACGATGCGCTGCTGGCCGCGCTCTCCTCGGACGACCCCCAGCTCGTGCTGACCGCGGCCCGCCTGCTCGAGGGCACCCCGCGCGGCGCGGACGTCGTGCCACCCCTGCTCGAGACGTTGGACCGCCTCGGGGCTCGGCGGCAGGCGACCCTGCGGGACCCGCGGGTGGCGCTGATCGCGCGCGTCGCGGAGCTGGGCGGATCGGCGGACGCGGAGCGACTCCGGCCTGCCCTGCAGGACCCCGATCCGGCCGTGGCCGGCGCGGTGGCCGCGGCGCTCTCCCGGCTGGAGGGGGACAGCGTCTCGGCGCCCGAGCCTCCGACGCCGGTCGGGCGCGTCCCCACCGAGGCCGAGATCGAGCGGCTCGAACGGACGCGGGTGCTGCTGGACCTGGAGTCCGGGGGTCGCGTGGGCATCCGGCTGCTCCCCGACCTGGCCCCCACCAACGTCGCGCGCTTCGTGGCGCTGGCCCGGGCAGGCACGCTCAACGGGCTCGGGTTCCACCGCGTGGAACCCAACTTCGTGGTGCAGGGCCTCAGCCCCGGCGCCAACGAGTACGCGGGGCACGGCGACTTCACCCGTGACGAGGTCGGGCGGGTCTCCCACTGGCGGGGGACGGTCGGCATCTCCACCCGCGGCCACGATACCGGAGACGGGCAGATCTTCGTGAACCTGGTGGACAACACACGGCTCGATCACAGCTATACGATCATCGGCGAGGTGGAGTTGGGGATGGACGTGGTCGATCGGATCCGCGAAGGCGATCGCGTGCGCGCGGCGACGCTGGTGGAGGGCAGCGGCGGCGCGTGAGCCCGGCGCGGGCGCCCGGGAGGCGGACGTGGAAACCGGGATGCCCGCGGCGGCGTAGGACGGGCAGGAGAGCAGACGATCGACGACGATCCGCACAGGGAGGGACCATGCTGGAGCTCATCGGTCTCGGCGTGGCCGGCGTCGCCGGCCTGACCGGGCATCTCAAGTCGAAGGACTTCGTCCGCCGCCGCCTGCGCTTCACCAAGGTGGTGGAGACACCGGGCGTGGGGCTCTTCACCGGCGTGGCCACGGCGGTCGTGGCGGCCCCCCTCGTGGCGGCCCTTCCGTTCGTGGGCGCGGGCATGGGGTTGATCGTGGGTGGCGCGATGGGCCTCGGGGTCGGCACCGGCGTGCAGGCCGCGGCCCGGGAAGTGGCGGAATAGCGGGCCTTTTCCCTGTTGCTTCCCTAGCACACCTCTTGCTCAGCAGTCCGGGAATCCCTTGGAAGCCCGGACCGGCAGGAGACCGTGGGGCGAAGCCCTGGCGCGAGCCGACACGAAGCGTACGACACCACGAAGGCACAGGACGCGATGCTGCGGGGCGCCATCCCCGCCGTGTCGCTGGGTCTGTTCGCCCTGTTCGTGGTCTTCGCCGTCGGGCATGTGTTCCTGCTTCCGCCCTCGGTGGGGCCCACCATGGCGGCGCTGGCGGGCGGAACCGCCCTGGCCTTCCTGGGCCTCCGGCTGGGCTGGCGCCGGGTCGCGCGCCTCCCGCTGTCGGGGAACGCCCTGGCCACCGGCATCGTGCTGCTGGTCACGCTCAACTGCAGCGCGCATCTCGGGCTGACCGGCGATCCCGACACCTCCGCCAACTTCGCGATCCTCGCGGTGGCGGTCGGCCTGTTCGTGCTGTCGCTCACCTGGCTGACCGGCATGCTGGCGGTGATCGTCGGGGTGTGGATCCTCACCGCGCTCACCATCGCGGACTTCCCGCTCGGGGAGTACGGCTTCCTGATCACGGGTGCGGCGGTCGCGTCCTTCCTCTCCACGGTGATCCGCCGACGCCTCTACGGCACGCTCTTCACGCTCAAGGAGGAGTCGGAGACCCAGACCCGCGCGCTCGCCCAGAGCGAGCAGCGCTTCCGGCTGGCGATGGCCGGCTCCAACGATGGGCTCTACGACTGGGACCTGGCATCGGGCGAGGTGTTCTGGTCGGACCGCATCCGGGCGCTGCTGGCGGACGGGGACGACTTCGGGTCGAGCATCCGCGGCCTCGCGGAGCGGATCCACCGCGAGGACATCGAGCGCGTGCGCAGCCAGTTCCATTCCTTCCTCAAATCCACCTCACAGCAGTTCGAGGACGAGTTCCGGATCCGCTATGCGGACGGGAGCTATCGCTGGGTGCTGGTGCGAGGCGCGTGCACGCGCGACGCGGACGGCCGCGTCGAGCGGCTGGCGGGATCGCTCACCGACATGAGTCGACGGGGGGTCTTCGACGCGCTGACGGGGCTTCCCAACCGTCGCCTGCTGCTGGATCGGCTGGCGCGTCTCACGAGCCGCCCCCGCGGGCCGCAGGACGAAGAGACGTTCGCCGTGCTCTTCCTGGACCTGGACGACTTCAAGATCGTCAACGACTCGCTCGGCCATAAGACGGGAGACGACCTGCTCTGCGAGGTGGCCAAGCGCCTGCAGAGCTGCGTGCGCGGCAGCGACACCGTCGCGCGCCTGGGGGGCGACGAGTTCGTGGTGCTGCTCGAGAAGGTGCACGTCCCGCAGGGTGTGCAGATCACCCTCGACCGCATCGTGGCCAAGCTGGGGCAGCCGTTCCAACTCGCGGGACGCGAGCTCTACGTGCGTCCGTCCATCGGCGTCGTGATGGACACCCACGCGTACACGGGTCCGGAGGACGTTCTGCGCGACGCGGACACCGCCATGTACCGGGCCAAGGACCAGTTGCCGGAGTACGCGATCTTCGACGCCACCATGCGCGAGCACCTCACCGAGCGCCTGCGTCTGGAGACGGAACTGCGGGCCGCGCTGGCGCGCGAGGAGTTCGTGGTGCACTACCAGACGATCGTCTCCCTGGAGACGGCCGCGGTGGAGGGGCTCGAGGCCCTGGTGCGCTGGCAACATCCGCAGCGCGGATTGCTCATGCCCGGCGAGTTCATTCCCGTCATGGAGGACACCGGACTGGTGATCCAGCTCGGGGCCGTGGTGCTGCGTCAGGCCTGCCGCCAGATGGTCGATTGGTTCGCGCACATGCAGCCGGACGACATCCCCTATCTGAGCGTCAATCTCTCGGGCAAGCACCTCGCGCAGGAGAACCCCGCCGGCGTGGTGGAGCAGATCCTGTCGGAGACGGGCTTCCCGTCACACCGCCTCCGCATCGAGATCACCGAGAGCGCGATCATCGAGAGCCCGCGCCGGGCCGCGGCCGCGCTGGGACAACTGAAGCTCTTGGGCGTGCGCGTCCTGATGGACGACTTCGGGACCGGACAGTCGTCCCTGGCCTACCTGCAGAAGCTCCCGATCGACACGCTCAAGATCGATCGCTCCTTCATCTCCAGCATGACGTCCCAGCGCGAGGGCGAGGAGCTGGTGCGCACGATCGTGCGCATGGCCGACAGCCTGGGGCTGGGCGTCGTGGCCGAGGGCATCGAGACGGACGAGCAGGCGCGCATGCTGCGCGCGATGCGGTGCGGCTCCGGGCAGGGCTACCTGTTCGCGCGCCCGGCCGAGCTCGGTCTGGTGCCCGGGATGAGGGCCCGTCCGGAGGCGGCCGACGTGGGGGTCGAGAGCGAGCCGCAGACGGTCAGCTGACGCTCCGCAGCCGTTCGGCCCGCTCCGCGAGCCCCGGCGCCCCCAGCGCGCTCGCGTAGCTGTCGAACCCCGCGTCCGGGCCCCTCCAGCGCAGGGACTCCACGTCGTCGAAGAGCGGTGCGTCCATCCGGAGCGTGGCCAGGCGGCGGAACAGCAGCGCCTCCTCCCACTGTTCGACCAGCGTCGCCGCCAGGCGCGCCGCCCCCCGCACCTGGACGTCCCAGCCGGACGGATCCTTCGGGATGCCCTCCAGGTGGCCGTAGCGCGCGAGGAGCGTCGAGGCCGACCGGGCGCCCCACCCGGGCAGACCGGGGAAGCCGTCCGCGGAATCGCCCACCAGGGCCAGCCAGTCCGGGATGGACGCCGGGAGCACGCCGAAGCGCTCCATCACCCCCTGTTCGTCCCGCGTCTCCCGGCGACGCCGGTCGAGCTGTACGATGCGCTCACCGAAGACGCACTGCGCCAGATCCTTGTCCGGCGTGCAGATGATCACCTGCTCCACGCGGGGGTCGGCCGCGGCCAGCGCCGCGCCCGATGCCAGTCCGTCGTCCGCCTCGAGCTCCACCATGGGCCAGACCACCAGGCCCATGCGTGCGAGCGCCTCCTCGAGCGGGTGGAACTGCGCCCACAGGACGGGCTCGATGCCCTCCCCGGTCTTGTAGCCCGGCCACAGGTCGTTACGGAACGACTCGACCACGTGATCGGTGGCCACGGCCACGTGGGTGGCGCCGCTCTCGATCAGCCCGAGCATGGAGGCGAGCACGCCCACGACCGCACCCCGCTCCCGCCCCTCCGCGTCCAGGACGGAGGGGGCGCCGAAGAAGTGGCGGAAGAGCTCGTAGGTGCCGTCGATGAGATGGACGTTCATGGGACGGGTGCGAGGGGACGCGAGGCTCCGGACGAGCACGGCCGCTCCGGCCAGGGTACGCGGTGGGTGCCCGGCGGGCGAGGCCGGGCCGCATCCTCGTTCCCGGGACCGACCGGCGCGGGGACCCGGACGGCCGGTCGTGAGGCCGACGACCGGGGGGATCCCACGCGTGGGTTGCCCCCGGAGCCAGCCCCTGTACCATACCCGGTCGCCGCCGTCCCCGGACGAACCCGTCTCTCCGCACGAGAGGAGGCTCTGCCGATGTCCCGTCCGTCCCGCGTCCTGCCCTGGGCCCTGCCCGCCCTTCTCGCCGTCGCCTGCGGCGGGGGCGAGGACGCACCCGCCCCGGCCCAGGAGCCCACCACCATGTCCGCTGCGCCCGCCCGCCTGCCCGAGCTGCTCGCGAGCGGCCAGGCCGTCTTCGGCATCTTCTCCGGCGACCACACGCGGGAGCAGGGCCGCGCGATGGCCGCGAACACGGAGACAGACTTCGTCTTCTACTCGCTGGAGGAAGGGCCCTTCGACATCCCGGCCATGGAGGCCTACATGGAGGGCCTCTCCGAGGCGGCCGCCGGCGCGCCCCTCCCGGTGCTGCTGCGCATCCCACCGGTACGCGAGGGCCGCGAGGCCGCAGCCGACCACATCCGCCAGGGGCTGGACGCCGGCGTGGACGGGCTCGTCTTCCCGCACGTCGAGTCGGCGGATGAGACCGCGTTCGCGATCGGGGCCATGGGCGACGACGTCTGGCCGGCATCCGCCAACGGGTCGCTGATCAACATCGTGCTCATCGAGGACCAGGCGGGCGTGGCCGACGCGCGCGCCATCGTGGGCGCGCCCGGCGTGAGCGTGGCCATCCCGGGTCCGGGCGATCTGCGCCGGGCCTACGAGGGCGACATGGAGGCGGTCGAGAACGCCATCCAGTCGGTGCTCGCGGTCTGTCTGGAGTTGGACGTGGCCTGCGGCATCACCGCCGGACCGGACGACATCGCCGAGCGCCTGCGCCAGGGCTTCCGGCTGATCATCGTGACCGATCCCGCCGCGCTCCGGGTGGGGCGCGCCGCGGCCGGCCGCTGAGGAGGGAGCCCCCGATGCGCTCGCCTGCTGCCTTCGGGTCGGAGCTCGCCTCCGGCCGCCCGCGCGCCCGCCGTTCCCGCCGGGGACCCGGGGGCCTCGGCACCGCCGCGCTGCCGTTCCTCGCTGCGCTGCTCCTCCTGTCGGCCTGCGGCGGCGAGCCGCCCGCTCCGGCCGGGGAGGGCACCGCGCCAGGTGGAGAGGCCCGTCCCCGCCTGCTGGCCCTCTGGTCGGACGAGCTGCCCGCGTTCGGCGTGTACGTCCCCGACGAACGCCCCCGTCCCGAGGGCGGGGGGCGGCCCCAGGGACCGCCGGTCTACACCCGGGAAGGCGGTCGCGCGCTCGCGTCCAATCCGCTCTACGACTTCCTCTTCCTCAACCTGGAGGGCGCCTACGACCCGGAGGCCGTGCGCGCCATCCGGGCGGGCAGCGCCGAGGTGCCGGCGGACGCGCGCCCCACGCTGCTGGTGCGCATCCCGCCCATCTCGGCCGAGGGCGAGGACGCGGCGCGCGCCCGGGTGCGCGAGATCCTGTCGGCGGGAGCCGACGGCGTGGTGCTCCCGCACATCCGCAGCGTGGAGGAGGCGCGCACGGCCCTCGGCTTCTTCCGCGAAGCGGGGGCGGACGTGTGGTCCCCCTCCAACCCGGATGGGCGGGTGGTGGCGATGCTGATGCTCGAGGATCCGGACGCCGTGGCGGCGGCGGCGGAGGTGGCCGACCTCGACGGCCTCTCCGTGCTCGCCTGCGGGATCGGGAGCCTGACGCAGGCGCTGGGCGGAGACCGCGAGGCTGCCGAGGCGGGCAACCGGGCGGTGCTGGCGGAAGCGACGCGCGCCGGCCTGGCCGACATGATCACCGCGAACGCGGAGTCGATCGAGGCGCGCATCGAGCAGGGCTTCCTGGCGCTGCTGATGCAGGGCCCCACGGCGGACGACGTGATCCGGCAGGGAAGGGCGGCGGCGGGGCGGTAGGGGGGGGCGATGCGTGATGAACCCATCGACTGGTCCCTCACGACGTGGGAGGGAAATCGACGGCGGCAACATCTGGAGTTCCGCCGCCTCTCGTTCCGGGAGAAGATGAAGGTGATCGAGGAGCTGGGCGAGACCTCAGCGGCCTTCCGCCAAGGATCGGATCCGAAGCGGACCGACGCCGAGGTTGATTCCGACGAGTAGCGCTCGTCTTCCGTCGGGCCGGCAAGGCCTCCGGTCGGGCGCGACGCCAACCCCCACCGGCTACGCCGGGGACGGTCGGATCGCCCGCTACCCCGCGGCCGCGACCCCGCGCACCAACGACTCCACCAGCCGCGGCACCGCCGCCTTCGGGGTCGCGCACAGCGCCACGCGCAGCGCGCGCGGTCCCGGCACCACGTAGACGCCATCCTCGCGCATGGTGGCCGCGGCCTTCTCCCCGTCCGCGGTGAATGCGGAGACGAAGAAGCCACCTTCGTAGCGCGGGTACACGAGCCCGGTCCCGGCGGCGGCGTCGTTGAAGGCCTGCACGCGCTCGTCCAGCAGGCGCACGAGGCCCGCCCGCTCCGCGGACGCGCGTCGCGCCAGATCCGGGTCCGTGAGCAGCTCCTGCACGGCCAGCAGGCCCAGGTGGTTGCAGTTGGAGAACGTGGCGCGGCACGAGTAGTTGAGCGCGTTCGCGATGCGCAGGCGTGTGTCCGCGTCGGGATGCACGGCGACCAGCGCACCGACGCGGGCCCCGTACTGGCAGAAGGACTTGGAGGCCGTCCAGGCGATCAACACCGTGGCCGACTCCGTCAGACGTGGCATCTGCGGCAACCAGCCGCCGGCGTGCTCGGGCCCGAAGCGCGCGTAGGCGTGGTCGAGCAGGAACGCCACGGGCGCGCGCGCGCCGGCCCGGGCCACGACGTCCGCCACGGCGGCCCATTCGTCCGCGTCCAGCGAGTATCCCGTGGGGTTGTGGCACGGGAAGTTGAAGACGACGAGCGCCCGACCCTGCCGCTCCACCATCTCCGTCAGCCCGCGTTCGAACGCATCGACGTCCAGGCGCAGGTCGGGGCCGAACATCTCGAAGGTCTCGACCCCCCGACCCGCGTGTTCGGCGATGACGCGGTACGGCCCCCAGAAGTAGCTGCCCGTGAGCAGTCGTTGGCCGGGCTCCAGGAAGTTCATCACCGCGTGATGCAGCGCGCCGGTGCCACCGGGCGTGGCCACGGCCACGGCTTGTCCAGCGGCTTCGGACGTGCCGAAGAGATCCGCGATCACCGCGGCCAGGAAGGGCGGATCGCCCGCGATCGGCGCGTAGGCTGCGCCTCTTTCCGGTGCCACCCGCTGGAACGCCTCCGTCACCGTGCCCATGGTGGCCAGCCGCCCGTCGTCCGTCATGAGCGCGCCCAGCGTCGAGTTCAGGATGGACTCGCCCGCGGCCGCGCGCCGGTTGGCTTCGGCGTTGAGCGCGAAGATGGGGTCGTTGCCGGGTCGAGCCGCTGCGTGGTCCGGCAGCGCGGCGGCGAGCACGCGATGCGCGCTCACCGGGACGCTCCCGGCAGCTCGCCGTCCAGCTCCAGGTAGACGCGGCGGATCGCGGTGGCGCCCTGGCTGGAGCGCAGCGACCACGACTCCAGGTCACCGAAGGTCGCTTGCTCCGCCGCCTGGTCCACGGACACACCGGCGTCGTGGTGCCGACGCGCCTCCGCGATCACGGACTGAACGGCCTGCTTGTACGTCTCCAGCTCCTCCTCCAGCACGGTCGGCGAGTCCACGAACCCGTGTCCCGGCACGTAGACGTCCACGTCCATCGCCTGGGCGCGCTCGATCATCGCCACCCACTCGCTCGGGTAGGCGGAGCGCATGGCCGGGAAGATGCGGTTGAGGTAGGCCTCGCTCATGAACAGGATCTTCTCGGCCGGCAGGTACACGACCAGGTCGCCGCCGGTGTGGGCGCGTCCGAGGTGCAGCACCTGGATCTCCGTTCCACCCAGGTCGAGCGTGCGGGACGTCTCCACCAGCTCGGTGGGCATCACCACGGGAGGGGCGCCCTCGCGGGCGGAGGCCCGGCTGGCCTCGAGGGCGGCCTGCGAGGTCGGGTGCGCCAGGAACGCCGCCGTGGAGGGGAAGGCGGAGTTGCCGGCCGTGTGGTCCCCGTGGTCGGAGCAGATCACCACGTGGGTGATGGGCTGGTCGGTGATCTCGGCGATGTGGTCGACCATGCGCTGCGTCTCCTCCACGCTGCCCTGGCCGTCCGCCACCAGCACGCCCGCGGGTGTGACCACGAACAGGCTCACCGTGGTGAAGCGCTCGTCCCCGGCGGACCGGAGCTGCTCGTACGAATAGACGTTGCGGGCCAGCTCGTGGATGCGCGGGAAGTCCTCGTCGGTGAGGCCGCGGGCGTAGGGGTCGCCGGTGCGGAGCACCTCCTGGCCCGCGGCTGCCGCAGGTGCCGCGGTCGAGGGCGCCTCGGCCGGAGGGGCCTCTCCCCCGCAGGCGAGCAGGACCAGGAGCGGGAGGAGGAGCAGGGAACGGCGCATGGGAAACCTCGGACGGACGGGCGAAGCACGAAGCGCGGGAGACCCTCTCCGGCGCGAACCGCGCAACATGGGGGTGGCCCGCGGGTCCGGCCAAGGGGACGGACCCACCCCCTTGCCCCGGACGCGCGAGCGGGGGCACGCTGCGCCGGAGTCCGACCGTTCTGCCCACGGGCGCGTTCTTCGTCCGCCCCCCATCCCGGAGCCGTCTCCATGCCGCGCCTGGTCGCCCTCTACCGCGCCCTCAACGTCGGGCGCCGCCGGATCGCCAATGCCGACCTGGCCCGACTGCACGAGGCGGCGGGGCTCGCGGACGTGCGCACGTTCCTCGCCTCCGGGAACGTGGTCTTCCAGGCTCCCCGAGGTGGGCGTGAGGCGCTGGCCCGTCGCCTGGAGGCGGCTTTCGCGGCGGAGACCGGATTCGTGAGCGAGGTCCTGCTGCGCGACGCGGAGGAGCTCACCGCCGCCATCGCCGCCAACCCGTTCCTGGACGGCGGACGCGTCCCCAAGCTCGTGCACACGCTCTTCCTGCGGGACGCGCCTCCGCCCGAGGCCGTGGACGCGGTGCGCGCCGCGCACCAGGGGCCGGAGGAGTGGGCCGTGGTCGGGCGCGAGGTCTTCGTGCACTACGTGGACGGATCGGCGCGCAGCGCGCTGGACCTGTCGGGCTTCGGCATGGGCACCGCACGCAACGCGAATACCGTGGAACGCCTGCTGGCGCTGGTGCAGGGCTGAGCGCGGATCGGCACGGCACGTCGGGGCGGCGCACCGCGCGCACGGCAGCGCTCGGCTCGAGATGCCGCCGCCGCGTCCGTGTCCGGGTCCACGCCGGAGGTCCGGTCCGAGGCGGGGTCGGTGCCCGCCCGTTGACCGGGCACCGGGCGCGGTCGAGCTTCGGAGGTGCGACCGGCCGGGCCGGCGCCGCTCGCGCGGACGCCGCACCCGGGCCCGTCCCCCACGGTCCGCTTTCGCGGACGTCCCGTGCGCCGGCCCTTCCGGGCGGCCGCGGAGCGCCCGACCGGTGCTCCGACCCGTGGAGGAACGATGTCCGACGACGCGCGCGATCCGATCACCGAGGCCGCGCTGGAGTCCTTTCCCGCCAGCGATCCCCCGGCCTGGCCCTCCCGACCCAACCCCGAAGCACGCGCGGCCGACGGCGCCACGACGGCCGAGTTCCTCGTCTCGCTCAACGACGCGCTCGCCGCCGAGCTGGGAAGCCTGCTGCGCGGCATCCACGACCTGGGTCGCGCGGAAGGGCCCGTCGGCCAGGCCGTGCGCGCGCTGCTCGAGCCGCATCTGGCGGACGAGCTGGCCCACGCGCGCTTCCTCACGGAGGTCATCGTGGATCTGGGCGGAGACCCGACGACCCAGCCCACGTCGTTCCTCAAGCCGGAGGGCGCCCGTCCCATGCTGGAGTCGGCGCTGCGCTCGGAGCGCGAAGACGCGCGGCGATACGACGGGCAGGCGCACACCGCCGAGGAGCTGGGCCAGGTCGAGCTGGCGTTCCGCCTGCGCGCCATGGCGGCGGACGAGGCACGGCACGCGCGGCAGATCGAGCGGTTCCTGCGCGGGCTCTGACCGCGGGGAGCCCCCGCGGGCTCCCCGGATGACCCGCGGCCCCTGCGATTCCTACGACGCCGGCGCCGGCATGGTCAGCAACGCGGCGTAGAGATCGATCGCGTACCAGAGGTTGGCGATGCGCAGGTTCTCGTCCGGCGCATGCTGGTTGTTGTCGTGGTTGGCCACCGGAACGTTGATGGCGGGCTTGCCCGCGACGTCCGTGAACAGATGCAGCGGCAGGGTCCCGCCCATCCCGGGCGAGAGGATCAGCGCATCTTCCCCGAAGGCCCGGTCGGCGGCGTCGGTCGCCGCGCGGATCACCTGCTGCACGTAGGGGTCGGCCATCTCCGTGCGCGCGGCCGGCGAGCCGCCGCCTCCCGTGACCTTGGCGATGTGCGGGTAGCGCAGGCGCGTCTCCATGTCCGGTTCCTCGGACACCACGTGGTAGCCCTGGCGCTCGATGTGGCGCACGATCAGCTGCCGCATATGCTCCGGATCATTTCCTTTCACCAGGCGGATGCCGAGTGCGGCCACCGCCTCGTTCGGGATCACGTTCGCCGCCAGCGCACCGGTGTTGGCCGCGCTGAGCCCGCGGATGGTGAGCGCCGGCAGGAGCAACCGCTCGGGAAGGCTGGCCGGCTCGCCTTCGGTCCAGGCGAGCCCCAGCTCGCGCTTGAGCTCCGGATCGTAGTCCGGCATGGACTCGAGCGCCGCGCGCTCCTCCGGCCCGAGCGGCGCCACGCTGTCGTACCAGCCCTCCACCAGCACCTCCCCGTCCGGCGCCTTCATGGACGCCAGCAGGTGCGCGAGGAGGTTCCCGGTGTCGGGGGCCCAGTTGCCGTAGTGGCCCGAGTGCAGATTGCGCGTGGCGCCGTAGACGGTCACCTCCATCCCCATGGCGCCGCGCACGCCGAACGTGAGCTGCGGACGACCGCTCTGGTGGGCCGGTCCGTCGAAGAACAGCCAGATGTCCACTTCGTCGATCTGCTCCGCCATGCGCTCCATGTAGCGGCCCAGGTTCGGCGAACCCGCTTCCTCCTCGCCGTCGAGGAAGAAGATGAGGTTGGACGTGGGTTGCACACCGGCCTCCCGGAAGGCGGCCAGGACGGGCAGGATGGCCGCGATGGGGGCCTTGTCGTCCCCTGCCGAGCGGGCATACACGCGCCATTCGGGATCGACGGCCTCGCCCGACGCCGGGAGAGGGCGCGGCGTGCCGCCGGCCTCCATCGAGGCGGTATAGAGCGTGGGCTCGAAGGGCGGGTGCGTCCATTCGTCCGGGTTGACCGGCTGGCCGTCGTAATGCACGTAGATGCCGAGCGTGCGCGTGGCGTTGGGCACGCGCAGCTCGCCGTACACCAGGGGCGCAGCCCCCTCCAGCTCCACCAGACGGGCCTCGACGCCCGCGGCCTGCAGCTGGTCGCGCACGTAGCCACCGGCGCGGCGGATGTCCTCCAGGTCGCGGGCGCGATTGGGATAGGTCAGCAGCTCCACGAAGTCCGAGAGGATCTCGGCCTCGTGTGCCTCCCGCCAGGCGCGGGCCACCTCGGGTCCGCGCTGCGCCGCCACGGGGAAGGGGGTCAGGACGAGCAGCGCCGCGGCGAGCCGGAGCCGGAAGGGGATCATCAGGACCTCCTGGGCGAGCGAGCGGATGGGGAAGGCGGGACGGACCTCAGAACACGAGCGTGTGCGTGTACTTCACCGTGAGGGTGCGGGCTTCCTCGAAAGGACGGCGGGGCAGTCCCACCACGTCCCGATCCAGGTTGAGCCCCTCGTTCCAGACGAACCAGAGGTCCTGGCCCTCGCGGAAGTTGTAGCGGAAGCGCGCGTTGGTGCTGACCTGCCCGCTGAGCGAGTTGTACTGGATGAAGGCGTTCATGGAGGCGCGGGTGTCGACCGCCGCCTGCGCGCGGAGACGAAGCAGGTTGGAGTCGAAGGACTGCTGGCGCTCGTCGAAGCGGATGCGGTTCCACTCCCACCCGCCCCCCAGCTCCAGGTGCGCGCTGGCGGGCCAGGTGAAATCCGTCTCGACGCCGACCCGGGTGCCGTCGTAGAACTGGCCTCCGCGCAGGGTCAGGTTGGGACGGACGGTCCAGCCGCGGGCGGAGCGCAGCTCCAGCGCTCCCTCCGTGGCCCAGTAGGTCCCGGCCGGGATCTGCGCGTCGTCGGAGAGCGCGAAGGCCAGGGGCACGTCCTCGTAGAGCGTGGTGGTCGAGAGCTTGATGGACGAGCCCGGCTTGGTCTCGAGCTGCAGGAACGGCAGCAGCTGGCCCGTATCCACGCGGTCGTCGGCATTGCGCACCCAGACGTTGTTCTGCGCGCCCAGCCAGACGCGCCGCAGTCGCGAGGCCCCGGTGGGGAACCACTGGTAGCTCCAGTCGCTCTGCCCCCGCACGAAGTCCGAGCGCGGCTCGAATCCGATCCCGGGATCGTAGCCCGGACCGGACCACGTGAGGGCGTGCTGATAGCTGAGCCCCTCCACCTGCCGACGCGTCCAGTCCAGCACCAGGCGCGCCGCGTCCAGGCCGCCCGGGAGGCCGTCGCGCACCGCGTCGCCCCCCTGCAGCGTCTGCAGCCACTTCAGCGTGACGTATTCGTTGCCGAAGAGCCGGAAGAGGCCGTCCACGCCGTAGGTGGCGTTGTAGCCCCCGTCGGCGTCGATCCGGCTGGTGGCCATCGCGCCCAGGAACGAGTTGGCGTTCAGGACGCGGCGGCGCAGACGCAGCACGCCGAAGTTCTCGGCGGCCAGGTTGTCGAGGCCGGCCGTCTGCATCTCGATCAGGCCTACGTCCCAGGCGCCGAGGCGCCCGACCAGGCGTGCGCCACCCAGGATGCGCACGGGCGCGCCGTCCGCGAGTCCGATGCGGCGGGAGTAGAAGAGCGTGCCGCGGTCGGCCCCGGTCTCGAACTGGAAGATGCCCGCCCGCTCCTGGAAGAAGGGCCGCTTCTCCTCGAAGAACAGGGAGAAGCGCGTCAGGTTCACCTGCTGCTGGTCGGCTTCGACGGCCGCGAAGTCCGTGTTGACGGTCAGGTCCAGCGTGAGGTTGGGCGTCGGATTGATCTTGAGGTCCCCGCCGAACTCGACGCTGCGGTCCGATGTGCCCAGGAACGCGCTCTCGTCGCCGGCCAGCACCGTCCCGCGCTCGGCGGAGCCCAGGGCATAGGGACTCAGGTAGATGGGCGTGCGAGGCGCGACATCCCGCAGGCGCACGTCCTGCCAGACGGACACCTGCGTGTACGGGTAGCTGCGGGGAATGGCCGGGTACGTCCACCGATCTCCGCGCGCAGGCTCGTACGCATAGACCATCATGCCCATCACCACGGAGCCGTCGGGGCCACTCTCGAAGCGCAGGCTGGAGAACGGGATGCGCATCTCCCCGTGCCACCCGTCCTCGGTGATCCGGGTCTCGAGATCCCAGAACGTGTTCCAGGCGTTGTTGCGCGGACCCAGCCCGCCGCCGCCGCCGTCCGCCTGCTGGCCGTCGCCGGTGATGGACATGTCCATGCGCGTGCCCAGCGGCATCCCCACGAACCGCAGCGCGTTCTCGTTGTCGTTGAACGTGTCGAGGAGGATGCCGAAGCTGTCGTCGCCGCTCCACCGGTCGCGCGTCAGGGAGAACGCGCGGATGTCGCGCGCGTCGGTGTGCCAGAAGCGAGCCGCCACGTACAGGGCCTCGTCGTCGTAGGCCACACGCAGCTCGACGCGCCGTTCGGAGTCCCCCCGGAACGTGGGTTCGTACATGGTGAGCACGAACGGCGGGATGTCGGCCCAGGCGGCCTCGTCGCTCGGGCCGTCCAGCGTGACCGGCCCGCCCAGCCGCGGCAGATCCACGATCCCCTGGGCCTCGGGTCCTCCGCCGGGGGCCAGGCGGCCGGGCAGCGCCTCCCCGGGCGCGGGCGAGGACAGGCCGCCGTCCTGCGCGTGCGCGGAGCCGGGAAGGGCCGCGAGGCCGGAAAGGACGGACAGGACCGCGGCGGGGGCGAAGCGGCGGAAACGGCAACGAAGTGCATCGATCATGGCGGGCGCAAAGTGACGGGCGGGACCGCCGCGACGCCAGGGGCGGCAGAGCGGGCAGCGTCGATCCGCCGGGTGTGCCGCGACCCCGTACGCGGTTCCGGGCTGCCGGAAACGACGGCGGGGCGCCGACCCCCGGTCGGCGCCCCGCTCGGCGATCCGCGATGGGGCGCTCCGCGCCCGCTCAGAACCTCCCGCCCGCGGCCTTCCAACGCTCGTAGCGGAGCCGGAGCGTGGTGACCGGGTTGGCGTTCTCCTGCGGCTGGATGTCCTGGTCCGTCACGTTGATGAAGAACTCGCTGGAGGCCCCGGGGATGTCTCCCGGAGTGGCGCCCAGGATGTAGGCCACGTGCGACGTCTTGTGCGTGCACGGGGCCTCCAGCACCGGGTCGGTGGTGCAGGTGCAGCGGGAATCGCCACCGGCGGCGTCCGCCGCCTCCATCGCGGCCATCACGCGGTCCGCGAGCGAGCCCGTCTCGGCCTTGAAGGCGGCCACGGCCTGATGCACCACGTCGTCGGAGGCCAGGATGTTGCCCTGGACCGAGAACGTGATGCCCAGCTCCGGGATGCTGTCCGCCTGCCAGAGCGAGGCCTGCCCGTTCCCGCTGCCCGAGTGCCCGGCGCAGCGGCCCTGCAGGTCGATGATGCCGAACTGGCGGCGCTGGAAGTCGGGATCCTCCGACAACATGTCGATGATCTGCTCCGGAGCCGTGCCCTTCTGCAGCTCGCGGTAGATCAGCGTCTGGTTCTCCCGCGTGCGGTCCACGCCGGCCTGCGCGGCGGCCACACCGACGCCCGGGATGACGATGGCCTGGATGTCCATCAGTCCGCGGGCGGGGAAGTTCAGGAGCCGGTCCTGGGGCACACAGGTGGCCGACGCGATGACGACGCGGCCGGTGCGCTGGTCCACGGCGATGACGGACCAGGTGGCGGAGAGCGAGACGGGAAGGAGGACCGAAGCGACTGCGGTGAGGAGGGCCGTCCGCGCGAAGCGGTGGGGCCGGGGGGCCCGAAGGCCCCCGCGGCCCGCACGTCGCATCAGCACGACACGCAGCGGTGGTTGTTCTTGGATCCCAGCTTCTCGAGCAGCTCGAGCGCCTCGGGCCAGGGCTGCACGCGCTGCACCGGACCGTTGGCCATGTCGGCCGCGGTCTGGTCGCGCCGGCTCACCACGGTCACATCGGCGCCGTGATCCGCCAGGTACTGGATCAGCTCGACATCGCCCCGGGCTGCCGCGTGATGCAGCGCGCTGTAGCCGTTGTGATCGCGGGCGTTGATGTCCGCACCCAGCTCCTCGACCAGGTAGCGCACGGCCGGCACCCACCCGTCCGGCACGTGCCGGTGGGCGTTGCCCGCGAAGCCCTCGCCGTACCCGACACCCGAGGCGGCGTGGATCGGGTAGACGGCCGGACCGCCCACGGGAACGGGGGGCAGGCCCGACGGATCGTTGTCCCCCACGTCTCCCTGGTCGGACTCCCCACCCCGGCGGGCCGGCACCTTCTTGGTCGGGATGTTCGGGTCGGCGCCGTGCTCGACCAGCAGCTTCATGGCCGGCACGTCGGTGGCGTAGGCGGCGCGCCAGAACGGCGTGGCTCCGGCCACGTCCACCTGCAGCAGGTCGAAGTTGTAGCCCAGGAACCAGAGGTGCTTGGTGAGCCGGACGTTGGGGTCCGCTCCCGCCTCCAGGAACGTCCGCATCATCTGCATGTAGCCGGCCTTCTGGTTCATGTAGGCCATCTGCTGCGGATAACGCGACTTGGGCGCCCAGTGCGTGTTGATCACCGCGAACAGCGGCGAGACGCCCGCGTCCGTGGTGAGGTTCACGTCGGCGCCGCGGTCGAGGAGCTCGAGTCCCAGGTCGAAGTACCCGTTGATGCAGGCCATCACCAGGGGACTCGTGTGGTCGCCTCCGGTGACCTGGTTGATCTCGGCCCCGGCGTCCAGGAGCGCGTGGGCCACGTCACCGAAGCCCTGGCGGACGGCGTAGTGGAGCGCCGCGAGCCCACCCTGTCCCCCGACCAGCTGGCCGTAGGACAGCGGCTCCACGTCCTCCTGCATGCGCTGGGGCAGGTACTCGCCGTCCTGACCCGGCTGGCCCTGTCCGCGCTGCGCCGGCTGCTGCTGCCCGCGCTGCTCCCGCTGGGGGGCTTCCGCGGCCGGACGACCCATCCGCTCGGCGTAGGCCGCGCGCACGCGCCGGTTGCGCGCCACCTGGGCGGCCCGGTCACGCTGCGCCCGCTCGGCGATGTCGACCACGCTCGACGTGAGGCCCACGTCCGCGCCGGCCGCCAGGAGCGCCTTCACGGTCGGAAGCCGGCCGGCCGCCGCTGCGAACATGAGCGGCGTCTGACCGAAGGCCTCGTCGGTGGCGTCCACCTCCGCACCGGCCGCCACCAGCGCCTCGATGGCTTCGGCGCTGGTCGCGGCGGCCGCCATGTGGATGGCCAACGCTCCACCCGTGCTGGTGCGGGCCGTCACGTCGGCTCCCGCATCCAGCAGGGCCTTCACGATGACCGCGTCCCCGCTCCGGGCCGCGAGGTGCAACGGCGTATAGTTGCCGTTGCGCGTGGTCGCCGACGCCTCCGCGCCCGCGTCCAGGAGCAGGCGCACCAACGCCTCGTCTCCGCGCTCGGCTGCCCAGTGCAGGGCGGTCATGCCGTCACCCTGCGGCACGTTCACGTCCGCGCCCCGCGCCAGGAGCGCCTGCACGGCGTCCACCTGACCTCGCATGGCGGCGTCCGCCACCGGGGACTCGGGACCGGTCGCGCCGAGCAGGACCACGGCCATGAACGCCACCATCCAGGCGCCGCTCCACCGGCGCCGCATCGCGCGTGTACTCATCACAGGGTGCCCTGGCCGTCGAGGCCGTCGTTGACGGTCGCGTCCCGGAACTGGAACTCGCCCGTGCTGTCGCCGAAGGACTCCTCCTCCAGCCCCAGCTTGTGCATGAGGGTCAGCATGACGTTGGCCATGGGTGTGCCCGCGGCCGCGCGCACGTGCAGGTTGCCCTGCATCTGCCCATTGGCGCCGCCCATGATCAGGAGCGGGCAGCGCTTGTGGTTGTGCACGTTCGGGTCGCCCATCGGCGATCCGTAGACGATCATCGTCTTGTCCAGCAGGCTCGTGCCGCCCTCGTCCAGGTCCGCCAGCTTCTGCAGGAAATAGGGCAGCATGCTGACGTGGTAGCGGTTGATCTGGGCGAAGTCCTCGATCGCCTTCTCGTTGTTCCCGTGGTGCGAGGCCGGGTGGAACGGCTTGTCCACGCCGCTCTCCGGGAAGACCCGTGCGGACGAGTCGCGGCCCATCTTGAACGAGAAGGTCCGCGTCATGTCCGACGCGAAGGCGAGCGCCTGCAGGTCGAACATCAGCTTGACGTGCTCCTCGAAGGAGTCCGGCACGCCGGCCGGCGCCTCGGGGAGGTCACGCAGCTCGCCGCTGGTGTTGTAGGCCTCGACCAGCTGGATGCGGCGCTCGAGCTCCCGGATGTTGTCCAGGTAGCGCTCCATCCGGATCCGGTCTCCCGAACCCAGCTCGCGGTTGAGCTGCGCCACGCGGCCCGCGATGAAGTCCAGGATGCTCTTGTTCGTGCGCCGACGGCTCGCCCGCTCCTCCGGCGTGCCGCCTGCTCCGAACAGCATGTCGAACGCGACCCGCGGATCCCGGATCATCGGGAGCGGCTCGGTCGGCGACGCCCAGGAGATGGTGTCCGTGTAGACGCAGGCATAGCCGTACGCGCAGCCGCCCGCCTGATCGATGTTCTCGATGCAGAGCTGGAGCGACGGGATGGGCGTGTCCTGCCCGAACTTGTGGGCGAACTTCTGGTCCATGGACGTGCCGGCGTAGATGTCGGAGCCGACCGTCTGGTGCGGGTGCGCCTGGGTCAGGAACACCGCGCTGGACCGGAAGTGGTCGCCGCCGATCTCGGGTGTCTCGAACGCCTCGGCGTTCCGGACGTCCGTGTCGGAGACGATGGTCAGGTAGTTGCGCCACGGGTCGAGCGAGCTCAACGACGTGGGAGAGAGGTCGAAGGCGCTGCCGGTCGCCGCGGGGGACCAGAAGTTCTGGGCCGCGCCGTACTCGCTGGCTCCCGCCGCCCCGTGCACCATCTCGATGGCGACCAGGCGGGTCTTGTCGAGCTCGGCCGCGGCGTTGCCGAAGAGCCGGCCCGCCGGGAGCATGGCATCGAGGAACGGCAGCGAGACCGAGACCCCCATGCCCTGCAGGAACGTCCGCCGGGCGATGTGCTTGCCGGTGAGAATCGTCATCTCTTCTATCTCCTTCAGGTCTCGGTTCGGATCAGTTGCCGGCGGGGGCGTCCGCGGTCGTCGCGGCGGCCCGCTTGAAGCGGAAGGCGTCGGTCATGATCACGCCTTCGATCAGCGACTCGAGGCGGTAGTCGTCCTTGGCGGCCTCGGCGACCACGGCGCGGACGGTCGGCATGTCACGCGCCTCGATACGGCGTCCCAGGGCGTACGCCATGAGGTTCTCCGTGAACGAGCGCGCCACGGACTCCGGTCGACGCAGCAGCGCGTTGCGCAGGCCCTCCACGCCCTCGATGGTCGAGCCGTCGTAGAGGGTGCCGTCCGCCTCGACCGGCGCACCGGCGTCCTTGATCCGCCAACGGCCCGTCACGTCGTAGTTCTCCAGGGCCAGGCCGATCGGGTCCATCATGATGTGGCAGGCGTTGCAGGTCGGGTTGGCGCGATGCTGCTCCATGCGCTCGCGCACCGTCAGCACGCGGCCCTCCGACGCCGTCTCCTGCTCCTCGAGCGTGGGGACGTTGGGCGGCGGCGGGGGCGGCGGGCTGCCGAGCAGCACCTCCATGACCCACTTGCCGCGCAGCACCGGCGACGTGCGGTCCGCGTGCGACGTCAGCGTCAGCACCGAGCCGTGTCCGAGCAGGCCACGCCGCTGGTCGTTCGGGTACGAGACCATGCGGAATTCGTCCCCGGACACACCCGGGATGCCGTAGTGCCGCGCCAGGCGCTCGTTGACGAACGTGTAGTCCGCCGTGAGCAGATCGAAGAGGCTGAGCCCTTCGGCGCGCACGTGATTGAAGAACAGCTCCGTCTCCGTGATCATCGCGTGCGAGAGCTGTTCGTGATAATCCGGGAACGTCAGCGGATCGGGATGGACCTTGTCGAGGTCGAAGAGACGCAGCCACTGGTAGGCGAAGCGCTCTCCGAGCGCATCGGCGCGTGGATCGTCGAGCATGCGCTCGGCCTGCGCGCGCAGGACCTGCGGATCGCCCAGCTTCCCGGAGTGCCCCAGCTCCACCAGCTCCTCGTCGGGCGGCGTGCCCCACAGGAAGAAGGCGAGGCGCGTCGCCAGGTCCAGACCGCTGATCTGGTAGACGTCGCCGGCCTCCACCGCGTGGGTGGGCTCCTCGAAGCGGAAGACGAAGTCCGGGCTGGCCAGGACCGCCTGCAGACCGGTGCGCACGCCGAATTCGAATCCGCGCTGGTCCGCGCCTTCGCGATAGATCTTCATGAGCGGGTCCACGTCCGCGTCGGTCACCGGGCGGCGATACGCTTCGGCGGCGATGCGGGCGAGGATCTCGCGGGCGCAAGGCTCCTCCTCGCTGCCCTGGCCGGGATGGCAACTGAAGATGCGCGCGCGCACCGGCGTCTCGGACACGCCGGTCACGTTGTACGGGCCGGTGATGGCCAGGTCCTGCAGGTGGGGCAGGCTCGTGATGCCGTAGGAGTAGCCGATCTTGTGGTCGGCCACGCTCCACTCGTGGGGACGCAGCACGTCGTCCACGGGGCCCTCGGCACGGCGCAGGAACGCAGCCGACACGCGGTGCGGTCCAGCGGTGATGGCGATGGGCTCCGACAGCAGGTTGGCGCCGTTCGGGTCCTGCACGTGCATGAAGCGGTCGATGTCCAGCAAGGCCTTGCGCTCGCCGTCCACCGAGATCTCGATCTGTTCCTCGAACGGGGAGGTCTGACCGAAGAAGTTGCCCGTGGACTCGGTGATGAACGACATGCGGAAGGTGTACTCGCCGTCCGCCGGGAAATTGTGGATCACCGAAAGCCCACCGCGCGTGCCGAACGGAGCGCCCTCGACGCGTTCCCGCTGCTCGGCGTAGCGCGAGATCTCATAGGAGGTCTCGGCCGGCGTGGCGCGTGGATCGCCCACCGCCATGCGCGCGATCTCGCCCGCGGCCGTCAGGTAGGCCTCGATCAGGGTCGCCGAGAGCACCTGCGCGTCCGCGATGTTGTCGAAGCCCGCGCTCATGGTCTCGGGCGGCAGGAACGCGTCCGCGTCGATCTCGAGACCGAACAGCTCATGGATCGAGCGCTCGTACTCGGCGCGGTTGAGCCGCTGGAACGGCCGGTAGCCCGGATCGGGATCGGCGGCCGCGGCGCGGTCCAGGCGGGTTTCGAGGGTGCCGGCGAGGGCCGCCAGCACGGCCTCCTCGGGACGGCGGGCGCTCGAGGGCGGCATCATTCCCGCCCGCAGCTTCCGGATGATCTTCTCGCCGACCTCGGGATCCGCGTCGATCGCCGAGGCGTCGAAGCTCGCCAGCGAGAGGTTGCCGCGCAGCGCTCGATCGTTGTGACAGCGCTGACAGAACGCCTGCACGGTCTCGTTGGCCGCGTCCACGGACATCGTGTCGGCCGGATGGGTCGACGCCACGACGGGGGAGGGGCCGGATCGTGCAGTCAAGCCGCCGAACGCGAACAGCGCGGCCAACAGCGTGGTGACGACAGCGGCGGGGGCGATTCTGCTCATTCGCTCCTCACGGAAGCCAGCGGGAACTGGCGGGTACTTCGGTGCCACCCGGGGCCCGATCGCGGGACCTGGGGACAACCGGTATGACCTGTCGATACCCTTTGAGAATAAGGGCTTGCGGCGTTTCGGGCCAGCATCGCCTACCCGCAGGAGGGGTGCCGCGGGGGAGCCTCGCCACGGGCGCCGCGGGTGCGGCTGGCCGGGGGCGCGGTGGGGCACTACCGTGTGGGGGCCTCCCGCCGGCCCCAAAGGCCGGGGCGGCGCCGTTTTCGCCCGTTCCAAGGAGCCCCGCATGACGTCCGGACGCTGTGTCGCCCTCGCCCTGGCCCTCGGTGGCCTGCTCCCGACCGTTGCGCTGGCGCAACGCCCTGATGCCGCCGAGATGGAGCGGCGCCTCCAGGAGGAGCTCAAGGCGCCCCGTCCGATCGAGGCCGGCAGCTCGGTCTGGCTGGAGGAGCTGACCTGGATGGAGGTCCGCGACGCCCTGGCAGCGGGGACCCGGACGGTCATCATCCCGACCGGAGGGATCGAGCAGAACGGGCCGTACCTCGCGCTCGGCAAGCACAACTACGTGCTGCAGGGCGCCTGCGCCGGGATCGCCGAGGAGCTGGGCGACGCGCTGTGCGCCCCGATCGTCAAGTACGTCCCGGAGGGGGACATCGACAACCCCAGCGGCCACATGCGCTACCCGGGCACGATCAGCCTGCGCGAGGAGACCTTCCGCCAGATGCTGGACGACATCGGGAGCAGCCTGAAGGCCCACGGGTTCGAGCACGTCGTCTACATCGGGGACAGCGGCGGGAACCAGCGGGGCATGCAGGCGGTGGCCGAGGCGCAGAACGCCCGGTGGGGAGAGGAGGCCCACGCCCACTTCATCCCCGAGTTCTATCGCTACGAGGACGCGTTCGCGTACATGGAGAACGAGCTCGGGATCAAGGAGCCGACGAGCGACGGCATCCACGACGACTTCGTCATCACCTCCCTGATGATGGTCACCGATCCCAGCACGGTCCGATACGACCAGCGGGTCAAGGCCGGCAAGGCCACCATCAACGGCCTGAGCATCGCGCCCAAGGACAAGACGGTGGAGATCGGCCAGCGCATCATGCGCTTCCGGGTGCAGGAGACCGCCAAGGCCATCCGGGCGGCGCGGGGCTCCTAGCCCCGACCGGCCCGCGACATCGGAGGGTGTGGTGCGCTGGCGCCGCGCGCTCCTGCTGGCCGCGACCGGCGCGGCGGTGATTGCGCTGGTCGGACCCCGGGCCCGGGTCGGTGACCCGCCGCGCCTCGCGGATGCCGCCACGCTCGGCCTGCCCCGCGACCCGACGGCGCTGGGCCCGTGGCTGGAAGCCCGCGAAGCCGCGGTGGGGGACGTCCGCCCCGGCGCGGCCAGGACGATCGTGTGGGCCGATCCGGCGGGGCCGGCACCGACGGATCGGGTGGTGGTCTACCTGCACGGATTCTCGGCCACCCGCCAGGAGGTCCGGCCGCTGCCCGACTCGGTCGCGGCCGGGCTCGGCGCCAACCTCTACTACACCCGACTGGCGGGGCACGGCCGCCCCGGAGAGGCGATGGCGGAGGTGTCCGTAACGGACTGGATGGCCGACGTGGCCGAGGCCTTCGCCGTGGCCGAGCGCCTGGGGGAGCGCGTCGTGCTGATGGGCACCTCCACCGGCGCGAGCCTCGCGCTGTGGGCCGCCACCCGTCCGGAGTGGCGTGAGCGGCTGGACGCGCTGGTGCTGATCTCGCCCAACCTGGGACCCCGCGACCCGCGGGCCCGCATGCTCCTGTGGCCCTGGGGCGGGACGCTGCTGCGGGTGGTGCAGGGCAGGGAGCGCGTGTGGGAACCGGCCAACGCCGAGCAGGCGCGGCACTGGACCACGCGCTACCCGAGCCGGGCGCTGCTCCCGATGATGGCGTTGGTGGCGCACGTGGAGGACCTGCCCCTGGAAGCCGTGCACACACCCACGTGGATGGCGTACAGCGCACACGATCAGGTGATCGCGCCGGAGGCGGCCCTGGCCGCCTTCGAGCGGCTCGGGTCGCAGCGCAAGACGACCGTGCTCGTGCGCGACAGCGACGATGCCGCGCAGCACGTGCTGGCCGGTGACATCCTCTCGCCGAGCACCACCGCGCGGCTCAGCGACGAGATCGTGACGTTCGTGGAGGCGTCCGCGCCCAGCGGGTGAGCGCGGGCCTGCCTGTCACCGGCGTCTTGTGACCGGGCCGTCCTGTGACCGGGCCGTCGTGTGACCGGGCGACGCGCGGCGTGCGCGGTGCGCGAACGACGAAACGGGGCGGCGGATCTCTCGACCCACCGCCCCGTTCGTGCAGCTTCGTGCCGGAGCCGGCTCCTACATCTCCGACGTCGCGCTGGTCGAGAAGGAGAGCGGCCCCGTGCTGTCGCCGAAGCTCTCCATGTCCTCGAGCCCCATGGCGTGCGCCACGGTGAGGAGCGCGTTGGCCATGGGCGTCCCGTCCGGCGCCTTGATGTGCTGGCCCATCGGCAGACGGCCGTTGGCTCCACCCGCGATGAAGAGCGGGCAGCGCTTGTGGTTGTGGAGGTTGGAGTCTCCCATGGGGGAGCCGTACACCACGACCGTCTTGTCCAGCAGCGTGGAGTCGCCCTCGTCCAGGTTCTTCAGCTTCTCGAGGAAGTAGGGCACCATGCTGACGTGGTACTCGTTGATCTTGGCGAAGTCGAGGACCCGCTTCTCCTGGCCGCCGTGGTGCGAGGAGGGATGGAAGCCCGCGTCCACACCGGAGCCCGGATAGACCCGCCCGGAACCGTCGCGGCCCATCTTGAACGTGAACACCCGCGTGATGTCCGACGCGAAGGCGACTGCCTGCAGGTCGAACATGAGCTTCACGTGCTCCTCGAAGTCGTCCGGCACGCCGGCGGGGGCGCCCATCAGCTCGCGCTCCTCCCCGCTGGAGTTGCGCGCCTCGATGCGCTCGATGCGGCGCTCGATCTCCCGGATGTTCTCCAGGTAGCGGTCCATGCGCACCGCGTCCGCGGGCCCGATCTGGCGCTTCAGGGTCGCGACCTCGCGGGCCACCCAGTCCAGGATGCTGCGCTGCTCGCGACGGCGGATCGCGCGCTGCTCGGGCGTGCCGCCGGCACCGAAGAGCTGGTCGAAGACCACGCGCGGATCGCGGATCATCGGGAGCGGCTCGGTGGGCGACGCCCAGCTCACGCTGTCCGTGTAGACGCAGGCATAGCCGTAGGCGCAGCCCCCGGCCTGATCCACGTTCTCGATGCAGAGCTGCAGCGAGGGGATGGGCGTGTCCTGCCCGAAGCGCTTGGCGTAGTACTGATCGAGCGAGGTGCCGACGAAGACGTCGGAGCCCTGCGTCTGCTTCGGGTGCGCGTGGGTCAGGAACACCGCGCTGGAGCGGAAGTGGTCACCGCCGATCTCGGCAGCGCTGCGTGCCTCCGCCCCTTCGACGTCGGTGTTGCTGACGATGGTCAGGTAGTCCTTGAAGGGCTCGAGCGGCTTGAGCGAGCTGGTGCCGAGGTCGAAGCTCTTCCCCACCTGCGCAGGGGACCAGAGGTTCTGCGTGGCACCCCACTCGTTCGCACCGGCGGCGCCGTGCACCATCTCGATGCCCACGAAACGGACCTTGTCCAACTCGGCGGCCGTCTGACCGACCAGCCGTCCCGCCGGCAGCATGGCGTCCAGGAACGGCAGCGAGATACTGGCCCCGACTCCCTTCAGGAAGGAACGGCGCTCGATACGCTTGCTGGTGAGGAAGTGCATGTTCCACGAGCTCCTGGCGTGCGTCCAACGATCCACGTCCGGGCCCTGCTCCGGGCCGGCGGGTACAGCACTATCAGAATACGGAGGCAGCGCCGTCTTGACCAGATCGATGGGCGCTCCTGCCGGTGGTGCTCCTGACGTCTACCCGGGATAGCACGATTCGAGCCGTTCCCCAGGTGGGTCAAGGAGTTGCGGGCAGGGAGGGTGGCCCCGGCAGGACCCGCGGTGCTGGACGCCGACCCGGCCGGCTGCTACCCGTGCGTTGCGGCCGCGGGGGGCGGAGCCGTGGCCCGGTCCGCGGCCGCGCACGGACGCCTCCGCCGCCGCCGGGATCGGCCCGCGCGGTTCCGGTCGACCCGATCCTCGTGTTCCATCCGTCGCGCGAGCGCAACGTGCCCGAGCTTCCCGAGATCGCGCTGTACGTCGAGGCCCTCCGACCCCGGGTCGTGGGGCATGTGCTCCAGGACCTCCGCGTCCGCTCCCCGTCGCTGCTGCGCACCGTGGACCCGCCGGTGTCCACGCTGGTCGGCCGGACCGTGGCCGACGTCTTCGCGCTCCAGAAGCGGATCGCGTTCCGGTTCGAGCCCGATCTGGCCGGAGAGCCGCTCTTCGCCGTCGTGCACCTGATGATCACGGGACGCTTCCAGTGGCTGAAGCCCGGCGCGCAGGTGCCGCGGAAGACCGGCCACGCGGCCTTCGACTTCGACGACGGCACGCTGCTGCTGACGGAGCAGGCCACACGGAAGCGGGCGGCCCTGCACGTCCTGAAGGGAGAGGCCGCCCTGGCGGAGCTGCACCGGGGAGGCGTCGAGCCCCTGAGCGCGACACCCGGCGCGTTCGCCGAGGCGCTCCGCCGCGAGAACCGGACGCTCAAGCGCGCGCTGACCGATCCCCGCCTGGTGAGTGGAGTCGGGAACGCGCACTCCGACGAGATCCTGCTCGAGGCCCGCCTCTCCCCCGTACAGCTCACGCGGAACCTCAGCGACGCGGAGGTGGAGCGGCTGTGGGAGACCACGCGGGCCTCGCTCACGCGCTGGAGCGCGCGGCTGCGCGAGGAGTGGGGCGACCGCTTCCCCACGAAGGTCACCGCCTTCCATCCGGAGATGATGGCGCACGGGAAGTTCGGGCAGCCCTGCCCGCAGTGCGGCAGCCCCATCCAACGCATCCGCTACGCGGACCGCGAGACCAACTACTGCCCCGGCTGTCAGACCGATGGGAAGCTGTTGGCGGACCGGGCGCTGTCGCGCTTGTTGGGGAAGGATTGGCCGCGCACGTTGGAGGAGATGGAGGACCACATCGATCAGCGGAGCGGGAGGAAGCCCGGGTGAGGATGCGAGAGGGACGTCGGCGGCTGCGGCCCGGCGCGGTTTCGGCGCTGGCGATCTCGGGCGGGCTCGTGGCCGCGGCGTGTGCCGCCGCCGGCCCCGAGCCCGAGCCCGTGGAGGTGGTCGAGGCCACGCTCGCGGAGCTGCAGGACGCGATCCGGGGCGGACGCACGACCTGCCGGATGGTGGTGCAGGCGTACCTGGAGCGCATCGAGCGCTACGATGGCTCCACCGGTCTGCACGCGATCACCGAGGTGAACCCGCGGGCGCTGACAGTGGCGGATTCCATCGATGCGGCGCTCGCCGCCGGGGAGACCCCCGGCCCGCTCTTCTGCGCGCCGCTCCTGGTCAAGGACAACTTCGACACGCACGACCTGCCCACCACGGGGGGCTCGGCCGCGCTGCAGGGCTCGCTCCCGCCGGACGACGCCACCATGGTGGAGCGCGTCCGGCGGGCGGGCGCGATCGTGCTGGCCAAGACCAACATGGCCGAGTGGGCCTTCAGCCCGCGGCAGACGGTGAGCTCCTCCTACGGCACCACGGCCAACGCCTACGCGCTGGACCGCGTGCCCGCGGGCTCGAGCGGGGGCACGGCCTCCGGGGTGGCGGCCAGCTTCGGGGTGGCCGGCCTCGGGAGCGACACGGGCAATTCCATCCGCGGGCCGTCGTCCCACCTGGCGCTGTTCGGGATCCGCTCCACCATCGGGCTCACCAGCCGTGATGGCGTGATCCCCCTCGCGTTCGATCGCGACATCGCCGGCCCCATGGCCCGCACGGTGGAGGACGCCGCGCGCATCTTCACGGTGGTCGCGGGCTACGATCCCAAGGATCCCTACACCGAGACCGCGCGCGACTTCGACGTCCCGGACTACACCACCTTCCTGGACGCCAACGGTCTGCAGGGCGCTCGCATCGGCGTGCTGCGCACGCTGGTGGACCGGCCCGACGCGGACACCGCGGTGACCCGGGTCTTCGAGGCCGCGCTGACCGATCTCACCCGCCTGGGCGCGGTGGTCGTCGATCCGTTCGAGGTGCCCGGATTCGAGGACCACCTGCGGGCCCGCACCGGCTGCTCCCGCTTCCGCTACGACGTGGCGCGCTACCTGGAGACGCTGGGCGAGAAGGCCCCCATCCACGACGTGATGGAGGCGTACGAAAGCAAGACGTATTCGCCCTACATCGAGGAGCGTCTCGCGGCCAATCGCGATGCCCGCACGGACGTGGCGCCCCCCGCCTGGGATCCGCCCTGCCCGGACTACACCGAGCACCCGGCGCGCATGGCGTATCGCGATGCGGTCGTGGCCGCGATGGACGCCGCGGACGTGCAGGCGATCGTGTACCCGACCTGGCGCAATCCGCCCGCGCACCTCGATCGCGCGGAGGAGGAGTACAAGGGCGACAACAGCCAGTTGGTGGCCCCGGCCACCGGGCTGCCGGCCGCCACCGTCCCGATGGGGTGGACGTACGGCGAGCTGCCCGCCGGCCTGCAACTGCTGGCCCGCCCGTTCGACGAGGGCACGCTCTTCCGACTGGCCTACGCCTACGAGCAGGGCACGCATCATCGGCACGCACCCGCAGGCTTCCCGTCCTTGCGGCCGAGCGAGGCCTCGCCGTGAGCGCGACGGGCGGGACGCTGACCATCGTCGGGATCGCCGGGAGCCTGCGGGCCGGCTCGTACAACCGGGCGCTGCTCCGGGCCGCGGCGGAGCTGGCCCCGTCGGATCTCTCGATCGAGCTCTTCGACATCGCCGAGGTGCCGCTGTACAACGCGGACCTGGACACCGACGAGGCGCGTCCGGCCTCCGTGCGCGCCCTGAAGGACGCCGTGGACTCCGCGGACGGCGTGCTGCTGGCCGCGCCCGAGTACAACTACGGTGTGGCGGGGGTGCTGAAGAACGCGCTCGACTGGGTCTCGCGTCCCGGCTTCCGCTCGCCCTTCCGCGACAAGCCCACCGGCATGATGGGCGCGGCACCCGGCCTCTCCGGCACCATGCGCGGTCAGGAGCAGCTCAAGCTGAACCTGCTGGGCATGGCGGCCGCGCCGTTCCCTCATCCCGGTGTCGTGGTGCCGCGCTGTCGCGAGAAGTTCGATGAGGACCTGCGTCTGACCGACGACTCGGTGCGTGACTTCCTGGCCTCGTATCTGGAGGGGTTCCGGGACTGGGTGCGCAGGTGCGGTCGTTGAGCGGATTCGGTGGCTGAGCGGGTGAGCGTGTCCGGTCGGCGCGCGCGCGGTGATGTGGACCTCGAGAGTACGGGTGCGCTCGCGGAGCACAGGCCCATGCGCAGGCGCGCAGCCATCCTGGGGCTCTCGCTGTTCCTGGCCGCCTGCGGCGCCGAGCCGCCCGCCGACCTGGTGCTCACGGGAGGCCGCATCCATGTGACCGTGGGCGGCCCCGTGGTCGACGCGATCGCCCTACGGGACGGGCGCGTGCTCGCGGTGGGTGGCGAGTACGACCTGGAGCGCTGGATCGGCCCCGACACGCGCGTCGAGCCGCTGCGCGGCGCCACGGTGCTGCCGGGTCTGGCGGACAACCACCTGCACTCGATCGGTGGCGGGCCAGGCGTGGACCTCTCCCGGGCCCGCTCGCTGGGAGACATCCACGCCGCCCTGGCCGAGCGCGCGGCGGGCACCCCGGCGGGAGAGCCCATCGTCACCAACTCCGATTGGCACGAGGGCCAGCTGGCCGAGCAACGCCTCCCGCTACGGGACGAGCTGGACCGGGCGGTGCCCGACCACCCGCTCGTCGTGGTGCGCGGCGGGCACGAGTACATCCTCAACAGCGCCGCGCTCGCGCGCTTCGGGATCCGCGCCTCCGATCCCGATCCACCCGGCGGACGTATCGGCCGCTATCCCGACGGACGCCTGAACGGCGAGTTGGTGGACCGGGCCAAGGAGCCCGTCCGGCTGCCGCCGTCTGCACCGGCGGACCCCGTGGCCTCCTGGGAAGATGCGCTGTCCGAGCTCAACCGGCTGGGCCTCGTGGCGATCCGTGTGCCCGGGGGCTCGCGCGCGGAGTACGACGCCTTCGCCACGCTGCGGGACCAGGGCCGCCTCACGGCGCGCGTCGAGTACCTGTTCCGGTGGCCGCGCGGAGCGGGCGCCGAGGACGTGGACTCCGTCCTCGCGGGATGGCCGGCGCCCGACAGCGGAGACGATTGGCTCCGCGTCGGCGGGGTGAAGCTGGGCGTGGACGGCGGCTTCGAAGGCGGCTGGATGCGCGAGCCGTACGAGGAGCCCTGGGGGGAAGGTGGGACCTACCACGGTCTGCAGACCATGGCGCGCGACGACTTCATCGCGGTGGTGCGCGCCCTGAACGCGCGCGGGTGGCGCGTGGCCACGCACGCGGTGGGCGACGCCGCCATCGACCTGGTGCTGGATGCGTACGAGGCCGCGCACGCGGAGACGCCGATCACGGACCGGCGCTGGGTGATCGAGCACGGCTTCATGCCGCGGCCGGAGCACTTCGAGCGCATGCGCGCGCTGGGGCTGCACGTCACGGCCCAGGACCACCTCTATCTGGCGGCGCCCAGCCTCGTGTCCTATTGGGGTCGGGAACGGGCGGAGTGGACGACGCCGCTCAAGGCCTACCTGGACGCCGGGATCCCCGTCTCCACCGGGACGGACTCGCCGGTGGTGCCCTACCCGCCGTTCTGGACGCTCTACCACTTCACCACGCGCGGGACGATCAGCGGCGGGGTGATGGGCGCCGACCAACGACTGCCGGCCGCGGAGGTGTGGCGGGCCGCGACCGAAGGCTACGCGGCCCTGACCTTCCGCGAGGGCGTGAGCGGCACGCTGCAGCCGGGCCGCTTCGCGGATCTCCTCGTCCTGGAGGAGGATCCGTTCGAGATCGATCCCGAGCGCCTCGAGGACCTGGAGCCCGTCCTGACCGTGGTCGGCGGACGCGTGGTGTGGCCGCCCAGCTCCTGAGTGTCCAGCGCAAGCGCTGGCCGGAGGGCGCGGCGGCTGCATCGTTTCCGTTCGGCGTGCCGTCTCTCGCCGCGCTGGAGCCGCTCGATCTGGCTGCGCCCGTCACGTTCTTCGTGGGCGAGAACGGCTCGGGCAAGTCGACGTTGCTCGAAGCGCTGGCCGTGGCCGCGCGCCTCCCGGCGGTGGGCCGACGCGACCCGGCGAGCGACGAGACCCTGGCGGCCCAGCGTACGCTGGCGGGGCACCTGCGCCTGTCCTGGAGTCGTCACCGCACGCACCGCGGCTTCTTCCTGCGGGCGGAAGACTTCTTCGGCTTCGCAGCGCGCCTGCGGGCGGACCGCGCGGTGCTGGAAGCGCGCCTGGAGGAGATCGAGGTGGAGTTCGCGGACGCCTCGGACTACGCAAAGGCGCTGGCGCGGGGACCGGCGGCCGGGTCGCTGCACGAGATGAAGGCGCGCTACGGGGAGGACATCGATCATCAGTCGCACGGCGAGAGCTTCCTGGCGCTCCTACGCTCGCGCCTGGTGCCGAACGGGCTCTACCTCCTCGACGAGCCCGAGGCGGCGCTGTCGCCGCAGAGCCAGCTCGCGTTCATCGCCATGGTGCGGGAGGCCATCGACGCGGGTGGGCAGTTCATCATGGCCACGCACTCGCCCATCCTCATGGCCATCCCCGGTGCCGCCATCGTCAGCTTCGACGAGCGGCCCCCGCGGCCGGTCCCGTTCGACCAGCTCGCACACGTCACACTGATGCGCGATTTCCTCGCGCACCCGGAACGGTTTCTCCGGCACCTCTGGGGGTGAGGGCCGCGCGAGCCGCCCTCCCTACTGCGCCCGCGGCCTCCCCGGCCGCAGGTGGGTGTCGAACCAGGCCAGGATGCGGCCGGTCACGTCCATCAGCAGCTTGGGCTCACGAGGACCGTGCGGCGTGCGCGGATAGACCACGAACTCCGTCGGCACACCCCGCCGGTCCAGCGCCCGGTAGAACTCCTGTCCCTGCGTGAAGGGCACACGGAGATCCTCGGCGCCATGGATGACCTGGGTGGGCGTGACCACCTCCTTGATGCGGTAGATGGCCGAGTGCTTCTCGTAGGTGTCGTAGTCGTCCCAGAACTCCCCGCCCATGTGGCCGGCCAGGTAGTCCTGGATGTCCGTGGTGGTGACCATGCTCACCAGGTTGGGGAGGCCCGCCCCCATGCTGGCGGCCTTGAACCGATCCGTGCGGGTCACCGCGAACGACGTCATGTAGCCGCCGTAGCTCCAGCCCATCAGGAGCAGCGAGTCCGGGTGCGCCACGCCCATGTCGATGACGTGGTCCACGCCCGACATGAGGTCCTCGTAGTCGCCGTAGCCCCAGTCCATGAAGTTGGCGTAGCGGAACTCCTTCCCGTAGCCGGTGCTGCCGCGCGGGTTGGGACGCAGGATCGCGTACCCCTTCTGCGCGAAGGTCTGCAGCATGTAGATGCCGGGGTTGCCGGTGAAGCTCTGCGAGAACACCCCGGCCGGCCCGCCGTGCACGTTCAGGATCAGCGGGACACGCTGCCCTTCCCGGTAGCCCACAGGATACGTGAGCAGCCCCTCCACCGGCGTGCCGTCCTTGGATGTCCAGTCCAGCACGACGGTCCGACCCATCGGGGGCCGGGGCACGCCGGCGTGCACGTCCGAGATGCGCGTGGGCTGGTAGCGGCCGACCGGAGAGACGTACACGTCCGCGGGCGTGTCGCTCGTCTGCCAGGTGAAGGCCATGCGGTCCGCCTGGCTCGCAACGGCCGCGGCGCCATGCACGCCCTGGCCCTCCGTGAGCGCGCGCGGCGCACCCCCGTCCGCCGGGAGGGCGAAGACCTGGCTGGTGGTGCCCACGGATTCCGCGTAGTACACCGAGCGGGAATCGCGCGACCAGGCGAGGAGGTTGGGGGAGCGGTCGTGCGTGTACGCGAGCCGCGTGGGCGTGCCGCCGTCCGGTTGGATCACGTAGACGTCCCCGAGGCCGATCGGCTCGGGCTGATCTCCGGACGACACGTAGGCGATGCGCCGTCCGTCCGGGGACCACAGCGGGCTGCCCTCCGCTCCCGCTCCGCTGACGAGGGGCTGGGGCGTCCCCCCCTCGGCCGACACGATGGCCAGGTCGCCCTGCATCTGGCCGGTGTTGATGCGCGGATCGGGCTGGGACGCGAACACGATGCGGCGCCCGTCCGGGGCCCAGTCGAACGCGTTGACATGGAACGCGCCTTCGGTGAGCCGGGTGCCGGCGTCCGGCGTCCCGTCGTCCGCTGCGTCGGCGTCCACCACGTAGAGGTGCGCGAACTTGAAGTTGCGGTCCACCAGGATGACGTCGCGCTTCTCCTTCTTCGCCTGCTTCTCCTCCTCCGTCTCGGGGTCGGTGGACGTGAACGCGATCCGCCTTCCGTCCGGCGCCCACGCGAAGCCGCCCACGCCGGTCTCCGCGTCGGTGAGCTGCCGCGCCTCTCCGCCGCCCACCGGGATCAGCCACACCTGGTTCTTGCCTGAGCGCGCGCTCGAGAACGCAAGGGTCCGGCCGTCCGGCGAGAAGGCGGGATTGTCGGAGGACGTCTCGCCGCGCGTGTACTGCAGGCTCCAGGATCCGTCGGCCGCCGCCACCCAGATCTGGCTGACGTACTCGGACTTCTCGCCCTCCATCACGGGCTCGCGGACGACCCAGGCCAGCAAGCTCCCGTCGGCGGACAGCGTGGTGCCGGACACGCCGTCGTAACGCATCTGCAGGGACTCGGTCCACCCGCCCTCCTGGGCGTGGAGCGCGGGCGCGGCGGCGAGGAGCAGGGCGAGCGCGAAGGAGCGGACGAACGGGCGGTGGATCATGGCGGCCTCCGGAGATGGACGCGTCCAACCTCCGGCGGCGCCGCGCGACCGGCAAGGGTGGGGACCCGTGGCATCCGCCCCTGCGTTGCCTGCCGACGACCCGCGCCGGTGCAGCGCGGCTGCCCGCGGTGGCGTCCTGCGCACGCGGGCCCCAGGCCGCGCCTGGGCAGCATCGGGGCCCGCCGCGAGATTCGGCCATGTCCACCCCCGATCGCTCCTCGTTCGCCGCCTTCGCCGTGACGGCGCCCGGCCTCGCGCCGCTGGCGGCCCGTGAGCTCTCCGACCTCGGCCTGGGGGGGGGGCGGGTCAGCGCCGAAGGCGTCGAGCTCACCACCGATCTGGCCGGCCTCTGCCGCGCCAACCTGGGGCTCCGCACCGTCTCCCGCGTCCTGGTGCGGGTGGCGCGCTTTCCCGCCGCCCACTTCAACGAGCTGGAGAAAGCGGCGGCGGCCGTGGATTGGGGCCGCTGGATCGCGCCCGGACGTCCGGTGCGCCTCCGGGTCACCAGCGCCAAGTCGCGCCTCTACCATCAGCGCGCCGTCGCGGAGCGCCTGCTCCGCGTCCTCGGCGCGCCGGCGGCTTCCTCCGACGCGCCGGACGAGGAGACGCCGCTGCTCGTGGTGCGCATCGTCCGGGATCGCTGCACGCTCTCGCTGGACAGCTCCGGGGCCCTGCTGCATCGCCGGGGATACCGGCTGGACAGCGCCAAGGCGCCGCTGCGCGAGACGCTGGCGGCGGCGCTGGTGCTGGCGCTGGAGTGGGAGGGCGAGCGACCGCTGCTCGATCCCTTCTGTGGGTCGGGGACGATCGCCATCGAGGCGGCGCTGCGCGCGCGCCGCCTGGCGCCGGGGCGGGGGCGCGGCTTCGCGTTCGAGGCCTGGCCCGGCTTCCGTCCGGACGTGCTGGCCAACGAGCGCGAACGCGCCGCGGCTGCGGAGCGGCCCCTCGACGTGCCGATCCTGGCGTCCGACCGCGACCGCGGCGCCGTCGCGGCAGCGCACGCCAACGCCGAGCGGGCGGGGGTCTCCGCCGACCTGCGCATCGAACGACGACCGGTCTCCGACCTGCAACCCCCGGCGAGCCCCGGCCTGTTGCTCGCGAATCCTCCATACGGTGTCCGCGTGCGCGGGGGTCGCGATCTGCGTGACCTCTACGACCGGCTCGGCCAGGTGCTCCGGGGAGGCTGCGCGGGATGGGACGTGGGACTGCTCTCCGGGGATGTGGCCCTGACCCGGCGGGTCGGGATCCCCCTGGAGACGCGGCTGCAGACGAGCAACGGCGGCCTGGCCGTCACGCTCCTGGCGGGCCGGGTGCCGGACGCCGGGCCGGCGGGCTAGACCGGGTGCCGCTCCGCGCCGGCGCGACGATCCGCGGGCGGGGCGCGGCCGGACAGTGCCGGCGCCACGGATGTGCGAGAGTGGCGCGGCCGGACCTTGTCGGCGCCACGGATGTGCGAGGGTGGCGCCGCGGGCACCCGACCCGCCCGAGGTGGCGCAGCGCACGACCGAGCCCGAGACTACCGGTTCGTCCTCCGTTCCGACCCGTCCGCCCGGTGTCCCGTCCATGCACAGGTGGTTGCGCCTCGCCCTTCTGCTTCCGCTCTCGGCCTGTCGCCTGGAGCCGGCCCCGCTGGCCTCGAACGACGTGCCGCTGCTGCCGTGGTCGCAGCAGATCGAGGAGCGCGAGCGCTGGCTGCAGATCCGCCATGACGGCCTCCTCGACATGATGCGGCGCCACGGGATCGACATGTGGATCGTGGTCAACGAGGAGTTCCACGACGACCCGCTGACCGAGTACGTGGCCTCACCGCGTCCCTACACCGGGCGAAGGGACGTCTTCGTGTTCGTCGATACGGGCGACCGCCTCCGGAAGGTGGCCGCGACGGGCTACTGGGAGGAGAGCGTGGCGCGCTTCTTCGAGTCGCCCATCGATCCCGCGCCCGCGGCCGACGTGCTGAAGGCGTTGTGGGAGGAGCACCGCCCCGAGGCCATCGGCCTGGGCACCGGGGGCGCCCGTGGCATGACGCGCAGCCTCGGGCACGATGCCTGGACCTTCCTCTCGGAGGCGATGGGACCCGAGGCCACGGCCCGCTTCGTGTCGGCGGAGCCGCTCATCGAAGAGTATTTGGCCACCCGGATCCCGGAGGAGCGTCCCCACTACGAACGACTGGTGACGCTCACGGAGGCGATCACGCGCCGTGCGCTCTCCAACGAGGTGATCACGCCCGGGACCACGACCGTGGGAGACGTCCGCCGTTTCCTCTACGATGCGCTGTGGGAGGCGGGAGTCGACACCTGGTTCCAGCCCGACCTGCGCGTGCAGCGGCGCGGCATGGAGGGTGTGGGGTCGCGCGGATTCCTGGCGGTGGCGCCCGAGGAGACCGTGATCCAGCGCGGTGACCTGGTGCACATCGACTTCGGCATCTCCTACATGGGTCTGGACTCCGACTGGCAGAAGATGGCGTACGTGCTCCTCCCGGGAGAGCAGGAGGCGCCCGCGGGCCTGCAGGGCGCGGTGCAGAACACCATGGCGCTCCAGGACGCGCTCATGCTGCGCGCCTCCCGTCCGGGCCGCACGGCCGGAGAGGCGTACCAGGCCGCCATGGCGGAGATGGAGTCGGCCGGCATCACCGCGCAGATCTACTCCCACCCGCTGGGGAACCAGGGTCATGGGCTGGGACCCTCCATCGACTTCCGCAGCGTGGGGCGCGGCGACGCCGAGGCAGCCGGCCAGGTGCTGGTGGAAGGCGCCTATATCTCCATCGAGCTCAACACGCGCACGGCCGTGCCCGAGTGGGACGGGCAGGAGGTCTACATCATGCAGGAGGATCCCGCGGAGCTCACGGCGGAGGGATGGCGCTTCTTCCGTCCGCGCCAGGAAACGCTGTACCTGATCCGCTGAGGATGGACAGCGGAGCGCTGGCGAGGCCGCCGCACCCGGCCCACCGTGGGAACGGACCGGCGCGATCCGGCGGCCGTCCCCCTCGATTCCCGAACCGACTCGATCGCTGACCACTTCCGACCGCTGGAACCGGGCCCGAGAGCTCTTCGACCGCGCCCTCGCGTTGGCGCCGGCGCAGCGCACCGCCTTCCTGGCCGAGCTGGCGGCCGACGACGCAGCCCTGGCGGCCGAGGTGCGCGGCCTGCTCGCCGCAGACGCGGAGGCCGAGGACTTCCTCGAGGGTGGCGCGCACCCCGCCTGGGCGGGCCGTCGGTTCGGCCCGTGGCGGGTGGTGGGCGAGGTGGCCCGGGGCGGCATGGGGATCGTGCTGCTCGGGGAGCGCGCCGACGGCCGCTACGACGCCCGCGTGGCCATCAAGGTGTTGAACACGGCCTACCGCGACGGCCTCGCTGCGCGCTTCCGCACCGAGGGTCGGATCCTCGCCGAGCTGGACCACCCCAACATCGCGCGGCTGTACGACGCCGGGGAGACGCACGACGGCCTCTCCTACCTGGTGATGGAGTACGTCGACGGCGATCGCCTGGACGTGTGGGCCGACGCCCAGCGCCTCGACGTGCGCGGCCGACTCGAGCTGTTCCGCACGGTGCTGGAGGGCGTGGCGGCCGCCCACGCGCGTGGGGTGGTACACCGCGACCTCAAGCCGTCCAACATCCTCGTCACCACGGCCGGCGTGCCGAAGCTCGTGGACTTCGGCATCGCGAAGCTGTTGCACGCCTCCCCCGCCGCGGACGCGACCATCGCGCTCACCCGCACGGCCCTGCGGGTGATGACCCCGGAGTACGCCAGCCCGGAGCAGATCCGGGGGCTACCGGTGGATGCGAGCTCCGACGTGTACTCGCTGGGAGTCGTGCTGTATCGGCTGCTGACCGGGCACCCGCCGTATGCGTTGGCGGACACGGAGCCCGGCGTGGCCGAGCGCATCGTGTGCGAGCAGTCGCCCCGTCGCCCCAGCGACGTGGTGACGCGTCCGCTGTCGGTCGCCTCCGAAGGGCGCGCCCCGGAAGAGAGCGCCGAACGGGCCGCGGAGCTGCGCTCCAGCACCCGCGACCGGCTGCAGCGGACGCTGCGCGGAGACCTCGACACGATCGTGCTCACGGCCCTGGGGAAGGAGCCGGGAGAGCGGTACGCATCCGCGGCGGCGTTCGCGGAGGACATCGGACGGTATCTGGAGGGCAGGGCCATCCTGGCGCGCGCGCCCAGCCTGACGTACCGGGCCAGCCGCGTGCTGCGAAGGCGATGGAAGGCCGTGGTGACGGCAGGCGTGCTCCTGATGACCACCGGCGGCGCCTTGTGGCAGGCCCGGCTCGCGGCCGAGCAGCGCGCGCAGGCGGAAAGCAACCGGGCCGAGCTCGAGCGCCTGGTCGGTGACGTGCTGAGCGGGCTCAGCCCCTATGCGCAGGAGGCGCCGAGCGGCGCGACCGCGGCGCGCGCGGCTGCCGTCACGACCGCGTTGCGCTCCCTCGATCAGCTGGCGCGGGGGTTGGGGAGCGAGCCGGATGCGGCGCTGCTGGGTACCCTGGCGGGTGCCTACTTCAACGTGGGCCTCGTGGAGGGGCATCCCTCCAACCCCAACCTCGGCAACGCGCGCGGCGCGCGGGAGAGCTTCCGAACCGCGGAGGGGCTGTGGGAGCGGGTGGTGCGGGCGCAGCCCCGGGACCCGGACGCGCGCTTCGGCCACGCGCAGGCGCGCATGGCGCTGGGTGACTCCTACCTCTTCGGGGCGCGCAACGATTCCGCCGCGCTCTACTACGGTCAGGCTGCGGCCACGCTCGATTCCCTCCATGCCGAGGCTCCCGACGACGCCGTCGTCGCCGGGCAGCTCTCGAACGCCGCCTATCGCCTGGCCGCCATCGCCGACAGCGAAGGACGCCTGGACGACATGGTGGGTTGGATGCAGCGGGGCCTGGCCATCGACGAGCGGAACGCCGAAGGGCTGGAACCGGGTGCGCAAGCGGATCAGCGCCTGGCGAATCTGGTCAACTCACGCCGCAACGTGGGTTACGCGCTCGGCAAGGTCGGACGGCTGGAGGAAGCGCTCGCCGTCCAGCGTGCGGCGGTGCGTCTGGCGGATTCGCTGGTGGATCTGCCGACTGCGGGTCCCGTCACGCGCAGCTTGCGCGCCTACCAGTACGAGCAGCTCGGGTGGCGCCTTCTCGAGCTCGACCGCCTGGAGGAAGCGGACATCGCGCTCAGCCGGGCCGTGGATCTGGCCGAGGCGAATCGCCGCGAGGACCCGAGCAACGCCAGCGCGACGGTTGCGGTGGGAACCGCCTACGAGGGCCGCGGACAGGCCCGCATCAAGGCCGACCGGTGGGAAGAGGCGTTGTCGGATCACCGCCGCGCCCTGGCGCTGCTGGAGCCGCAGGCGGAGGCCTGGCCGTCGCTCGGCTTCATCGTCTCCCAGATCCATCGCGAGATCGGCGAATCGCTCGGGGCCCTGGGCCGCTTCGAGGAGGCGGAGGCAGCGCATCGCTCCGCGTTCGCGGGCGCGGAAGCCTTGCTGGCGCTCGACACTGCGCACGTCCCCGCGCGCAAGGTGCTGGCGGTCTCCCATTTCGCCTACGCGCGCCTGCAGCGCCAGCGCGCCCGGGCCGGGGTGGAACCAGCCGCTGCGTGTGCGGCCGCGCGCGTCGCCGAGGACCGCGCTCGTGCGCTGTGGACCGCGCTCGCCGACGCCGGTCAGGTCTTTCCCGGCGAAGCCCTCATCTGGGAGGACTTCGAGCAACGCATGCCTGAGGGAGTGTGCCCGTGAACGCCAACCGCAGCATCTCCGTGACGCCCGGCGCGTCCCCATGGACCCGTGCGGCCAGGGTCGCGCGGCGTGCGTTCCTGGGTTCGGCCGTCGCGCTCGCCGCGTGCGGCCCCCCGCCTGCCGACCGCGTCTTCACCGGTGGCACGGTCTACACGGCGGACGCGGAGCAGTCGCGCGCCGAGGCCGTGGCGGTGCGCGGGGAACGGATCGTCTACGTGGGAAGCGCGGAAGGCGCCCAGCGCTTCGTCGGCGAGGAGACCGACGTCGTCGAGCTCGAAGGGCGCATGCTCCTGCCGGCCTTCCGGGACGCCCACGTGCATGCGATCAGCGCCGGCATCGAGCTGGGCCAGTGCGATCTGAACGACCTGCGCTCGCTGGAGGAGATCCGCGCGCGCGTGGCCGCCTGCGCCGAGGCGCGCGGCACCGCGCCGTGGATCGTGGGCGGTGGGTTCGACCTCGGGCTCTTCCCGGGCGGTGCGCCCGGACGCCAGCTGCTGGACTCGCTGACGGGTCCCGTGCCCACCTACCTGTCGTCCGCCGACGGGCATTCGGCGTGGGTGAACACGGCGGCGCTCGCCGCGGCGGGAATCGACCGCAGCACGCCGGACCCCGACGCCGGGGTCATCGTGCGCGACGCGAGCGGCGCGCCCCAGGGCACCTTGCGCGAGACAGCCACCGATCTGGTGTCCGCGCACCTCCCGCCCACGCCCCCGGCCGCTCGTGCCGAAGGGCTGCGGCGCGCGCTGGAGCGGATGGGTCGCTTCGGGATCGTGTCCTTCCAGGAGGCGAGCGCCAGCGAGGCGTTCCTCGAGACCTATCACGCCGCCGCCACCGAAGGCTGGCTCACGGCACGGGTGCGCGCGGCCCAGCGGGTGGATCGCACGCAGGGTCCGGAGCAGGTGGACGCCATGAAGGCGCGGCGCGAGCGCTACCAGGCGCCGCGCCTGTCGGCCAACTCGGCGAAGATCTTCGTGGACGGCGTCATCGAAGGGGGCACCGCCGCCCTGCTGGAGCCCTACCTGCCGTTGCCGGGGGAGGCCGCGGACGTGTCCGGGCCCGATGGCCGGGGCCTGCCCAACTACACGCCGGATGCGCTCACCGCGCTGGTGGCGCGGCTGGACGCCGAGGGCTTCCAGGTCCACATGCACGCGATCGGGGATCGCGGGATCCGGATGGCGTTGGACGCGCTGGAGGCCGCGCGTGCCTCGAACGGCGTGCGCGACGCGCGTCACCATCTGGCCCACATCCAGCTCGTCCATCCGGACGACCGGGACCGCTTCGCGGCGCTGGATGCCGTGGCCAACGTCCAGCCGCTCTGGTCGTTCGCCGACGCCTACATGACCGAGCTCACCGAGCCGCGGCTGGGGCCCGAGCGATCGGCATGGCAGTATCCCCTCCGCAGCCTGGCCGACAGCGGAGCGCGCCTGGCGGCAGGCAGCGACTGGTCGGTGTCCTCGCTGAACCCGCTCGACGCCATCCAGGTGGCGGTGACCCACCGCAGCCTGGAGCCCGGGCCCGACGAGCCGGTCTGGAATCCGGACGAACGGGTGGACCTCCCGACCGTGCTGGACGCATACACGCGCGGAGGGGCGTGGGTGAACTTCGAGGCCGCGGAGAGCGGCTCGATCGAGCCCGGGAAGCTGGCCGATCTGATCGTGCTCGACCGCGACCTCTTCGGGACCGATCCGGTCGACATCCACCGGGCGCGGGTGCTGTTGACCCTGCTGGAGGGGGAGCTCGTGTTCCGGGATCCGGCGCTCGGCGGCTGAGACGGCAGGGCCCGATCGAGCGGATCGTGGAGCCCCGGACCGGGCCTCCAGCCGCGTCAACGGGGGCCGGTGACCACCGGTACGCCTGGGCGCGGTCACCCCGCGGGCCTCGTGCGGTGGCGGAGGCGCGCCGATGCCTGCCATCTTGTCCCGACGCCCGATCCTTCCTTCCCGCCGGTGCCATGACCCGTCGATCCCACGCGCTCCCGTCCGCCCTCGCCCTGCTCCTGCTCGCGGCGCCGCTCGCGGCCCAGAACAACCAGGGAGCCGGAATGGACCCGGCGGCCGCGGGCCCCCGGCGCTTCCTGGCCGAGGCGCGACCGGTCACGACCCCGCCCACGCTGGACGGACGCCTGGACGACGCGGTCTGGGAGGGTGTGCCGGCCCTGGGCGGGTTCGTCCAGCGCATGCCGTTCGACGGGGACGCCGCCAGCGAGGACACCGAGGTCCGGGTGGTCTACGACGACCAGGCGATCTTCGTGGGCGTCTGGGCCTTCGACACCGATGTGTCCGGCATCGTGCAGGGCGACCGCATCCGCGACTTCGAGCTGGAAGAGAGCGACGCCGTCGTGCTGGTCTTCGACACGTTCCGGGACCAGGTCAACGGATTCGTGTTCGGCACGACGCCGGCCGGCATCGAGTACGACGGTCAGGTGGCCAACGAGGGGCAGGGGGGCGGCAACTTCCTGGGTGGGGGCGGGGGCGGGAACCAGCGGCGCTTCCAGGCCGGGGCCGGCGGCGGCTTCAACAAGAACTGGGACGGCAGCTGGAACGTGGCCACCAGCAGCGACGCCCGCGGCTGGTACGCCGAGTTCCGCATCCCGTTCACCACGCTGCGGTACGGATCGGACGGACGCAGCTGGGGCTTCAACGTCATGCGCCGCATCCGGCGCCGGAACGAGGAGGCGTTCTGGACGCGCGTGCCCCGCGAGTTCAACCTCTACCGCCTGAACTTCGCCGGAGAGCTCGCCGGGCTGCGCCCGCCGTTCCGCCGCCTGGCCAGCGTGACGCCCTACGTGCTCGGCTCGACCGCCCGCGACTACGAGGCGGGGGAGACCTCCTTCGCCTCCGACGCAGAGGTGGGCGGCGAGGCCAAGGTGCAGGTCACGCAGGGCCTGACGCTCGATCTGACCGTCAACACGGACTTTGCGCAGGTCGAGGTGGACGACCAGCAGGTCAACCTCACCCGCTTCTCGCTGCTGTTCCCGGAGAAGCGGCCGTTCTTCCTCGAGAACGCCGGGTTCTTCACGGTGGGCGGGGGCGGCGCCGACCTCTTCTTCAGCCGCAACATCGGCATCGCGTCGGGGCAGCCCGTGCCGATCCTGGGGGGCGCACGCCTCTCCGGGAAGGCGGCGGGCCTGAACGTGGGCATGCTGCACATCCGCACCGACGGCCTGTCCTCGGTGCAGGGGGAGAACGCGTACTCCGCGGTGCGCCTGGCCAAGGAGCTGCCCAGCCGGTCCCGCGTCGGCGGCCTGTTCGTGGATCGCAGCGGCGAGCTCGGCGGGGACTTCAATCGCACCTACGCGTTGGACGGCCAGGTGGGGATCGGTCAGCCCTTCACGTTGAGCTCCTGGGTGGCACGCACGGAGACGCCCGGCGTCTCCGAGGCCGAAGGGGCCTGGAACGTCAATGCCGCCTGGAGCAGTCGGAGCTGGACCAGCAACGCCCAGGTGCAGGAGTTCGGGGAGAACTTCAATCCCGAGGTCGGCTTCGCCCCGCGCGTGGGCCATCGCTACTACCAGGCGATGGTCATGCACTACATCCGTCCCTCGCGCATCCTGCGCGAGATGCGCCCCCACATCTCCTACTTCACGTACCGCAGCACCAAGAGCGGTGTCGCGGACGGGTTCGAGGAGACGTCACGCGTGCATGTGGACTCGCACTTCGAGTGGGCCGACGGCATGATGTTCAGCCCGGCCATGAACTGGGTGCGCGAAGGCCTCTACGAGCCCTTCGAGATCGCCGAAGGCATCGTGGTCCCCACCGGGACGTACGAGGGCTGGGAGGCGGCCTGGCGCTTCAACACGAACCAGTCGGCGCGTCTGTCCTTCGAAGGTGGGATCGACTGGGGGGCGTTCCTCTCCGGGACGCGTCGGGGTGGGAGCGGCTCGGTGACGCTGCGCCAGGGCAACGCGCTGACGACATCCGTGCGCTTCGCCTACAACGACGTGGACCTGGAGGAAGGCCGCTTCCAGACCCGGCTCGGGGGCATGAGCGTGGGGTACTTCTTCACGCCCCGCCTGTATCTGCAGTCCCTGCTCCAGTACAGCGACCAGGCCGACCGCTGGTCCGCCAACGTACGCCTGGGCTGGCTGAACACCGCCGGCACCGGCCTGTTCATCGTCTACAACGACGTCCAGGGCGTGGATGGGCTGCAGGGTCCCCTGGGGCGGTCGCTGATCCTCAAGTTCACGCGGCAGTTCAACGTGCTGGGCGGATAGCCCCAGGCCGTACGGGGGAGTCATGAAGAGAGGAGCGGCGGTGCTCGCCGTCCTCGTGATCGCCGCCGGAGCGGTTCCCCCCGCCGCCCGCGCCCAACAGTACTCCAGCGCCGGTGTGGGGATGGTCCGACCGCTCGGGGACTTCGGCGACACGCGCGACGCGGGTTGGACGGTGCGTGGGGAGGTGGGCGCGTCCCTCGTGGGCATCATCGAGGCGCACGCCCAGGTCGGCTGGTCCGGCTTCCCCCGGGTCCCCGGTCCGGAAGAGGACGCCGACGACCACATCGTCCATGCGGGCATCGGCACGCGCCTCGGCCTGGGCCTCACCTTCCTGGGCCTGAACCTGCTCTGGTTCACGGACGACGGCGCGGGCGCCGTCTGGGTACCGGAGGCCGGAGCGCGGCTGGGGCCGCTCGAGCTCGTCGCCGACCTGCGCCCCACGGGCAACCAGACCTGGATCGCGCTGCGCGCCGGCGTCCGGTTCTGAGCTGCGCGGGACGACCGCGCGGGGTCGAGATCACGCAACCCTCCAACACCGAAGGAGTCCCATGGCCATCCCATCGATGGATCAGATCAAGGAGATGCTCGGCAGCGCCGAGATGAAGGCGCGGGCCGAGAGCGCGGATACGCTGGCGGCCATCCGGAGCGGGTTCGGCCCCGCGCTCGAGCGCGTGAAGGCACAGCTCGGCGAGTCCTGGGGGGACGTGCGGACCATCTACGACATGGCCTTCGACGACACCTTCGAGATGAAGAAGGAGGTCAAGTACGCGGTCGTGGGTGCGCTCGCCTACCTGGTGAGCCCGGTGGACCTGCTGCCCGAGCGCTTCCTGGGCGCGCTGGGGCTGGCCGACGACGTGGCGGTGCTGCTCTGGGCGCTGAAGTACGCGCAGCCCGAGATCGAACGGTACCGGGCCCACCGGGCGGCTTCGCCGGCGGCGGGGACGGGCGGCGGCGGCGGCGCGTAGGGCGCGGTGGAGCGCGGCGCGCCGGTCGCGGGTCGGCGCGCCGCGCACGTCCGGGACGGGGGCGGCGGGGTTTCGGTCAACGTTGGCCCCGCTCCCCGTTCCAGCGCACCAGGGCGCCGAAGCGGTGCACCGCGTGCACCAGCTTCCCGTACGGCAGGGTGACGAACAGGCCGAACACGACGCCCAGATGCACGACCAGCAGCGCGCCCATGGCGGCCGTCTCGCGACCGAAGAGGACCGCGAACCCGGTCAGGGCCGTCAGCCCGAGCAGCACCAGGAAGGGCGTATCCAGGGCGCGCGCGGGTGGGAAGGCCGGATCGGGGTCGGCCCCACGCCGCAGGGCCAGCAGACCCGCCGTGCCCAGCAGGAGACCGACCCCGCCGGCGGAGCCGAGCACTACCGGTAGGCTGGTCCAGGCGTAGGGGGCGTCCAGCCCCAGCACGTGGTGGTAGAAGGCGGCGACCGTCGTGGCGGCGAAATCGGTCAGGAAGCCCCAGAACACCAGGTGGTGGAAGACGCGGCGTCGCCTGGAGCTGCGCTCCTCCGGGTAGGGACAGCCCTCCCCTCCACCCCCCAGATACGTGAGGCGGGCCGCGTCCAGGGTGGCCGCGATCAGCGGCCGCACGCCCCCGGTGTCGCGCAGCCAACCCGCGGCCCGGATGCTCAGGAGCCAGGCTGCCAGGACCAGCAGACCCAGCGCGCTGCCCATGCCCACCATGACGGCGTAGGGCACGACCGCGTAGAACGAGCCCGGACCGACGTGGCTGCGGGTGAGCACGTCCGGGCCCGGTCCCCACAGGACGGTGCCGAGCACCGCGAGCGTGGCGCCGGCCACCGCCGCGAACGCCACGCGTCCCGGACGGCGGAAGAGGCTGCCGAGCGCGCGAGGGCGCGCCAGGTCCCGGTAGGTCTGGAGCCGCAGGTCCGCCAGCACGCGCGGGACGTTGATGTCGAACGGGTGCGGCGGCGCGTACTGGCAGGCGTACCAGCAGCCTCGGCAGTCGTGACAGAGGTTGGCCAGATAGTTCAGGTCGTGGTCCGCGAAGACCGTGCGGAGCTCCATCGCCTGGAATACGGCACAGAACCCTTCGCAGTAGCGGCAGGCGTTGCACAGCGTCATGACGCGCCGCGCCTCCGCGAGCGTCTCAGGAGCGGGCATGACGCGCCGCCTCCTCCCCCGCGATCCGTCCGAACACGGTGCCCAGCGTCATGCCGAACCCGGCGAGGTAGCCCTTCCCCAGCACGTTGCCCGACATGATCTCCCCGGCCGCGAAGACGTTCTCCAGGCGGCTCCCGTCCTCCAGCACCACCCGCGCGTCGGCGTCCACCCGCACCCCCATGTACGTGAACGTGATGCCCGGTCGCAGCGGCCAGGCGCGGAACGGTGGGGTGGCGATCGGAAGCGCCCAGTGGCTCTTGGGCGGGGTGAGGCCTTCCGTGCGGCAGTCGTCGAGGCGCATGGGGTCGAACGTTCCGTCCACCACGGCGGCGTTGAACGCACGCACCGTGTGCGCGAGCCGCTCCGGATCCAGTCCCACCGCGCAGGCGAGACCCTCGATGGTCTGCGCCTCGAACGGAGGGAAGGCGGACGGCATCATCAGCCCCACCGTGCGGTCGTCGACGATGGACCAGGCGATCTGGTCGGGCTGCTGCGCCACGAGCCGTCCCCAGATCGCGTAGCGCTTGGGCCAGACGTCCTCGCCTTCGTCGTAGAACCGTTCGGCGCGTGCGTTGACCGCGATGCCGAACGGGACGGTGTCGAGGCGGGTCACGATGCCGCCGTCGAAGCGGGGCGCGCGCCCGTCCACGGCGACGGCGTGGCACTGCGAGGGGTCGCCGATGGCGCGGGCGCCGTGGGCCAGCAGCGTCTCGAGCACCCGGCCGGTGTCGTAGGGCGTGCCTCGGATCACGAAGTTGTCGGCGGCGGGGCCCCACACGCGGCGGAGCCACTCCTCGTTGGCCTGGAAGCCCCCGCTCGCCGCCACGAGCGTGCGGGTCGGGATGCGCTCGGTGCGGCCGTCGTGGAGCACGTCGACCGACCGCAGCGCGCCGCGCTCGATGTCCAGATCCACGACCTCCGCGTCATAGCGGATCTGCACACCCATGCGCTCGGCGGTGTGGTAGTAGGCGTTCAGCAGCGCCTTGCCGCCTCCCAGGAAGAATGCGTTGGTGCGCGAGAGCTGGAGCGACCCCTTGAGCGGGGCCTGGAAGCGTGCGCCGTGCGCCTCCATCCAGCGGCCGAGGTCGCGGGAGCGGGCCAGGGTGAGCCGTGCGAGCGCCTCATCCGTCTCCCCTCCCGTCACCCGCAGCAGGTCCTCCCAGAACTCGTCCTCCGGGTAGGGTCCGGTGAGGACGTCCGTGGGACCGTCGTGCACGTAGCGCAGGTTCCGCGTGTGGCGGCTGTTGCCGCCGCGGAAGTGTCGGGGGGCGGCCTCGAGCAGGAGCACGCGCGCGCCGGCCGCGCGCGCCGTCATGGCTGCGCACAGCGCCGCGTTGCCCCCGCCCACGACCAGCACGTCCCAGGGGGTCGGGTGGGATGCCGCGGGCATGGCCGGCAGAATAGGGACCGTCGCATCCGGCGCCAAGACGACGGGCTTGCCGGGCACTCCCCTCGAGCGGTATCACGGGGGTACGCGGTACCACTCCGCACCGTTGGACTCCCTCGGGAGCTGCCCATGCGCCGGTCGCTCGCCCGCTGTGTCCCACTCGGTTTCCTCACCGCGCTCGCCTGCGGCCCCGCGAGCGACGATGCCACCCTGACCGGGGGTGCCGTCCGACCCGACGGTGTGGCGTTCGCGATCGGCGATCCTCCGCACGAGCAGATCGTCCGCTCCACCCACGGCGTGGTCGTCAGCCAGGCGCCGTTCGCCAGCGCAGCCGGCGCGCACATCCTCTCCATCGGCGGGAACGCGGTGGACGCCGCGGTGGCCACGGCCTTCGCGCTCACGGTCGTCGAGCCGGGCAACTCCGGCCTGGGAGGGCGCACCCAGGTGCTGGTCCGCCAGCCGGACGGCACCCTCGACGCGGTCGACGGCACCAATCAGGTGCCGGCCTCCTATCCGGCCGATACGGTGGTCGGCGCCGATCTGACGTCCGGCTACGGCATGATCGGCATTCCCGGCACCGTCGCCGCGCTGGCGACCGTGCTGGACCGACACGGCTCGCTGCCCTTGGCCACCGTGATCGCGCCGGCCGTGGCGCTGGCCGAGCAGGGCTTCCCGCTGGGGGAGGACCAGGCCGCCGCGCTGGCGCGGGTCGCGGACGACCTGCGCCTGTACGACGGGTCGCGCACGTATTTCCTCAAGCCCGACGGGACGCCGTACGCGGCGGGCGAGCGGTGGGTGCAGACGGATCTGGCGGCTACGCTGCGCGCCATCGGCGAGGAGGGCGCCGACGTCTTCTACCACGGCTGGATCGCCGACCGGATCGCCGAGGACATGGCCGCCCACGGAGGCTACGTCACCAAGGCGGACCTGGAGGCGTACCGCACGCAGGACGCGCTCATCGCGCAGACGGACTACCGGGGCTACCGGATCGTCGGCACCTACCTGCCGGCCGGCGGCGCCAACGTGCAGGCCCAGCTGACGATGATGGAGATCGCCGCGCCCGAACCGCTGGCCTTCGGCTTCCCGTGGGCGGCCACGCTCACGCAAGCGCTCCTGTTCGGGTTCGAGGACCGTCTCGTGGACCTGGCCGACATGGGACCGGCCGAGACCTTCCCGCGCCCCGAGCGGATGGCGTGGCTGCTCGACCCGGCGCGCCTGCGGCAGCGGGCCGCCGGCATCCGCGTCCCCACCGCCGTGGCCGACGCGCCCGCGGCTCCGGCGCGGGAGGGCGTCTTCCCCGATGGACACACGACCCATCTGTCCGTCGTCGACGCCGAGGGTCGAGCGGTGTCGCTCACGCAGTCGCTCGGACCTACGATGGGCTCCCGCGTCGCCGCGCCCGGGCTGGGGTTCGCCTATTCGGCCACCATGGGCTACCTGACCGGCACGGCGGCCTCCTCCGGCATCCGCGCGCTGGGCCCGGGCGACCGGGCGTCCTCGCGGCAGTCGCCGTCCCTGGTGGTGGGGCCGGACGGCGAGCTGGCGATGGTGATCGGCGCGTCGGGTTCGCGGCGCATCCTGTCCGCCATCGTGCAGGTGCTGTCGCGCACCATCGACCACGGCCTGGACTTCGAGGCCGCGATGGCCGCACCGCGCCTGCACATCGAGCCGGGTGAGCCCGGCGTGGTGTTCCTGGAGGCGGAGTGGCCGGCGGAGATCCAGGCCCAGCTCCAGGCCTTCGGATACGAGGTGCGGAACCGGCTCGGCGAGAGCGTCGCCAACGTGTCCGCCATCCGGTGGGACCCGGCGAGCCGGGAGGCCATCGGTGTGGCCGATCCGCGCGGGAGCGGGGCGGCGGTGGCCGCCGCGCCGCGCTAGCCGGCGCGACACCCCGCGCGGACGGGGCGCGGGATCCGCGTCAGGGTGCTTCGAACCCGAGCGCGCGCGCCACGGCCGAGTCGCCGCGCGGCACCAGCCCGTAGCGTGGGTTGATCCAGCGCACGCGCTGGGCGAGCCCATGGGCTTCGAGCCGGGAGAAATCCCCGGGGGTGCCCAGGATCGCGGGAACGCCGTTCGCGGCCCACGCCGCGTTGACGTCCTGCGCGTACGGCGGGTAGCGGTCCTGACGGAAGCGGAAGCGGGCCCGCACCGCTTCCGCGCTGTAGAACATCACCTGCCACTGCAGCAGCGGGCCCGCGCTCAACACCTCCGTGGCCCCCCGCGCGCGCAGGGTGTCCACCGCCTCCAGCAGCAGGGTGCGCTCGGCCGGGAGGTCGGCAGACCGCGGGGGCAGCCAGCCCGTTCGCGCCGACACGGCGAGCGCGCCCGTGAGGCCCAGCAGGACGGTCAGGGCACGCGCGGCGCGGCGCGCGTCCAGGTCGAGCGTGGCCAGGAACACCAGACCGTAGCCGAAGAACGGCAACAGGTAGCGCGCGCCCGGCCGCTCCAGGAGCAGCACGGGAAGCAGGCTCAGCGCCGACGCGAGGAGCGCCGCGGAGGCGACCCGGTGGCGCGCGGAGGGCGGGACGCCCGCGGGATGATGGGTCACCGCGCGGAGGTGGTGTACCGCCCCCCAGGCGAGCGCCCCCAGGAACAGCAGGGCCCACCCCAGCGCCGGCCAGGCCGCCGGCCACGTGAGCTCCAGATAGAACGTGTTGGTGAGCGCGCCGAGCAGGAGGGCGGGGAGGCGGCCGAGGGCGTGCGCCACGCCGCCCAACCCCGCGCCGACCGCGTGGGCCGGGGCGCCGGCGGGCGTGCCCCACACCACGAGCGCGGCCACGGCGAGCACGCCGAGCCCGGCCGCGCCCAGGGAACGCGGCGCGGACCGTCCGCCCAGCGCCGCCGCCGTGAGGAGCGCGGCGCCCGGCAGCCAGAGCGGTTGGGCGGCGCCGGCCAGCCCCACGGCCGCGCCGGCCAGGAAGGGCCAGAGGGCGCGACGACGCTCGGCGGCCACGAGCCCGAGGTACAGGGCCAGGAAGGTGGCGGCCAGCGCGGTGCCGTAGCCCCCGCGCGCCTTCAGCGCCCACACCCCCCAGGCCGGGGCGGTGACGAGGAGGAGCGCGAGGACGCGGGCGCGTCCCGGCCGGGGCGGGTCCAGGCGGAGCAGGGCGCGCAGGAAGCAGAACGCGCCGAGCGCGAAGACGACGAGACTGCCTACGCGCACGGCCAGGTCGCCGTACCCCAGGACCCCGTAGCTCCCGGACACCGCTCCGGCCTCCACGACCGACAGCCCGTAGCGCTGGCCCCAGAAGACCAGCGGCGCCTCGCCGGCCACCAACAGCCGCCGGGCCATGAGGCCGACGATGGCCTCGTCGCCGTCGAGGAGACGACCGTCGCCGAGGAGCTGGGGGATGCGCACGAGCAGCGCGGCCCCGAAGAGCAGCACGAGGTCCGTCGCGGTGCGGAGGGCGGCACGCATGCGCCGTCCGCGTGCAGGTCACGTGCCGGCGCCGGAGGAGGGGGCCCCGGCGCCGGTTGCCCACGCGTCGGGCGGCGCCTACCGTCGGGCGCCCGGCCCCCGCGAGGCCCGCCGATCCATTGCCCTGCCCGAGGTGTCGTCCATGACCGGAAGGACCGTCCGTGCCTGTCTCCTGTTGGGTCCCCTCCTCGCGGGCCCGGCCTCGGCCCAGCAGACCCTGGAGGTGCCCGTCCCCGTGGGATTCTCCGCCACGAGCGCGGCCCGTCAGGCCTGGTGCGAGGCCCGCTTCCTGGAGCTGCCGTCCCCGGCGTCGTTCCGCGAGCACCTGCGGCTGATCACGTCCACGCCGCACCCGACCGGGTCGGCCGCGCAGGTGGAGGTGGCCCACTACCTGGGACGGGTCATGAAAGCCGCGGGCTTCACGGTGCGCGAGCATCCCTACGACGTCTACCTGCCGCAGCTCACCGACGACGTGGAGGTCCACATCGTCACCCCGGTGGCCCTGCGGCTCTCCAATCGGGAGCCCGCGCTGACGGAGGATCGCTTCTCCGGGCATCCCGACCTGCTGAACGGCTGGAACGCCTTCTCGGGCAGCGGCGACGTGACGGGCGAGGTGGTCTATGCCAACTACGGTCGGCGTGAGGACTACGAAGCGCTCGACTCGATGGGGATCTCGTTGGAGGGGAAGGTGGTCGTCGCGCGCTACGGCGGGAATTTCCGCGGCTACAAGGTGCTGTTCGCGGAGGACCGCGGAGCGGCCGGCGTGATCATGTTCAACGACGCGCCGGACGAGGAGGTCGATCCCTATCCGGAAGGCCCGATGCTCAACGGCGACATCATCCAGCGTGGCTCGGTGCTGACGTTGCCCTGGACCGGAGACCCGCTGACGCCCTTCGAGCCGGCGCTGCCGCTCGACGGCGAGCGGCAGGTGGAGCGCCTCGATCCGTCGGAGGTGGATCTGCACACGATCCCGGTGCTGCCCATCGGCTACACCGCGGCGGCCGAGATCCTCTCGCGCATGGCTGGACCGGAGGCGCCGGCCGAATGGCAGGGCGGGTTGGACCTGCCGTACCGCGTGACGGGCGGCGCGGCGCTCACGGTGCGTGTGCGGGTGAACCAGCCCAAAGCGCTCACGCGCGCGATCAACGTGGTGGGCACGCTCGAGGGGGCGGAGTTCCCGGACGAATGGTTCGTGCTGGGATCCCACTACGATCCCTGGGGATTCGGCGCCACCGATCCGAACGGCGGTACCGCCATGCTGCTCACGTTGGCCGAGGCGTTGGGCCAGCTCGCGGACGAGGGATGCCGGCCGCGGCGCTCGATCCTGATCGCGCACTGGGACGCGGAGGAGTACGGCATCATCGGCTCGACCGAATGGGTGGAGGAGTTCCTGCCGGAGCTGACGCGGGGTGCCGTGGCGTACATCAACGCGGACGGGGCGGTGTCCGGTCCGTTCTTCGGCGGGGCCTCCTCGCCCTCGCTCAAGCAGCCCATCCTGGACGCGATCCGCTCGGTGGAGTATCCGGGCACCGAAGGCAGCATCTGGGACTGGTGGGCCGCGCAGACCGAAGGCGGTAGCCCCGAGCTGGGCAACCTCGGGGGAGGATCCGACCACGTGGCCTTCTACACGCACGCGGGGATCCCCTCTGCCGGGCTCAGCACGGGCGGGCGCAGCGGGATCTACCACTCCAACTACGACAGCTTCGCCTGGTTCGAGCGCTTCGGGGACACCGAGTTCGTGTTCGGTCCCATGCTGGCCCGGGCGGACGGGCTCGTGGCTCTACGCTTCGCCAACGCGGACCTGCTGCCCTACGACGTCGTGCGCTACGCGACCGACACGCGCACGCACGTGGACACCCTGCTCAGCGCCGCCGAGCGCAGGCGTGTGCGGGTGGATCTGGATGGGCTGGTGGCGGCCACGCGCGGGTTGGAGGACGCGGCGCGCGCGCTGGATCGGGCGCGCGCGGAGCGCACCGCGCGTGGACCGGTGTCGCCGGAGGAGGCGGCGCGCATCAATCAGGCCTTCATCGGCCTGGAGAAGGCATGGCTGGACGAGCGCGGGCTGCAGGATCGGCCCTGGAGCCGTTCCCTGTACGTCTCGCCGGACCCGTTCAGCGGGTATGCTTCGTGGATGCTGCCGGGTCTGCGCTACGAGATCGAGACCGACGATCCGGGCGACGTGCCGGAGTGGGAGGCGCGCTATCTCGGCGCCGTGGAGCGCCTGACCGCGCGCATGCGCGCGACCACCGCGCTCATCGAAGCGAGCTGACGACGGCGCGTGGGGGCCCCGGCGCGGGGCCCCGCACGCAGCCGGGCCCGACCTACTGCGCCGCGGCGCCCTTCAGGCGTGTGGCCAGCGCCTCGCGATCGACCGCCGTCCCCCGCAGGTAGACGGAGTCGATCCGGCGCGTGACCGTGATGTCGGCGGTCGGATCGCCGTCCAGCACCAGGAAGTCGGCGCTGCGGCCGGACTCGATCACCCCGATGTCCGTGCGCTGCAGCAGCGCGGCGGCCCCGCCGGTCGCCGCGGCCAACACGTCGGCCGCGGGCATGCCGGCCCGCACCATGTCCTCGAGCTCCTGGTGGACGGCCCACGGCGAGCTGCCGTCCGTGCCGAACGCGATGGGGATGCCGGCCTGATGCAGCCGCACCAGGTTTCGCGCCTGGATGCCGAACGACGCCTGCGCCTGGGGTCGGTCGGTGGCGTTCGCCTGCATCCGCTCCAGCTCGGCCGCGGGCACCGTCCCCGAGAGCCACGAGAGGTCCTGGGCCACGCCCGGGTCGGGAAGGTTGGGCACCAGCACCACGTTCGGACGCTCCTGCCACAACGCGACCAGCTCGTCGTCCACGTCCTGGTCGCGGATGCCGTGTGCGAAGGCGTCGATGCCGGCGCGCAGCAGACCCTTGCCGTCCTCCAGTGAGAAGACGTGCGCGATCACGCGGAGCCCCTGCGCGTGGGCCTCGTCGATCACCGCCGTGTACAGCGTCTCGGACAGTCGCTCGTACTGCCCGCCGCGATCGTCCACCCAGATCTTGACGAAGTCGGGACGCTGCGTCGCCAGCTCGCGCACGGCGGCCCGCGCCTCCTCCTCCGACGTGACCCAGTACGGCACCTCGGTGCGACCCGGTTCGGGGGAGGTGATGCCGCGCCCGGCGGTCAGGGAGCGGGCGCCGTCGGGCACGACCTCGTCGCGCATCACGTAGCCGAGGTCGCCGTCGTCCAGGCCCAGGCTGACGGCCATCCCGGCGCCGTAGTACGCCATGTGCTGCAGCAGCGTGGCGCGCTCGGCGCGGTCCGTGGGCAGATGCACGTGCGCGTTGACGAGCGCGGGCATCACGGTCTTGCCCGCCAGGTCGATCCGGGGGGTGCCGGCGGGCACGTCCACCGCGCCGGCCTGGCCCACCAGCGTGAAGCGACCGTCCTCGACCACGAAGGCGGCGTTGTCGAGCACGGTGCCGTCTCCCACGATCAGGCGTGCCCCCTCGTACAGGGTGGCGTCGGTCGCGGGGGCGGGCTCCCCGCCGCAGGCGGCCAGCACCAGCAGGAGCACCAGGCTGCCGGACGGCGCACGAGCGGGTGCGGGACGGGAGCGGAACCGGGACATGGAGACCTCTCTGCACGGGGATCGGGAGGCCGATACGCCTATCACGGACCCGGGCCGGGGGCAAGGTCGGAGGGGGAGGACCCGGGCGCAGCGCCGGCCCGCCCTGGTCGGGGGCCCGACCCGGGTCCATCGTACGGATCCTCCCTCCCACCCCGGCCAGGACCGCCCCATGGAGATCGGCATCTACACCTTCGGCGAGGTCCGTCTGGACCCGGATACGGGTCAGCCGGTCGACCCCGGCCGTCGGCTGCGCGAGCTGGTCGAGGAGATCGAGCTCGCCGACCGGGTGGGGCTCGACGTCTACGGCGTCGGCGAGCACCACCGGCCGGACTACGCCGTCTCGGCTCCGGCGGTGGTCCTGGCGGCGGGCGCGGCGCGCACGCGTCGCATCCGGTTGACGCCGGCCGTCACCGTGTTGAGCTCCGACGATCCGGTCCGGGTCTTCCAGCAGTACGCGACGCTGGACCTGCTGTCGGGTGGCCGCGCGGAGATCATGGTGGGACGGGGCTCCTTCACGGAGTCGTTCCCGCTCTTCGGCTACGATCTGGGCGACTACGATGCGCTCTTCAGCGAGAAGCTGGACCTGCTCCTGCGTCTGCGGCAGGAAGGGCCCGTGCGCTGGCAGGGTCGGCACCGGGCCCCGCTCGCCGGGCAGGCCGTGTACCCGCGTCCGGAGCAGGACCCGCTGCCGATCTGGATCGCCGTGGGGGGCACCCCCGCCTCGGTGGCGCGCGCCGGGACGCTGGGTCTCCCGCTGGCGTTGGCCATCATCGGTGGCGCGGCCGAGCGCTTCCGGCCGGTGGTGGAACTCTACCGTCAGGCGGGTGCGCGGGCCGGACATCCCCCCGCCTCCCTGAAGGTCGGCATCAACGCCCACGGCTTCCTGGCCGACTCCGCGGACGAGGCCCGGACCACCGCGTATCCGCCCTTCGCCGAGACCATGAACCGGATCGGGCGGGAGCGGGGCTGGCCGCCCATCACCCGCGCCCACTTCGAATCGGAGTGCACCCTGGGGGGCGCGCTCTTCGTAGGGGATCCGGACGCCGTGGTGGAGAAGATCCTCCATCAGCACGCGCTCTTCCGCCACGACCGCTTCCTCCTGCAGCTCACGGTGGGCCCGATGGCCCATGCCCAGGTCCTCCACGCGATCGAGCTGCTGGGCACGCAGGTGGCGCCGCGCGTGCGGACGGAGCTGGGCGCGGGGCGCTGAGCCGCCCGTTCCGTCCCGCTCTCCGCTCATCCCCGCGGCGGTGCGCGCGTCCGCCGTGGACTCCATTGCGCTCGGGCCTGGACCGCCCTAGACTCCCCGCCGTCGTTGAGAACAGTTCTCAATCTCGTATTCGAACGGGGCGGTGGGCGTGCGCAGGATCCTCTTCTGGTTGCACCTGGCGGCGGGCGTGGTGGCGGGGTCGGTGGTGCTGGTCATGTCCGTCACGGGCGTCGCCCTGACCTACGAAGCCCAGTGGGTGGAGTGGGCGGAGCGCCGCGCCTTTCCGGTATCCACGCCCGCCCAACCCCTGAGTCCGGCCGCGCTGCTCGAGCGGGCGCGCCTCGGCGGAGCCTCCGCGTTCGGAGCCTTCGAGCCCACGACCCTGGCGTTCCAGCGGCGGGAGGACGCGCCGGTGGTCGCGCGTGCCGGGGCGGACCGCCTCTATCTGGACCCCTACACGGGCGCGGTGCTCGGGACCGCGGCGCCTGCGACCGCGGAGTGGGTGGGGCGCTTGCGCGCGTGGCATCGCTGGCTGGGGCAGGAGGGGGACGGCCGCGCGCTGGGGCGGGCGCTGACGGGCGCCTGCAACCTGGCCTTCCTGTTCCTGGTCCTGAGCGGGATGGTGCTGTGGCTCCCGCGGCGCTGGAGCTGGCAGCACGTCCGAGCGGTCCTCTGGTTCCGTCGTGGGCTGCGCGGCAAGGCCCGCGACTTCAACTGGCATCACGTCCTGGGCATCTGGTCGGCCGTGCCCCTGGTCCTGATCGTGGCGTCGGGGGCGGTCATCTCCTATCGCTGGGCGGGCGACCTGGTGTACCGGGCGCTCGGGGAGGAGCCCCCCGGCCGTTCGGCTCCCGCCCCGGCCCGCGCGCCGGGCTCCGCGCGCGCAGTCGACCCGCAGCTCCACCGGGACGGCGAGGCGCCGGCCGCCGGGGCGGAGGCGGAAGGCGAGGCGCTGGATCGCGCCTTCCAGGCCGCCATCGCCCATGAGCCGACCTGGCGGACCCTCACGCTCCCGGTGCCCGCGGGGCCCGCCCGGGAGTCCATCGACGTCCGGTTGTCCACCGGGGCCCGAGGTCAGCCGTCGCTGGCGCGCACGGTCCACGTGCAGGCCAGCACCGGGCGGATCCTCTCCGAGACCGGGTTCGCGGACGGAAGCCCGGGCCGGCGGGCGCGCTCCTTCCTGCGCTTCGCGCATACCGGCGAGTACTGGGGGGTGGTGGGTCAGACGGTGGCGGGCCTGGTGAGCCTGGCCAGCGTCGTCCTGGTGTGGACGGGGCTGGCCCTGGCGCTGCGGCGTCTGGCACGAGCGCTGCAACGCCGGCGCGGGTCCGCCCACCCGGCAGTGGCGGAGCCGTCCCCGGTCGCAGGCGCGTCCGCGCCCGCGAACCCCCCACGCCGCCGGAGCCGGGAGCGCGCCCTGCGGTGACGGGATCCGAAGAGCCCATGGCGGGGAACGAGCGCCCGCGACTGCGCCCCCCCGCCGGGATCGACCCTCTCCGGCTCGCGACGCTCCTCACGCTGGCCCTCGGGATCGGCTTCCGTCTGGCCGATGCGCTGGAGCGGCGCTCGTTCTGGGTGGACGAGGCATCGCTCGCACTCAACGTGATGTCGCGCGGCTTCACGGATCTGTTCCGCGACCTGGACCTGGCCCAGGTGGCGCCGCCGCTCTACCTGGCGCTGGTGCGGGGGAGCTTCCTGCTCACCGGTCCCTCGGAGACCAGCCTGCGTACCGTGTCGTTGGTCACCGGCATCCTGCTGCTGTTCATCATGGTGTCGTTGGCGCGTATGCTGGTGGGGAGGGGTGCGCCGCTTCTCGTGCTGGCGGTGCTGGCCCCGATGCCCTGGTTGATCCGGTACAGCAATGAAGTGAAGCCGTACATCGTCGACATCTTCGCAGCCGCCCTGCTGCTGTGGTTGACGGCCCGCGTGCTGTCCGGGCACCGGGAGCGGTGGTCCCTTCCGCTGGCGCTGTTCCTCCTGCCCCTGGTCTCCCTTCCGGCGATCTTCTGCGGCGCGGGCGTTCTCTGCGCCCTGGTCGTCCACCACGGGCGCGGCGCCCTGCGGGAGCGGACCGTCTGGACGGCCGCGGCGGCTTGGCTGCTGGGCAGCGGCCTCACCTTCCTGTTCACGAAGAACCCGAGCCAGACCGCATGGTCCCTGCACTACTGGGAGGGCTCCTTCGCCTTTCGCGGCCTCGCGGACGGGTACGTCCAGCGCTTCCTGGCCTTCTATGCCGAGCTCGCGTTCGTGCCTCCGCCCGGGCTACGCGATGTCCGGGCCCCCTGGCTGATTCCCGGCGCCGTCGTCCTCGTCGGTGCCGGTGTGGTGCACCTGTGGCGCCGCGGACAGCGCGCCCTGCTCCTCGCGATGCTGGTGCCCGTGCTGGCCGGCCTCGCGGCCTCGGCGGCCCATCGGTTCCCGATGGCGCCTCGGCTGTGGATGTGGATCCTGCCGTCGTACACGGTGCTGTTGGCCGCCGGGGTCTTCCTGCTGCTCCCGCGCCGCACGGGGTGGGTGACCCCCGCGGTCGTGCTGCTCCTGTGGGCGGTGGCGTTCGGGCCCCGGGCCCGCTGGGCGTACTACCAGTCGCATTCGCCGGCCCACGATCGGATCGCCGATCGCGTGCTGGCCGAGCTCGACCATCAGCGGAAGCCGGACGAGCCCGTCTGGGTGCACGTCCGCGGTTCGGCGGAGTACCTCGCGGAGCGCGTGCGCACACCCGAGGACGGAGCCGCGCTACGGGCGCTGCTGCTCGCGTCCTCGCCCGGCGGGCCGCTCTATCGCAACGACTCGGTGATGCGACCCGTGGACGCGCAGACCGAGCCCCTGCTCACGTGGCGGGACGGAGGTGGGCCCGTGTTGCTGGCGCGCTCGAGCGCCATGCGCGAGCGGGACCAGCACCCGGTGACGTCGCTCGATCCCGACTGGGCGCGCACCGAGGCGGCGCGCATCCGCACCGCGGCCGACCCCTGCGCGTGGACCTTCATGATCGACGCCCTGCCCCCGGAGCGTGAGGGGCTGCTCGCGGCCCTGGCGGCGTCGGGCGGTCGGGCGACCTGGCGCCTGGACGACCGGGGCACCCTGGCTGCGCGCTGGTGCTTCGCGCGCGAGCGGACGAGGGGAACCGAACCGGCCTCCTGAGGCGCCGCGACCCGCCGCGATCCTCGTCCCGCTCAGCGCGCCACCCAGGTGTTGTTGGCGCGATTGACGTCCGCCAGCCACTGCTCGGGATCGAGCACGGCGCGGGTCACGGGAGCCGGGACCGCCACGTCCAGGGTGAGCCGCCCCGCCTCCCACCGTCCCACCGGTGCGTCGACCACCACCGGTGCCCGTCCCTCCCCCGTCTCCAGCACCAGGTGGACGGGCATCGGGATCTCGCCGCGGTCCTCCAGCACCACGCGCGCGCGGCCGTCACGGGTCTCGACGGACGCGACGGCCTGGTCGATCACGCGCGTCGTGTACATCCACGGCTGGAAGAACCAGTCGAGGTCCTGCCCGCTCACGTCCTCGAAGGTCCAGAACAGGTCGAGCGGGTGCGGGTGCTTGAACGCCCATCGCCGCGTGTACTCGCGCAACGCGCGATCGAACGTCTCCGGGCCCAGGATGAACCGCAGCATCCGGAACCCCGTGGCCGGCTTGCCGTAGCTGGCCAGCCCCCGGTTGCCGAACGGGCCGTAGAGGTCGGCGGGGCGCATGGACTCGGTCTCGACGTCCTGCCCGGCGACGCGCAGGTAGCCGTTCATCGTGTTGAGGCCGGCGTCCAGCTCGGGGAAGAGCATGGGCGCGGTGCGGTCCTCCGCGAACGAAGCCAGCCCCTCGTCCATCCAGGCGTGGGCCTTCTCGTTGGTGCCCACGACCATCGGCCACCACATGTGGCCGAGCTCGTGCGCGATCACGCCGTAGAGCGACTCGGGCGTGCGCCCCCCGCCGATGATCGTGATCATCGGATACTCCATCCCGCCCCCGATCACGCCCTCGTTCACGGTCATCTGGGGCCAGGGATAGGAATACCAGTAGGAGTGGTTCTCGATGGCGTGGCGGGCATACTCGGCGGAGTGGTCCCACTGCGGCTGCTCGGGCCGGTAGAACGTGTGGATCCGCGACGAACCGGGTTGTCCGTCCGGACCGGTCCACGACGCCAGCGTCGCATCCCAGACGTAGCGGTCCGACGTGCCCCAGGCGAAGTCGCGCACGTCCTCGGCGCGGTAGTGCCAGGTCAGGGTGCCCGTGGGGGACGAAGCCGTCATGCGGCCCTGGTCGCGATCGTCGCGCGTGACCACCTGTGTGATCGCGTCCGGTGCGAGATCCGCCAGCCGCGCCCGCGCCGAGGCCGTCAGCACCTCGTCGGGGTTCTGCAGCTCGCCGCTGGCGCTCACCAACCAGCCCACCGGAGCGGAGATGCGCACGTCGAAGGTGCCGTAGTCCAGGTAGAACTCGCCGTCGCCCAGGTAGGGAGCCCGAGCCCACCCGTGCAGATCGTCGTACACGGCGATCTGCGGATACCACTGCGCCAGGTAGTAGACCTCGCGTCCCTCGCGCCCCATCCGGAACGTGCCTTCCGGCACCTCGAAGCTCCAGTCGATCTCGACCTGGACGCTGCCGCCGGGCGGCACGGCCTCCCGCAGGGGCAGCAGCAGGTGGGTGGTGCCGACGCTGGGATTGAACGGGAGGTGGGTCACCGGCGTGCCCTGCAGCACGATGCGCCCGAGCGCGAAGCCGCCCGTCACCGGGACGCTGCGGTTCCGCGGGTTGCCGGGCGCGAAGACGTTCTGGCCCAGGTTGAGCGCGACCTGGCGCAGCTCCTGGGGCGAGCGGTTGTGGTACGTGATCACCTCGCTGCCGCTCACGCGCGCGGATGCCGGGTCGATGGCAGTCTCGATCGCGTACTCCACCGTGTTGGTCCAGTAGGCCGGACCGGGCGCGCCCGTGCGGGTCCGGGTCCCGGCCTCCAACGCGGCGCGGTAGGCGTCCGGGACGGGGAGCGTGTCGACCTGGGGAAGCAGCAGGAGCGCGGTCAGGAGCAGCGGGTTCATGGCGCGTCGGTCGGAAGGACGGAGGAGGTGGTGGACGGGTGCCCAACATGAACGGGCGTGCCGGGAGCGGCAATCGCACGGGCCTCGCGGCGGGACGCCGGACGCGCGCGCGGCACCGGCCGGTGGCCGCGAGCACGACCGAGCGGCGCGTTGACAGTCGGCCGCGCCGCCGACGAGCTTGGGCCGCGCTGGCGCGTCGCCCGCGCCGCGCCTCTTCCGCAGATCGAGCAAGACGAGCATGCACAGTGTGGCCCAGGGGGCCGAGCCCGGGTGCGGGGCGCGAGCCGCGAGGGACGGATGGGCGCACCCGCCCGGGGCACGAGCACCGGAGGGGGGACGCTGACCGCGGACGCGAATCCCGCCTGCGCGATCACCGTGCGTGTGCGCGAGCTGTTTGCGCGGACCGGCCGGTGGACCGGCAGCCGGCTGCGTCGTCATCGCGGCTGGGCGCACCTGGGGGAGCGGCGCGTGCCCCTCGAGACCGCGCTCGTGCTCGATGGGCGGTGGCAGCGCCTCGAGTTCGAGGGCGTCGTGATCGAGGCTCGCGCGGCGCTCCCTCCGCTGGTTCTCCTGGACAAGCCGGTCGGGGCCGTGACCTCACGCCGGAACGAGCACGGCGCTCCCACGGTGTTCGATGGGCTCCCGCACGCGCTGCGCTCCCGGGTCCACCCGGTGGGCCGGTTGGACCGCGCCACGAGCGGGCTGCTGCTCCTGACTGCGGACGGGGGCGTCGTGCAGCGCCTGACCCACCCCAAGCGTGCCGTGCCCCGCGTGTACCGGGCCGTCCTGCAGGGCCAGCCGGACGAAGCGGCGCTCGCTGCGCTGCGGGAAGGCGAGCTCGCGCTTGCGGACGGACACCGCCCGCGGCCCACGGGGATCGAGCCGGTGGAGGAAGGCGTCTGGGACGTCGTCTTGACGGAGGGCAAGTACCACGAGGTGCGACGGCTCTTCGCGGCTGCCGGCGCGCACGTCACGGAGCTGCGCCGCATCGCATACGGGGACTTCCGCCTGGAGGACCTGCGCGGAGCGCATCTGCGGCGTCTGGACGACGCGGAGGTGGCGGCCGCCTACGCGCGGATGGGGCTGCCGTCTCCGCCGGCCGAGCCCGACGTGCGGGAGGTGGATCCTGGCGCGGGTTGAGGCGGACCCGGTCGCGCTGGCTGCGCGTTGGCTGCCCGAGCTGGCGGGGCGCCGGCTCCTGGTCGTGGATGTGCCCTCCGGCGCCGCGGCCGGTCGCCTCGGCGTGGACGAGGCGCTGTGGCACTCGACGCACTGGCCCACGCACGCCGCCCTGGTTGCGGAGCGCCGCGCGGCCCACTTCGGCGTGGCCCCGGCTCCGGACCTGGATGCGGAGGCCGCGCTCGTCTTCCTGCCCAAGGGCCGCGAGCGGATCCGCATGATGCTCGCACTCGTGGCCGGCGCGCTCCCGCCGGGGGCGCCGCTGTGGGTGGTGGGCGCGCGCCGGACCGGCATCGAGTCGGCGGCGGACGATCTGCGGGCGGTGGCCGAGCCCGACCGCACCGAAGTGGGCAGGCACGCGCGGCTGCTCATGGCCCGGGCACGGGGAGGATCCGCTCCCGACGTCGACGCCTGGATCACCTCGTGGACGCTCACGCCCGGGGAAGTGTCCCTGACCGTGGCGTCCCTGCCGGGCGTCTTCAGCCACGGGCGCCTGGACGACGGCACCCGCCTGCTGCTGCAGGCCTGCCCCCGGCTGACCGGCCCCCTGCTGGACGTGGGGTGTGGCGCGGGCGTGCTCGGGGTCTGGTACGCACTCCAGGGCACCTCCGCGGCCACACTGGTGGATGCCGATGCGTTCGCCGTGGTGGCGGCCCGCCGCACGGCGGCCCTGAACGGCGTCGATGTGCGGGTCGAACCCGCAGACGTGTTCCCGTCCGACGGCGTCTTCACCAGCATCGTGTCCAATCCGCCGTTCCACCGCGGCGTGGACACCGACCACACCATCACCGAGCGCCTCGTCCGGGACGCCCCTGCCCGCCTGACGGCGGGCGGGACGCTCACCCTGGTGTGCAACCGCTTCCTGCCCGTCCAGGACGCGCTCGATCGCGCCTTCGGAGCGCATCAGGTGCTGGCGGACGACGGCCGCTACCGGGTGTACCGGGCGGAGAGAGCGTAGCCCGGGCCGTCGCCCATGACGGATTCCCCCCCGCGTTTGCGTACAGCGCGGTGGCGGGTCCGGCGTCACGTCGGCCCCACGTCTCGAGCGGGAGCGGACGGATGGCAGGCAGGGGAGCGGTGGAACGCAGCACCTGGGGGCGGTGGCGGTGGGTGGCCTGTGCGGGTGTGGTCGCGGTGCTGGCCGCTTGTGGAGGCGACTCCGGTGGGACCGACCCCGAGGCCAACGACCTCAGCCAGGCGGAGGCCGCGGTGGTCATGAGCATGCTGCTGTCCATCTACACGCCGTCCCCATCGGCTCCGAGCCCCACCGCCGGGGCCCGGGGCGGACCGGCCGCCGTGCCGCAGGTCACCATCCTTGCGGACACCTCGCAGGCGTCCGCGGCCTGTCCCGCGGGCGGGAGCGTGGAGGTGGCCAATGCGGACTCGATGCGCATCGTCACCGACACCCGGGTCAACCACCACCCCGACACGCTGTACAGCGCCCAGTCCACGTGGGGTGGCCACCTGGAGGTGGAGACGCGCTACCAGTCCTGCGCCACCCGCGACTCGCAGGGCCGGGTGTGGACGTTCGACGCGTCGCCCGGCCTGTCCTTCGACATCGACCTGGGCGGCGACATCGATCTGCGGGCGCTGACGGGGGGGACCACCCTCAGCAGCTCCCACACCACCTGGGACGGCGACTGGTCCGGCAGCTTCTCCTGGAGCTCGGGAAGCCGCTCCGGCCAGTGCTCGGTCTCCATCCAGATGCAGTCGGCCACCACGGTGCAGGGGAGCCAGAGCAGCTCGTCCTTCAGCTACGTGGGTCAGATGTGCGGGCTGGCGGTGTCCGTGACGTCGTAGGCGAACGGGAGTCGGGGGGGATGCAGGTCCGGTCCGGAGCCCTCACTCCGCCGGCGCGCTACCCCCCACTCCCGTTCGCAGCGTTCGCGGCGGCGGCGTCCAGCTGCGCCTGCTCCGCGCGGAAGCGCTCCGCCTCGTCGGGGCGTCCCAGGGCGGTATACACGTCCACCAGATCGCGCCGGGCCGCGCGGAGCCAGGAGACGGTCGGCGCCGACGCGGCGGACACCAGGTCGTATCCGGCCCGGAGCTCGACCTCCGCGCTGTCCACGCGCGCCAGCCCCAGGAGGGCGTGCCCGAGCTTGATGCGGGCGATGCCGGTGTCGAGGTGGTCGGCGCCGCGTGTCTCCGTCATGCGCTGCACCACGTCGCTGAACATCTCCGCCGCTTCCGCATGGCGACCGCCTTCCATGAGGGCGTTCGCCAGGTTGGACAGCCCGATCGCCACGAAGTAGTGCCGCTCTCCGTTCGTGGCCCGGTAGATGTCGACGATGCGGCGGTAGGAGGCCACGGCCTCGTCGTAGCGGCCGTTCTGCAGATCGATGTAGGCCAGGTCTCCGAGGGTGTTGGCCAGGCGGGGGTGATTCGCGGGCAGCGCGCGCTCGCCCACCGCGAGCGCACGCCGTAGCAGGGGCTCGGCTTCGCCCAGGCGCCCCTGGTAGATGAGGTTCTGGCCGAGCATGCGCAGCGCCGATGCGGTCTGCGGGTGCTCGGGTCCGTGATAGCTCTCGAAGATGCCGACGGCATCGCGCAGCAGGGGCTCCCCCTCCGCGTAGCGTCCGCGCTGGAACTCCGCCACGGCCAGGTTGATCAGCCCATCCGCCACGGTGGGATGTCGCTCCCCGTGCAGGCGCCGATCGAGGGCCAGCGCGCGCAGGTTGACCGAATCCGACGCATCGAGGTCGCCCGCATAGAAGTGGGTGTTGGCGAGCGCGCCCAGCGCGTCCGAGAGGTCCGGGCTGGACGGCGCCAGGCGCTCCAAAGTTGCCACCGCATCGTCCAGGTGGGCGATCGCTGCGTCGTATTCGCCCCGCCCCTCCAGCGCTCGACCCAGGGCTGCCCGGGTGAGCGCGACGCGCACGGGATCCGGCACGCCCTGCGCCTGCCGCAGCCGCAGCGCCTCGGCCAACAACGTGTCGGCCTCGTCGTACGCGCCTTCGAGGGTGCGCAGGTCCCCGAGCACGGTCAGCGCCTCGGCAGTGCTCTCCGCGTCCGCGCGTTCCCTCCACCACGACAGCGCGGCCTGCAGCAGCGTGTCGGCCTCGGCATAGCGGCCCAGCTGCGCGTGGATGGTTCCGAGCGTCAGATACATCTCTGCCTGCTGGGCCGGGTCGTCTGCCAGCAGTCGCGCTTCCTGGACCCCGCGCGCCAACAAGGTGAGCACGCGCAGGGTATCGGAGGGACCCACCGCGTCGTCGCCGCCCGCGAACAGGTTCTGGGTGAACGTCTGGATCCTGCGCGTGCGCTCCGCCTCCGCCACCGCGCGGTCACGGGCCTGGGCCAGCCGCAGCGTGTAGTAGCTCACCGTCCCCGCCAGCCCCAGGACCACGGCGCCGGCCACCGCCAGCTCCCGGGCCCGCCGGCGCGCGAACTTGCGCAGCCGGTAGCCCACGGTATCCGGACGGGCCTCCAGCGCTTCGCCCGCGCGGAAGTGGTCCACGTCGCGGATGAGCGCCTCCACGGAGGAGTAGCGTCGCTCCGGATCGTGGTGCATGGCCGTGGCGCAGAGCACGTCCAGGTCCGCCGCGCTGGTGCGATCCAGCGTCGAAAGAGCCGCGTCCCCGGACGGTGGCGAGGGCGTCGTCTCCACGATCCGCCGCTCCGCCTGCGCCGGCGTCAGGCGATCCAGGTCGAAGGGCGCCCGTCCCGTGAGCATCTGGTACAGCAGCGCGCCCAGCGCGTACACGTCGGTGAAGACGCCGACCGCGTCTCCCTGGAGCTGTTCGGGTGCTGCATAGGCGGGGGTCATGAGCTGCAGACCCGTGCGCGTCACGGCTTCGGCGCCCTGCAGCGAATCCAGGTGCTTCGCGATCCCGAAGTCGAGGAGCATCGGAGCCCCGGACGCGTCGACGAGCACATTCGACGGCTTCAGGTCGCGGTGGATGACGGCGCGGCCGTGCGCGAAGCGCACCGCGTCACAGATCTCGCGGAACAAGCGGAGGCGCTCTGCGAGCGAAGGCGCTTCCTCACGGCAGTAGACGTCCAGCGCTCGCCCTTCGACGTACTCCATCACGAAATAGGGCGTGCCGTCGGGCAGGACGCTGGCGTCGTAGAGCCGGCCGATGCGGGGATGGACGAGCTGGGCCAGCAGCCGTTGCTCGGCCCGGAAACGCTCGCGGCGCGCCGGCGAGAGCGCGGCGTCGCGCAGGACCTTGATGGCCGCGCGCACGCCGAGGTCTTCGCGCTCGCCCAGGTAGACGACCCCCATCCCCCCCTGGCCCAGCACGCGGAGGACGCGGTAGGGCCCCACGTGGGTCAGGAGCGGGACGGATCCATCGAGCACCGCCCCCGCCACCTGGGCGAGCTCACGGTCGATGAGGAGATCCTGCTTTGCGTCCTCGGCGAGCAGCGCGAAGACGCGTGCGGCCTCGTCGGGGTGCGCTGCGCACTCGGCCTCGACGAAGGCCGCGCGCGCCTCGGCCGGCCGCTCGAGCGCCAGGTGGAAGATGCGCTGGATCCGTGCCCAGCTCTCACGATCCATGGGGGCTCCGGGAGCGCACGTCGCGCTCGCGGCCGGGGGGACGGGACGGGGCGAGCCTGCACACTACTTGTCCCTCCGCGGCCCGACCATAGCTTGCACGGAGCCCCTCCCGCAGCGCGAGCCATGATCGAGCACGTCCACGACCTGTACGCCTACAATGCCTGGGCCAACGAGCGCATCCTGGACGCCGTGGAGGCCCTGGACGTCGAGGCCTTCACCCGCGACCTGGGCGGCAGCTTCGGCTCGATCCGGGGGACCCTCGTCCACCTGATCTCGGCCGAATGGGTGTGGCTGGAGCGCTGGAAGGGCCGCTCGCCGTCCGGCCTGGACACCGGGTGGACCCTGGAGACCGTGGCGGACCTGCGCGGGCGGCTGGGGGACGTGGAGCGCGAGCGCAGCGTCTTCCTGGCGCGCCTGGACGACGGCGCCCTCGAGGCCCCTCTGGAGTATCAGAACACCCGGGGCGAGCCGTTCCGCTCGCCGCTCTGGCGGCTGCTGCGTCACGTGGTCAACCACGGGACCTGGCACCGGGGGCAGATCTCCCTGCAGCTGCGTCTGCTGGGTCGGCCCGGCGTCTCCACGGACATGGTGCTGTTCGACCGGGAGCGCGGAGAGGGGTAGGCCCTGCGCCCGCCCCCCTGCCTGACATGGGCGGGCGGTCGCGCCGTACTGCTCAAGCGAGCCGACCCCGGGGCCCCGGGGTGCGGCCGGAGAACCCCTGCGGACGCCGGACAGGTCCGGTAGGAAGCTTCAGATGACTGCGTCTCCCATCCGGACGCTCGCCCTGCTCACCGTGCTCGTCCTCGGCGGCGCCTGCAACCGCTCCACGCGCGACAATCCGTTCAGCGGCTCCGCGCGGCCCGACGGCACCTTCGCCGTGGTGGTGGCCAACCAGAACTGGGCCGACATGACCATCTACGTGAGCACCGCCTCGGCGCGGATGCGCCTCGGGATGGTGGGGACCCTGCAGCAGCGCTCGTTCGAGGTGGCGTGGGGGAGTGTGGGCCAGGGGGCGATCGTGCTCATCGCGCAGCCGCTGGGCGGGACCCGCGACTACCGGAGCCCCGGCGTCCCGGTGGAGCCGGGAGCGACGCTACGTTGGACGCTCGAGAACGAGCTGTCCATGTCCCATCTCGAGGTGCGCTAGGCGCACGAACGATCGGAGCCGGCCGCCGCGCCCATCGGCACCCCCGCCCGGCGGGCCCCCGTGCTCCGGGCGCTCCGCGGTCCCGCACCCCGGCCGCAGCTCAGCCGCCGCGCCGCCGCCGCTCCTCCTCCCGCCGACGCTCCTCCTCCGGATCGTACTCCTCCTCCGGGTACTTGAACGCCTCGATGAGCTCGGGGTCCGTCTCGGTGCCCATGATCCGGCCCGCGATGTACTCCCCCAGGACGGGCCCCTGCTTGAAGGCCTCGGCGTTGCCACCGCCCGCCATCCACACGTTGTCCCAGTCCGGGTGCGGGGCGACGATGAAGTTGCGGCTGATGCTGCCCTCGTAGTGGCACGCCCGTGTCTCGTTCAACGGCAGGTCGGCGAGACCCGGGAAGTAGGTGCGCAGGATCTCGCGTGGCCGCTCCTGCGCCTCCTCCGGCACCCAGCGGCTGCTCGTGTCCGGATCCTCGTGCGAGTGGCCGCCGGCGCGGATGCGGAACCCGCGGAAGTCGGGTGGCAGCGCCGGCCAGCCGGTGCAGCCCGGCACGTTGTAGCTGGGAAGGTGCGGCCATTCGTAGCGATGGTCGCCCGGGGGCGTCGCCACGTACAGCACATGCCCCAGGGTGGTGGCGCGGATGCGCCGGCCCATCGTGTCCGGGAACATCTTCGGGAACCACGGGCCCAACGCGAACACGAACGTGTCCCCCGTGATGCGGTCCCCGTTGTCCAGCACGACCTCCGAGAGCGTCCGCCCGTTCGTCTGGCCCAGGGACGCCTTGCCGATGGTGAGGGTCCCGCCCTCGCGCGTGAACACCTGCGCCACCGACTCGATGGCGCGCCGCGCGCGCACGACGCCCGCGTCGGGCTCGTAGAGCGCCACCTGCATCTCGTCGGTGGCGATCACGGGCCAACGCCGCCGGACCTCGTCGGCGTCGATGATCTCGTGGGGATGCCCCATCGCCTTCCAGTTGGCGACCGTCTGCTCCAGGAACGGCTCCATCTCCTTGCGCAGGATCACGTCGCCGGTCGTGAAGAAGAGCGGCGGGAGCAGGTCCTTGCGGTGCTCCTCGTCCCAGGCCTTCCAGCGGCGGATGGCCTCGGCCGCCCATGTCCCCCACTGGAGCCCCTGGGGCCGGTCGCCGTAGCTGGTGCGCACGCCTCGCGTCTCGCCGCCGGACGTGGACCGCGAGTTGGCCGGTCCGTACTGGTCGATCAGGTTGACGGTCGCACCCATCCGCTGGAGATGGAGCGCCGTCCACGCGCCGAACGAGCCGGCGCCGATGATCGCGACGTCCGACGCCGCTCCCGCGCGCACGAGCGGTGCGCGCGCCGCCTCCGCCGTCCGCGGACGGGCGCCGGCCAGGGTGAGGCCGGCACCGGCGGTGGCGGTCTTGAGGAAGTCGCGGCGATCGAGGGGCACGGGCGTCTCTCCCGGTGGATGGCTCAGGAACCCGAGGGGTTCGCGAGCGGGTGCATCTTCAAGGTCTCCTCGTCGGCCGGCAACTCGCGGTCCCCGCGCGGGAAGCCGTTCAGCTCCAGGATGTAGGCCACGACGTCCACGTACTGTTGCGGGGTCAGGCTTCCCGGATTGTCCTCCGGCATGTTGTCGGAGATGTGGCGATAGAGATCCCCCACCGTGCGGCGGCCCCAGGCGAACTCGAACTGGCGGCCCTGGAACTCCGAGGAGGCGTGGCAGGCCGCACAGGATTCGTCGTACGTGCTCTCGCCGCGGTCGGCCTGGTCGGGGGTGAAGAGGCCCGCGGAGGCCGCGGGGGCCGGCGCGGCCGCCGCGGGCTCTGCCCGCGGCGCGGAAGACGGTGCGGGCGCGGCCGCGGGGGTGTCGGCGGAAGAGGACGCGCAGGCCAGCGCGCCGAGCGAGAGGCCGGCGGCCAGGACCCGGGCGAGGGTCGGCGTGGAGCGTACGAGCGTCATGGCATCCTGCGGTTCAGGTGGCGGGGGACGACGAACGCTAGGAAGGGGCGTAGACCGGGGCAAGCACGTCCACGCGCCGACGCTAGGACCGGTGGAGCCCCACCGGGGTTCCCCGCGCGGTGCGGGGATCACCGCCGACGCCGCGGATTCCGGAGCGCAGGATCGTGGGGAGCCCCGGCGCGCGCCTGCCCGATGCGCTCTTGCACGCGCGCGGGAAACGGCCCTCTGTTCCGTGGAACGGACGCATCGCACGGGTCGCCCCGGAACGGCGCCGTTCCGCGCCTGGACGGAACCTTGCACGGCGGTGGCGCGTTCAACCGATCGAATCCGTTGCCCGCCCGAACCCAGGACGAGAGCCGCATGCTGATCCGGACCCGGAAGGAGATCCCTTCGTCGGAGATCACCCCGGCGCGCCTGTACTTCGACCGCCGCCGCTTCCTGGCGCTGGGGGCCGGAGCGCTGGTGGGTGCCCCGGCCCTGGACCGGCTCCTGCCCGGCGCGCTCGCGGCGCAGCAGGTGCCCGCCGGCATCGGCGTGCCGTTGCTGCGGGAGGGACAGGAGCCGGTGTTGCGGAGCGGCCGGGCCGCCTTCGCGGGGTTCGAGGACGAGCTGGGCGACGAGCTGACGCCGTACGACGACGTCACCTCATACAACAACTTCTACGAGTTCGGCACCGGCAAGGACGATCCCGCCAAGAACTCCGGACCGTTCAATCCGCGCCCGTGGACGCTCGAGGTGGGGGGATTGGTGGAGAAGCCGGGTGCCTACGGCCTCGAGGACTTCCTGAAGCCCCAGCGCCTGGAGGACCGCATCTATCGTCACCGCTGCGTCGAGGCGTGGTCGATGGTGGTGCCGTGGCGGGGCGTGCCGCTGAAGGACCTCCTCGCGGCGGTGCAGCCGTCGCCGTCCGCGCGCTTCGTCCGCTTCGAGACCGTGGTGCGTCCGTCGGAGATGGTGGGCCAGCGCCGTCCCATCCTGGATTGGCCCTATGTGGAGGGTCTGCGTCTGGACGAGGCCCTGCACCCGCTCACGCTGATGGTGACCGGTGTGTACGGGGAGGATCTGCCGAACCAGAACGGCGCGCCGCTCCGGCTGGTCGTGCCGTGGAAGTACGGCTTCAAGGGCGTCAAGTCCATCGTGAAGATGGAGCTCACCGCCGAGCAGCCGGTCAACACCTGGCAGGTGCAGAACTCGCGTGAATATGGCTTCTACGCCAACGTGAACCCCGAGGTGGACCACCCGCGCTGGAGCCAGGCCCGGGAGCGTCGCATCGGGGAGCTGCGCCGGCGACCCACGCTCATGCTGAACGGCTACGCGGACCAGGTCGGACAGCTGTACGCGGGCATGGATCCGCGCCGGCTGTACTGATCCGCCCGGTCCGGAACACCATGGCGACGTCGGAGCGGCGCGAGGCCTGGGGCGTCCGCGCGGTCGTGTGGGGCGTGGGCCTGCTGCCGGCGGCGCTGATCGGGCTGCGCGTACGGCGCGACGGCCTGGGCGCCAACCCCATCGAGGCCCTGATCGAGACGACGGGACACTGGGCGTTGATCCTGCTGTTGATCACGCTGCTGGTCACCCCGTTGCGCCGGCTCACCGGGCGCAATGCCTGGATCAAGGCGCGCCGCCCGCTCGGGCTCTTCGCGTTCTTCTGGGCGACGCTGCACTGGCTCACCTACCTGGGACTGGACCAGACCTTCGACTGGGGCTTCATCCTGGAGGACGTGGCCAAGCGCCCCTACATCACGGTGGGGACCGCCGCGTTCCTGCTGTTGCTGCCCCTGGCCGTGACCTCCACCAAAGGATGGATCCGCCGCCTGGGCCGCCGCTGGAGCGCGCTGCACCGGCTGATCTACCTGGCCGTCCCGCTGGTCATCGTGCACTACTGGTGGCAGGTGAAGGCCGACACCCGCTGGCCGCTGGTCGCGGCGGTGGTCTACCTGGCGCTGATGGGCGCCCGCCTCTGGCTCCGGCGCCGCTCCGCGGCACGAAGCCCCGCCCCGCGTGCGCGGGACGGGGCCTCGCTGGCCGCCAGCTCCTGACCCGGGCGGGTCAGACCGGCCCGGTCGTGCTGTCGGGGCCGGTGCCCTCCGGCCCCGCATCGGCCGGACCCGCACCGGCCGGACCCGTCGTTCCCGCGGCCTCGCCGGACCGGTCTTCCGCGGTCGCCTGCGCGGCCTCCGTTCCACCCGTGCGCGCCCGGGCGGCCTCCCGCGCGGCCTCGCGGGCCCGATCCGCGGCGCTCCGCGCCTCGCGCGCGGCTTCCCAGGCGGCGTCGCGCGCCCCGCGCGCGGCCTCCCGGGCGGCGTCGCGCGCGGCCCGACTGGCGTCGCGGGCGGCCTTCCTCGCCTCGCGGGCCGCCTGGCGGGCCTCCTCCATCCGTGTGGACGCCGAGTCCAGGATGTCCTTCATGTGCCCCATGAAGTCCGCGTCCTCGGTCCACTTGAAGGCGCCCTCGAAGGTCTCCTCGGCGAGCTTGGAGAACGAATCCACCAGGTCCTTCATGTCGTCGCCGAAGAAGCGCTCCGATGCAGCCCGGATCCGCTCCTCGATGCGGCGCACCGTCTCGTCGTGCTCCGCCAGCCAGGCCTCGCCCGCGGGCGTGACGGAGTAGACGCGCTTGCCCTCGACGCGGTCGGACGCCAGGTAGCCCTCGTCCTCGAGCATCTGGAGCGTGGGGTAGACCGAGCCCGGGCTGGCGCGGTAGCAGCCGCGCGACTCCTCCTCCAGGGCCCGCATCACCTCGTAGCCGTGCATGGGTCGGCGCGCGATCACGCGGACGATCATGAACTTGAGATCGCCCCGGTCGAAGACCGTCCCCCGGAAGCGTCCACCGCCGAGGTCCGTCCACTCACAGCCGAAGAACTCCGAGAACCGCATCGTCGTCTCCTCCGCGTGGGCAGGCTCCGGGCCCGCCCTGTCGTGTGCCGATCGATCGGCTCGCGGGATCGAAGCCGATATATCGGGTTCCGGGAGGGACTACGAAGGCGGCCGGGCCCGGGTTTCGCGGGTCGCCACTGGCGGGGGCAGAGGGGGCTCGCGGTGCCCTGCCCGGGTCGGGGGACGGTCCGGGAAGGACCCGCCCTCAGGTGCCCGGCGCCAGCCGGTAGACGATCCCGCTCAGGCTCAGGACGTACAGCTCACCCGCGCCGTCCACGCCGAACGAGGACAGGTTGGCCACGTCCGGCAGGTCGAGCTGGCTCTCCTCCGTCGCGGCGCCGCCCACCAGCAGGAACGAGCGGATCCATCCCCCGCAGAAATCGCCGTACACGTAGCGGCCCCGGAGCGCGGGCAGCGCGGACCCGCGGTACACGGCGCCCCCGGTCACCGAGCAGCCGTCGGAGTGACCGTACCAGGCCACCGGCGCGGTGAGGCCCTGCTCCGGGCACCCGCTCCCCCCGAAGCAGTCGGGTCCTTCGCGGATCGCCCACCCGTAGTTGACCCCGGCCTGGGCGATGGGAACGGCGTTGATCTCCTCCCAGCGGTTCTGGCCCACGTCCGCCACGTAGAGCGTGCCGCCCTCCACATCGAAGGAGAAGCGCCACGGGTTGCGCAGCCCGAACGCCCAGATCTCGGGGCGGGTGCCGGCCACGCCCACGAAGGGGTTGCCGGGCGGGACGGTGTAGGGGGCCGCGCCCGAGACGTCCAGGCGCAGCAGGCTGCCCAGCAGCGTGCTGCGATCCTGTCCCGACCCGAGCGGGTCCCCGCCGCTGCCCCCGTCCCCCAGCCCCACGTACAGGTAGCCGTCCGGACCGAAGGCGATCTGCCCACCATTGTGGTTGCTGAAGGGCTGCTCGACCGTGAGGACGGTGACCTCCGTGCCGGGATCGATGCGGTCCGGGTCGCTCCCGCGCGTGAAGCGCGCCACCCGGGTGTCCCCCGACCGGTCCGTGTAGTCGACGAAGACGTGCCCGCTGGCCGGATAGTCCGGTGCGAACGCCAGCCCGAGCAGGCCCCGCTCCCCGCCCGCCCCCACCCGGTCCGTGAGGTCCAGGAAGGGCGTGGGCGCCAGCACCCCGTTCCGGACGATGCGGACCCGTCCCGGCTGCTCCACCACGAAGAGCCGCTCGTCGCCCGGGAGGCCGGTCAGGAAGACCGGGGCGTCCAGGCCGCGGACCACCTCGACCAGGGCGAGTCCCCCGGACAGCGGCGGCGGCTCGGCCGGCTCGCCGCAGGCACCCAGGCCGGCCAGCACGGGAAGGGCCGCCCACAGGGGGGCGTACGCCGTCGGGACCGGTCGGTGTCCCGGACGCCCGCTCGCGGTCGGGCCGGGTGCCGCAGCCGTGCTCATCGCCGATCCTCCCCGGAGTCCAGGCGCTCCACGAGCGCCCCCAGCTGCCGTTCGACGTACCCCGCGACCTGCGCCTCGATCAGCCGGCGTTCGACGAGTCCCACCACGTCGTCCAGGCGGTGGCGGCGCACCAGCACGATCCAGGTGCCCGCGTCGGTGGCTTCCAGCGCCACCACCTGGGCGCTGGCCTCGAAATAGTGGTTGGCGTAGACCTGGCGCTGGAGGACGATCAGCGGACGCTCCGCCCCCGGGCGCAGCTCGCTCACGTGGTCGAGGGTCACCAGGGGCCGGAGGCCGAAGCGCTCGCGGCGGAGCACCAGCGTCTCCGCCACCGAGCCCGCGGGCGCGGGCGCGTACGCCAGCTCCGTCCGGGCCGCCCCATAGCGCGCCAGCTCGGGCGCCTGCGCCCGCAGCGCGCTCCAGGCGCGCCCGGGCGCGACCGGCTCCGGCTTGTCGGCGAAGGCGGGCAGCGCCTCACCGCTGCGGTAGCGCCGGGCCAGATCCTGCACCAGGGCGCGGAAGGCGCGCCGGGCGTCCCCACCTCCTCTCGCGAGGGCCGGGAGCGCGTCCCGGGGTGCCTTGAGCCGGCAGTCCGTGGGCCGGCACCCCTCCAGGTCGGCCACGTCCGAGGCCGGCAGATCCAGCAGGGCCGCGGCATCGGGGGAGGGCGGGTCGTCCAGGAGGACGGGCCCGTCCATGGTGGGACCGCCCAGGAGCGTCCAGCCCCGGCCGGGGACCGGCAGGCGGGGTGGGCGGTCCATCCGCAGGACCCCGGCCACGGCCAGGGTGCGCGGGTCGGCCTCCAGGATCTCCGTGGCCGGGCGTCCGGTGCGGGCCCGCTCGAGCGTCGCGGCGTCGAGGCCCAGCGTCGAGCCGAGCCAGGCCTCGGGTGAGGGATCCTGGGCGGCGAGCCGGCCGGTGCCCGCCGTGGCCGACAGGACCGCGGTGGTCACGAACGCGCGGGCGCGGCGTCGCGAGGCCAGCCTCCGCGCTGGATGGGAGCGAGTCCACCGGGGTCGGGGCGGGCGGGCAGCAGTGCGCATGCCCTGCCTACCCGGTGGCGCCGTTGACCGGTCCCGGCCGCAGCGTTTCTCTTGGGACCTCCGGCAACCCGGGACCCTCGCGGCGGTCCCTTCCCCAGACGTGTGCGGACCGATGGCTTCCACCCAATCCTTCGACGTGAGCACCGGCGTCGACCTCCAGGAGGTCGACAACGCGGTGAACCAGGCGCTCAAGGAGATCCAGCAGCGCTTCGACTTCAAGGGCACCCACTGCACCATCGAGCTCGACCGGAAGGAAGGCCTCCTCAAGCTGGAGGCGGACGACGAGTACCGCCTCGAGGCGCTGCTCGGCGTGCTGAAGGAGCGGATGGTCCGGCGCGGCGTGCCGGTCAAGAACCTCGACCCCGAGACGGTGGACACCGGCTCGTTGGGCCGGGCCCGCCAGGTGATCCGGCTGAAGCAGGGGATCCCCCAGGACACGGCGAAGGAGATCGCCAAGGACATCCGGGACCTCAAGCTCAAGAAGGTCCAGGCCCAGATCCAGGGCGACCAGCTGCGCGTGCAGGGCCCGTCGCGCGACGACCTGCAGGAGGTCATCGCCTTCCTCAAGGGCAAGGACTACGGGGTCGAGCTGACGTTCGGGAACTACCGCTGAGGGGCGCCGCGTCGCTCTGCGGCGCGGCCGGCGGCGACGCACGGAAGCCGGTTCGGCCGGAGGCGGGCACCTCCGGCCGGCGTCCGCGCCTCAGTCCTCCGGCGTCTCGATGGCGACCTTCTCCATGACCACGTCGGTCTTGGGCCGGTCCCCGGCCGCGGTCGGCGTGGAGCCGATCTTCCGCACGACGTCCATCCCTTCGACCACGCGTCCGAAGATCGCGTGCTTCCCGTCCAGCCAGGGCGTGGCGGCCAGCGTCACGAAGAACTGCGAGCCTCCGGTGTTCGGACCCGCGTTGGCCATCGACAGGATGCCCGGGCCCTCGTGGGTGAGCTCCGGGTGGAATTCGTCCTTGATGTGATGGCCGGGTCCACCCCGGCCGGTCCCGGTCGGGTCGCCGCCCTGGATCATGAAGCCGTCGATGACGCGATGGAAGATCACGCCGTCGTAGAAGTCCTTCTCGGCCAGGGTGATGAAGTTGGCGGTGGTCCGGGGCGCCCGGTCCTCGAACAGCTCGATCTTGAAGGTGCCGAGGGTGGTCTCGAAGCGGGCGATGCGGTTGGCCACGTGTCCGGTCTCCGGTGGGGTATGCGCGAGGTGGAGGACGGAAGCTGACCCATCCGCTCGCCGGAGGCCAGGGTCGCGTCGCCCCGCGGGGGTGCGCCGGTGGCCGGTGCCGCCCGAGGATCTACCTGTCCCCTGCCGGTTATTGTAACTAGCTTGATCCCCCTTGACGTTGCCGCGTCAGGCCCCGGGAGACCGCCGGAACGCCCTGTCGTCGCGGGCATCCCAGGCCTCCTCCGGGGCATGTGCGCAGTGTGGGCCCTGGAGGTGAATTGAGATCGGCTGGACGGTGTCTTCTGGGCGCCTGCCTCGCGCTGCTGCTCCTCGCGGGCACGGCAGCGGCGCAGCAGCTCCCCCTCAAGACCGAAGTGCCCGAGCGGCGGATCGGCATCTGTCCGGCGCTGGACGCGCCCGATCCCGGCCTCGTCACCGAAGCCGATCGCCAGGAAGCCGCGCGGCTGACCACGTCGGCCACGCAGGCGGCCATCATCGGCGATCACCAGCAGGCGCGCTCCCTCCTCCGGCGTGCCGCCCGCCTCGACCCCCAGGACGCCGACGTGGCCTACCTGCTGGCCCGGGCCAGCGACGAAGTGGCCGACCGGGACGGGGCGCTGCGGGAATACTGTCGGTATCTCGAGCTGTCGCCGGACGCACCGGAGGCGGCCGAGGTCCAGGTGCGGATCGCCGACCTGGCTCCGGACGGGGGACAGGAGTACACGGAGCAGGCGCTCCGCCAGTTCCGCCTCGGCGTCAACAACTTCCAGTTCGGCCGCATCGAACCCGCGGAGGTCGCGTTCACGGCTGCGCTCGAGGAAGCGCCCGAGTGGCCGGAAGCCTACTACAACCGCGCGTTGGCCTATGCGCGCCTGGAGCAGCCCGCGCTGGCCCGGAGCAACCTGGAGCGCTACCTGGCCCTGGTGCCGGATGCGCAGGACGCCGACGCCGTGCGGGCCGCGATCGACCAGCTCGCCAACCCCGTGGCGCGCTACAGCGCCGGCACCGCGTTCGCGGCCGGGATCTTCCCGGGTGGAGGCCACTTCTACACGGGCCGCCCGGTGGTGGGCTCGTTGGTGCTGGGCGCCGTGGGGGGGCTGGTGGCCTTCGGCCTCCTCTCGGAGGATATCGTGATCGAGTGCCGCTCCATCCCGGTGAACAACGTCTGCCCCCCCGGAGACGTGGCCGGCGAGGAGCGTACCCGCCCCTACCTGGTGCCGGCCCTGGGAGCGGCGGGAGCGCTGACGCTGGCCGCCGCCATCGAGGCGTGGCGCGGGGCGGGCCGGAGCGGGACCGGTGTAGGATCGTTGGTGCAGGTCGGAGCCGTGGACGGACCGCGGCTCCGGGTGCCCGCCGTGTCGGCGGGCCCGAACGGAACCCGGATCGAGCTGTTCCGCTGGACCTTCTGACGCGATGACATCCCTCCTCCCCCGGACCCTTCGCCGCTGGCTGGCGCTGGGCAGCTGCGCGCTGGCGGCCTCCTGCGACGCCGTCACCGTGCAGGCTCCGCTCGTGGTGTCGGTGGAGGTGGTGCCCGGCACCGTGAACCTGGCGGTGGGGGAGAGTCGGCAGCTGCAGGCCGTCGTGCGCGACGAGGACGGCACGCCCCTGTCCGCCAGCCAGATCGACTGGTCCAGCTCCTCGCCCGCCGTGGCGGGCGTCTCCCCGACGGGAACGGTGAGCGGGTTGACCGCCGGCTCCGCGACCGTGCGCGCGCGCGTGGGCGGCGTGACGGGCACGGCGGACGTGGTGGTCAGCGCCGCCGCAGGCTTCCGGGTGGATTCCACGGACGTGACGTTCACGGCGCAGGCGGGCGGCAGCACGTCCGCGCCCAAGGCGGTGGTGATCTCCGCGGCCGGGGCCGTGCAGGCCAACGCGCTCCAGGTCGCCGTCACCTACGACGCCGGTCAGCCCACCGGGTGGCTGAGCGCCGGGCTCTCGTCGACGACCACACCGGCGTTGCTGACGTTGGCGGCGGACGCCGACGGCATCCCGGTCGGGGACTTCGGCGCCAACGTCGAGATCTCGGCGCCCGGCTACGAGCCCACCACCGTGCGCGCGCGCCTGTCCGTGCGCGGCACCGCGGCGTCCATCCGCCTGAGCCGCACGTCCGTGGCGTTCCAGGCCAACAGCGGCGGGGCCGTCCCGCTGCCGCAGAGCGTGGACGTGACCAACGCGGGCTCGGGCACGCTGTCGGGCCTGACGGCGTCCATCGACTACGGCGGTGGCCCGGGCGGCTGGCTGACGGCCACCCTGCAGTCGAACACCGCGCCCACGCAGCTCACGCTGTCGGCGCGTCAGGGCACCCTGCCGGTGGGCACCTACACGGCCACGGTGGGCGTCGCGTCGACGGCCGCGGCCAATTCGCCGCAGGCGGTGACCGTCACGTTCACGGTGGCGCAGGCCGGCGGCGCGCCCCGGATCGGGCTGGCTGCCGATACGGTCGACTTCGCGTGGTCCGTGGGCACCTCGCTGCCCGCGCCCCGGAGCGTCGCCATCCGCAACCTCGGCGGTGGAACGCTGAGCGGCCTGGCCAGCTCGGTGTCGTATGCGCCGGGACAGCCGACCGGGTGGCTGCTGGCTCAGCTGGACGGAACCACCGCGCCGACCGCGCTCGAGCTCGCCCTGGACCCCGGCTCGCTGGGCGCGGGCACGTACGAGGCCTCGGTCGAGATCGTCTCGTCGGTGGCCGCCAACTCGCCCGTGTTCCTGCGGGTCGTGTTCACGATCACCTCCGGGCCGCTGATCGCGCTCTCGCAGGATTCGATCGGCTTCAGCGCCATCCAGGGCGCCGGCAACCCCACGTCCCAGAGCGTCCAGGTCAGCAACGCCGGCACCGGCGCCCTGACCGGCCTGGGCACGCAGGTGGCCTACACGCCGGGACAGCCCAGCGGCTGGCTGAACGCCTCGTTGAGTGGAACCAGCGCCCCGGCCACGGTGACGCTGGCTGCGACGACGGGCGCGCTCGGTGCCGGCACCTACACGGCCACCGTCAACGTCACCGCGGCCGGCGCGAACAACTCGCCCGAGCCGATCACCGTGACGTTCACGGTGCTGACGCCGGCGCCCTCGATCGGGCTGTCCCCCACCAGCGTGCCGTTCAACGGCGTCGTGGGCCAGCCGTCGCCGTCCGCCGCCACGGTCAGCGTGACCAACGCCGGGGGGCAGCCGCTGACGGGGCTGGCGGTCGGGACCATCGCCTACGCGGGCGGTGCCTCCGGCTGGCTGTCGGCGACGCTGTCCGGCAGCAACGCTCCGGCGACGCTGACGCTTACGCCGTCCATCACCGGATTGGCCGCGGGGACGTACACCGCCACGGTGCCGGTCACCTCCCCGGTGGCGCTGACGCGCACGGTGGCAGTGACCTTCACGGTGGCGGATCCGCCGGCATTCGGCCTCAACCCCACGTCGCTGACGTTCAACGCCACGCAGGGTGGCGGCAATCCCGCCACGCAGACCGTCAGCGTGAGCAACACGGGGGGTGGGACGCTGAACGGGCTGTCCACGTCCATCCAGTACGCGGGGGCCACGACGGGGTGGTTGTCCGCGTCTCTGGCCGGGACGTCGGCTCCGACGACGCTCACGGTGAGCGCCGCCACGGGATCGCTCGCTCCGGGGACGTACAACGCCAGCATCACGCTCAACTCCACCGCGAGCGGCGGAGTGGTCAGCACGCCGATCGCCGTCGCCTTCGTGGTGGCGCCGCCCCCGCCCGCCATCGGGCTGGCCCCCACGTCGCTGTCGTTCTCGGCGGTGCAGAACACGAGCGCACCCGCCGCACAGACGGTGACCGTGACCAACACCGGCGGGCAGACCCTGTCGGGTCTGACCGCCACCGTGAGCGCGGGCGCGGCCTCCTGGTTGAGCGCGACGCTGAACGGCACCACGGCGCCCACCAGCATCACGGTGCAGCCGAGCACCGCATCGCTCTCGCCGGGCACGTACTCGGGGACCGTGACGGTCACAGCGCCCGGGGCGGCGAACAGCCCGCAGACCGTGAGCGTCACCTATACGGTGGCGGCACCTCCCTCCATCGTGCTGTCGGCCAGCGCGCGCTCGTTCACCGCCGTGCAGGGTGGGGCCAACCCGTCCTCGCAGTCGGTGAACGTCACGAACGGCGGGGGCGGCACGCTGGACGGGCTGTCCGCCTCCGTCAGCTACGGGTCGGGGCAGCCCACCGGCTGGCTCAACGCCTCGGTCGGGGCCAGCGCGCCCACCACGCTGACGCTGCAGCCCTCCGTGGGGTCGCTGGGGCCGGGCAGCTACACGGCCACGGTCTCCGTGGCGTCCACCGCCGCGGGCGTGACCAACAGCCCGCAGACGGTGTCGGTCACCTTCGAGGTGACGCCGCCGCCACCGACCATCGGGCTCAGCACCACGTCGCTGTCGTTCGCCACCGCGCAGAACACGGGCATCCCGGCGCAGAAGACGGTCGACATCACCAACACGGGTGGTCAGACCCTGACCGGCCTCTCCACGTCGGTGAGCTACCAGAGCGGGAGCAACTGGCTGGGCAGCCCGGTGCTGAACAGCACCACGGCGCCGGCGACGTTGATCGTGCGTCCCACCACGGATGGCTTGAGCCCGGGTACGTACAACGCCACCATCACGGTGACCGCGTCCGGCGCCAGCAACAGTCCGCAGCAGATCGCGGTCACCTACACCGTGGCGCCGCCTCCGTCCATCACGCTGTCGCGCAGCAGCGTGTCGTTCGCATCGGTGCAGGGAGGCGCGGATCCGGCAGACCAGACCGTCTCCGTCACGAACGGCGGCGGTGGCACGCTGAACGGGCTGAGCGTGACGGCCAGTGGGGGGAGCTGGCTGACCGCCTCGGTCTCGCCGGGCACGGCGCCCGCCACCGTGACCATCCAGGCGGATCTGGGCAGCCTCGGGGCCGGGACGTACACCGGGCAGGTGCAGGTCGCGTCCACCGCGACCGGCGTGACCAACAGCCCGCGTACCATCGACGTCACGTTCGTGGTGACGCCGCCGCCCACCATCGTGATCAGCAAGAGCGCGGTGCAGGACACGGTGGTGCAGGGCGGCAGCTTCTCCGACGTGGTGCAGATCACCGAGCAGAACGGCAATCCCATGCCGGGCATCAGCACGTCGGTGACGTACGTGAACGGCTCCGGCTGGCTCACGCCGTCGCTGTCCTCCACCAGCGGACCGGCGACGCTTACACTGAATGCATCCTCTGCGGGGCTCACGCCCAACACGTACACCGCCAACGTGTCCATCCTCGTCCCCGGGGCGACCAACACGCCGCGCGACGTGACGGTGGTGATGGCAGTGCTGGCGCCGCCCACGCTTGGGGTCGACGACGCCAGCAAGACGTTCAGCGCCACGGTCGGCTCGGGGACCACCTCCCAGACCGCCAACCTCAGCAACCTCGGTAGCGGTGGTCCCATCGGGGGTCTCTCCGCCAGCACCGCCTACACGGGCGGTGGCGTGACGGGGTGGCTGACCACGTCGTTGTCCTCCACCAGCACGCCTTCGGTGATCACGTTCACGGTGGACCCGGCCACCGCGGGTCTGGTGTCGGGCGCCACCTACACGGCTCGGGTGACCATCTCCGGTACGGGCGTGAGCGCGGTGACGGTGGACATCTCCTTCCAGGCGCAGTAGCGCTCCCACCCGCACCCCGCGGGATCTCCCGGTGCCCGCGGCGCAGCGTCTGAACCGCTGCGTCGCCGCGACAGTACGGGCTCGATCCACGTTCCCCCGCGCAACCGCGTTCCCTCGCGTGGCCGCTGTCTCTGCGGTGTTGCGCATTCGACCGAAGAGATCTATTCCGTCCCGGGTCGGGTCGAGGAGGGTCGGAGTTTGGTTCGCAGGGGTCCCCCCCCACGGAAAACATGGTGGGCGGTCGTGTGCCTGTGCACGGCGATCGCCGGATGTGATCAGGTCTCGGTCAGTCCGCTGGCGGTGAGCTCGATCGACATCGCGCCGCGCTCGGTCGAGATCGCGGTGGGCGAGGTCGTGCAGCTCACGGCAACGCCGCGCGCACCCGACGGGAGCGCGCTCGGAGGGACACCGCTGACCTGGCGCTCGAGCGACCCCGATCGCGCCACCGTCGACGCCGCGGGTCGCGTCACCGGCATTGCGCCGGGTGCCGTGGCCGTCACGGTCACCGGAGCGGGCGTGGCCGGGTCGGCGGCAATCTCCGTGGGCCTCCCCGGGCAGGTCTCGCTCGGCACCTCCTCCCTCGACTTCCGTGGCGCGGAAGGAGGTAGCGATCCGACCGCGACGCTGGTGGCCGTGGATGACGGCGGCGGCGTCACGCTCACCGACCTCGAGGTGGAGATCGTCTATCAGAGCGGGGCGTCGGGGTGGTTGGACGCGACGCTCGCCTCCGCCACGGCCCCCACCACGTTGCGGGTGCAGCCGCGGCTCGCGGCACTCGGCACCGGCACGTACGGCGCGCGCGTGTCCGTCCGGTCCCGTCGTTCCGGATCGTCCAGCGATCTGGCGGTGACCCTGACGGTGGCCCCGCCGGGACCGGATCTACGCCTCAGCGCGGACAGTCTCGTGTTGCGGGGTCGGCCGCTCGCCACCGGCAGCGTCGATGTCGTCAACGGCGGGACGGGTCCGCTGGACGGGCTGTCGGCCACGCCGCGCTACCGGGCCGGGGGCCCCACCGGCTGGCTGAGCGCGACGTTGAGCGGTGCCGTGGCGCCCGTCACCCTCAACGTGACGGCCGACGGACGGACGCTCACGCCGGGGCGCTACGAGGCCGAGGTGCTGGTGGCCTCGAGCCGGCCCGGCGTCTCCAGCCGACTGCTCCAGGTCGTCTATGTCGTCGATTCCCTCCCGCCCACGCTGGACGTGACCCCGGCGTCCGTCACCCTGGTGGGCGCGCAGGGCCAGGCCGCGGCTCCCACGAGCACCGTGCAGGTCCGCAACGCGGGCGACGGTGTCCTGGACGGGCTGGGGACCTCCGTGAGCTACGGGTCGGGTCAGCCGTCGGGCTGGCTGACGGCGCGCCTCTCCGGCACGACGGCGCCGACCACCCTCTCCCTGACGGCCGGCCTGGCGGGGCTGAGCCCGGGGACCTACGACGCGTCGGTGGAGGTGCGGGGCAGCGCCGCCAACAGCCCGCGCTTCGTGGCCGTGCGCCTGACCGTGCAGGCTCCGGCGGCGACCGTTCCGGCCGCACCCAGCGGACTGTCGGCCAGCCTGTCGGGAACGTCCGCCGCGCAGCTGAGCTGGGTGGACAACGCCACGACCGAGACCGGCCAGGAGCTCCAGCGCAGCGCGGATGGCGGCGCCAGCTGGACCACGGTCGCCACGCCGGCGGCGAACGCGACCGGCCACACCGACCCGGGGCTGGCGGCCGCCACGACCTTCCTCTACCGCGTGCGGGCCTGCAACGCCGTCGGGTGCTCGGGGTTCTCGAACACCGCCAGCGTGACCACGCCGGGTGGGCCGACCGTCCCGGCCGCCCCCACGGGGCTGACCGTGGCACCGGTGTCGGCGACCGAAGTGGATCTCCGCTGGACGGACGCGAGTACCAACGAGACTCGGTACGAGGTGGAGCGCCGGACCCAAGGTGGCGCATTCACGCCCGTCGCGAGCCTGCCCCCCAACACCCAGGTCTATCGGGATTCCGGCCTGGCGGCAGGCGAGCCGCACGAGTGGCAGGTGCGCGCGTGCAACGCCGCCGGCTGCTCCGCCTGGGTGGGCGTGGGGGTGACCATGCCTCCGGTTCCGCCCTCCAATCTCGTGGTGACGAGCGCCACCAGCAGCCAGGTGGATCTGCAGTGGGTGGACAACAGCACCAACGAGACGCTGTTCCTGGTCCAACGCCTCACGGCGGCGGGCTGGCAGACGCTCACCCAGCTTCCAGCCGACAGCACCACGTACGCCGATACCTCCGTGGCGCCGTTGACCGTGTACTTCTACCGGGTCGCCGCCTGCGCCACCTCGTGGTGCACCGTCTCGAATGCGGTCACGGTCCTGACCCCCTGACGCCCCTGCGCTCGCCGGCTCCGCGTCTGCTCCTCCGCCTCCTCCTCGCGCTCGTCCTCACGGGCGCGGGGGGGACGGTGGCGGCGCAGGAGCCCCCGGATTCGGCCGCCGCCCAGGTGGCCGATCCGCCGCCGGCGGGCCCCGATCCCATCGCGGCCCTCGCGGACTCGCTGGCCCGCGCCCGGGCTTTGTTCGACACGGCCGGCGCCGCCCAGGCCGCGCCCAGCCCCTACGACGTCGATCCCGACGCGGACGGAGACGGCATCCCGGTCTTCGCCGACTGGTGTCCGGACAGCGCCCCGGGCGACACGGTCGATGAGCGGGGCTGCTCGGTGGACCGTCTGCCCTGGTGGGGGTGGGCGGCCCTGGTGGCGGGCGTGTTGGGGCTGGCCACCCTCGTCCGGGGCCTGATGGTGGGCGCGTACGACCGGCGCCGCCGGGCCCGCATCGCCCGCTACGGGCGCGAGACCGACCACGAGGTCGAACGGATCGCCCATTCGTTCGGCGGTGGGGGGGGCGCATCCCTGGCACCCTGGATGGCGGAGGCGCCGCTCCTCGACGAGGAGCCCGATCCGTCCGACCCCGTCCGCGAGGCACCTCCCGGCCGCCGCAGCGCGACGTCCCCGGGCGTTCCGGCCCCCCCGCCCTGGTCGGGTGCCCCGGCCGGCATCGGGTACCCGGCCCCGGCGGGCGGGCCGCCCACGGTGGAGCTCGACCTGCAGGGCCGGAGTGTCCCTCCCGGTCTGATGGGCCCGACCCCGTTCGAGGTCGCGAGCGGCTATGCCCCGCCGCCGCCGCCGCCGCGCCGCGACCCGTTCGCTGCGCCCAGCGCCTCGATTCCGCGTGGGATCACCGAGTGGCAGCAGAGCCCGCTGCGCTTCGACGGGGAGGAGGGGCGCCGGCGGCGCCTCAGCCCCGCGCTGCTGACCGGGCTGGCGCTCATCCTGGCGGCCACCACGGTCGCCGTAGTGGTGCGCGTGCGCACGGGCTCCGACGCGCTCGGCGGACCCGTGGTGTCGCTCGCCGAGCCTCCCTCCCAACCGGTGGTGGTGGCCTTCTCCGACGAGCCGGCCGACCCCGAGGCGGAGCCCGGAACGGTGCCGGCCCGCATGGTGCTCGTGGGCGGGGATGGGCAGCAGGCGCCCGCGGGGGCGCGTCTGGTGGACTCCATCGCCGTGCGGGTCGAGGATGCCGCCGGGGTGCCGGTGCCGCGCGTGCGGATCTACTTCGAGTCCACGGCCGGGGGCGGCACCGTTTCGCCGATCCTCGCGTTCACGGACTCGAGCGGCGTGGCTCGCGCGGCATGGCGGCTCGGACGGGCAGCGGAGCAGCAGTACGTGACCGCACGCGTGGAAGGCTACGAGGATGGTGCGGGCGTGGCCTTCGCCGCGACCGCCGTCGCCGGACAGGCGGCGGGTGTGCGGCTGCTGGCCGGCGCGGACCAGACCGGGACGCCGAACCTGCAGCTCGACTCGGCCCTCGTGCTGATGGTGACCGACGCCCAGGGCAATCCCGTACCCGGCGTGACGGTGGAGTTCGACGTGGGTGGATCCGGCTCCGTGAGCCCCACGTCGGCCGAGACCGACTCGACCGGCGTGGTGCGGGCCTGGTGGACGCTCGGAGAAGGCGCCGCGCAGCCCACGCTGGAGGCGCGCGTGCGTGACCAGCCGGCGCTGTCCGCGGCCGCGACGGCCACGCTGGTGTATCCCCGTCTGGGCGTGCAGGCCGGGGTGGTGACCGGCGGCACCCATACGTGCCAGCTCGCGGGCACCGGGCGTCTGCGGTGCTGGGGGTCCAACCAGACCGGCCAGCTGGGCAACGGCTCCACCGGAGGGAGCCGCGTGCCCGTGTCCGCGGCGGCCGAGCACGACTTCAGCAGCGTGGCGGCGGGCCTGGCGCATACGTGCGGCGTCACGTCGGAGGGCCGTGCGCTCTGCTGGGGGGACAACGCCAGCGGTCAGCTGGGCACGGGGGACGGCGTCTCGCACACCGACCCCACCCCCGTGGTCACCGAAGTCCGCTTCCGCCAGATCGCAGCGGGGCCCGCCCATACCTGCGCGGTCAGTCGCGGCGGCCAGGGATGGTGCTGGGGCTCCAACGCCAACGGCCAATTGGGAGACGGCAGCCGCACCGACCGCGCGAATCCGGTGCGCATCGCCCTGAACCGGCCGCTGCAGGAGATCTCCACCGGCTGGACGCACACGTGTGCGCTCGCCACCGACGGCGCCGCCTTCTGCTGGGGACGCAACGCGTTCGGACAGCTGGGAGACGGCGGCACGGAGGACCACCTCGAGCCCGGCCGCGTCGACAGCGAACGCGGCTTCCGCCACATCGCCGCGGGCAGCGCCCACACCTGCGCCGTGGCGTCCGACGGTGCGCTCGCCTGCTGGGGGCAGAACAACTACGGGCAGCTCGGCACCGGCGACACCGACGCGCGCAATGCACCCACGCGCGTGGACGGCGGACCGTGGCGTGCCGTGGCCACCGGAGGGGTGCATACGTGCGCGCTCGCCATGGGTGGCGAGGTCTGGTGCTGGGGCCGCAACACGTACGGACAGCTCGGGGATGGCACGCTGGAGGACCGACGCGGCCCCGTGGCCGTCACCGGCGGCCTCACCTTCACGGCCGTGCAGGCGAGCGGCGCGCACACGTGCGCCACGGAGGCGTCGGGCCGCACGCACTGCTGGGGCTTCAACGTGGAAGGTCAGCTGGGGGACGGAACGCGCACGAATCGCTCCGAGCCGGCACGCGTGGGAGGCGGGTAGGCCACGCGCACGCCCGCCCGGGATGCCCCGGCCGTGCGCTCTCGCGTTCGAGACCCTGCCCGGAGAACGCTACTTGCGCCGGAGCGGGAACATCCAGCCGCGCTGCACCGAGCGCGGTTCCTCCACGGTGATGAACGCGTTGGGATCCACGCGGTGCAGGATGCCCAGCACGCGCCGCACCTCGCGGCGGCGCACGGTGGAATAGACCACCCCCACGGGACCGTCCTTGCCGTAGCCGGCCAGTTGCGTGGCGCCCACGCCCTCGGTGCGCAGCGCGTCTGCGAGCTCTCCCCCGCGCTGGGGTGAGACGGCCATGATCGTGGCCACGCCGAGCGCCAGCCGGTCCTCGATCCACAGGCCCACGACGTTGCCGGTGGCGAACCCGGCGCCGTAGCCCAGCAGGTGCCAGCCGCTGTCCAGGTGCCGGATGGCCGACCCCACGGCCAGCACCCAGATCATCGCTTCGGCGAAGCCGATCACCGGTACGATGCGACGTGCGCCGCGCACGATGAGCAGCGTGCGCGTCGTCGCCATGGACACGTCGACGACGCGCAGGCAGAAGATCAGCAGAGGCCCCCAGGGGCCCGCGAACATCGCGTCGAGCATGCAGGATCTTCGAGGAATGGAGCGAACGGGCTCGCGGCCGCGGGGCGCTCCGATCATCTTGGACGAAACCGGCGCGCGGTGCAGCCGCGTACGGGCATCATGATAACAGGAGTCCGGGCCTCGCAGGGCCATCGGACCGTAGCTTCCGGAAGAACAGGGGGGACCCGATGCGTCGACGTGCGTTTGCAGTGATCCTGGTCGGGGGAATGGCGCTGGCGGCCTGCTCCAGCGTAGGCGGGTCGGCGACCCCGGAGGCGGCCGCGCCGGCCTGGTCGCCCGCCGGGACCTGGAGCTTCAGCACCACGGCCCAGGGCATGACCGTCGGAGGGACGATCACGCTGGTGCAGGAGGGCGGTACCTGGGGCGGGACCATCGCGCCGGACGCCAGCCTGGGCATGGGCAGCTTCCCCATCGACTCCGCCGAGCTGGACGGTCGGGAGATGCGGTTGCTGGCCAACGCCATGGGCGACGTGCTGGACATGGTGATGGTCTTCGACGGGGACACATACGAGGGCTCCTGGGGACTGGGCGGCGATGGCGGCTCCATGTCCGGTCGCCGTCTGAACTGAGTCGCGGCCGGGCGCGGGCTCGGGCCCGGCGCCCCGTCCAAGCGGTGGGCGGGTGTCCTGTCCCATCCTGCCCGCTCCACGCGTTCTTCGGCAGACCCCTCTACCGGAGCGCCTGACCATGTCCCTGCGACTCGTGCTGCTCGCCGGCGCCCTCGCGGCCGGCCTCGCCGGCTGCGACATCCTCGATCCCGACACCGAGCGGGAGCGGCTCGAGGAGGCGCAGGAGCGCTGGGCCGACCGGGGCATCGACGAGTATCGCATCGACGTGCAACGGCTCTGCTTCTGCGCGGCCGACGTCTCGCGCTGGGTGCGGGTGACGGTCCGGAACGGTGTGGTCGCGTCGCGCACCTACGTGGACGACGGCACGCCGGTCCTGGGGGACCCGACCCTGTTCCCGGACGTGGACGGGCTGTTCGAGGTGATCGACGATGCGCTCGACCAGGACGCGCACGAGCTGGAGGTCGCGTACGATCCGGTCTACGGGATCCCGCTGGTGATCGCCATCGACTACCTGGAGTTCGCCGTGGACGAGGAGCTCACGCTCCGGTCCCAGGACTTCCAGCTGCTGGACGGGGGAGGCGGGCGCGGCTTCCAACCCCTTCCCTGACAAGGGGTTGGGGCACGTCAGCGGTAGCGCGCCCCGGCGGCTCGCGCGCGCACCGCCCGGGGCGGGCTTTGAGCGGCGGGCGGCGCTGCTGATATTGCCGGGTTCGCACCCGTCCCCGGATCCCGTCGCCCCTTGGCCGAGCGCAGCGCCCCCATCCTGAATCCCGTCGTCCCGAGCGGCCCGGCAGCCGGTCCGCCGTCGCCGTTCGTCACCGAATCGCTTCGGGTGGCGCGGGCCTCTCCCTGGCTCCTCCTGGAGCGCTTCCAGGGCCAGCCCCGCGGGTTCTGGGGGCGAGGCGGGGGCTGGGTGGCCCACGGTGGCGCCGTGGCCGAGTGGATCCCCGCCGCGGACGAGCCGGACCGCATGGCCGCCGCCCGGCGGTGGCTGGCGGCGCTCTCCCATCGGAACGGCGCGGACGGCGGCAGCGAGCCCCGCGTCTTCGGCGGCTTCTCGTTCTCGGCGCACCGGTCCCCGGATCCCCGGTGGGCGGCCTTCCCGGCCGCGCGCTTCCAGGTGCCGCGCGTCGAGCTGCGCACCGATGGGGAGGCCTATCGTCTGATCGGGCGGGCCGCGCTGAGGGAGGGAGACGACGACCGGGCGGTCCGCACCGCGCTCCGCGCGGAGCTGGAGGGGCTCGAGGGCTTGCTTGCGGAGGAGGCGTCGGCGACGGCGCCCCCGGCCGACGTGCCCTCGCCCACGGTGCCCGGATCGGAGGCGGACCACGCGGCCTGGGTGGCCCGCGTCGAGCGGGCGCTCACCGCCATCCGGGCGGGCCGTTTCCGGAAGGTGGTGCTCGCGCGCTCGCTCACGCTCGACCGCGCGCGGGGCGTGGACGCGCTGCTCGCGACGCGGCGGCTCTACACGCCCGCCTCCGAGGCCCGGGTGTTCCTGTTCGAGCCGGAGCCGGGCGTCGCCCTGCTCGGCGCATCGCCGGAGACCTTGGCGCGCGTGCACGACGGGGAGGCCTATGCCACTGCCGTGGCGGGCTCCATCCGCCGGGGTGCCGATGCGCACGCCGACCGCGCGCAGGCCGAGCGGCTGCTCTCGAGTGAGAAGGACCGCCGCGAGCACGACGTGGTCGTGCAGGAGGTGGTCGAACAGTTGGGCGCCATCGGCGCGGACGTGCGCGAGGACGATGCGCCCCACGTGCTCACGCTGCCGGGGATCCACCACCTGGAGACGCGCATCCGCGCGCGGCTGCCGGGCACGGTGACGGTGCTGGACCTGATCGAACGCCTGCATCCCACACCGGCGGTGTGCGGTCAGCCGCGCGCGCCCGCGCTCGCGTTCCTGGAGCGCGAGGAGGGCTTCGATCGGGGTTGGTACGGCGCGCCGGTGGGGTGGCTGGATGCGCGGGGGAACGGCGTCACCGCGCCTGCGCTGCGCTGTGCATTGCTGGAGGGAGACCGCTGCCATCTCTTCGCGGGCGCGGGCATCGTGGAGGGCTCCGATCCGGAGCGCGAATGGGACGAGACGCAGCTCAAGCTGGAGACGGCCGCGCGGGCATTGGGGCGGGCCGGGTGAGCGGGCCGAGGCACGACAGGGGAGAGCGGGGGGACGCGCCCGTTCCGCAGGACCTCGATGCTCCGCAGGACCTCGACGCGCCGCAGGACCTCGATGCGCCGCAGGACCCGGACGCGCGCGCGCCGGATGCGAACCGCAACCAGGTCTGGGCACGCGCCTTGATCGAGGAGCTGACACGCGCCGGAGTGGAGCACGTCTCGATCGCGCCGGGCTCGCGCTCGACGCCGCTGGTGCTGGCGCTGGCCGCCGCGGACGTGTTCACGCTGCACGTACACCTGGACGAGCGCTCGGCCGCGTTCTTCGCGCTGGGGGTGGGGAAGGCCACGCGCCGGCCCGCCGCTGTGGTGACCACGTCCGGCACGGCCGCGGCCAACCTGCTGCCCGCGGTGGTGGAGGCATCCCAGTCCGAGACCCCGCTGCTGCTCCTGACCGCGGATCGTCCGATTGCGCTCCGGGGAGCGGACGCCAACCAGGCCATCGATCAGGTCCGCCTGTTCGGCGGATACGTGCGCGCGTTCTTCGAGTGCGCGCACCCGGAGGTGGAGGATCGGGCGCTCCGGCACCTGCGGCAGACCGCAGCGCGCGCGGTGGCGCTGGCCATGGGACCGGATCCGGGGCCCGTGCACCTGAACGTGCCGTTCGCCAAGCCGCTGGAGCCGACGCCGGTGCCCGGCGATCTGCCGGAGCGGTTCGCCGACGAGCACCCGCGCGCGGCCTCGGGTCGCGCGGAGGGCGGAGCGTATACGCAGGTGGTCACGCCGCGGGTGGCGGTGGACGAGCCCACCGTCCGCTTGCTGGCGCAGGCCGTGAGCGGCGCCAGTCGCGGGCTGCTGGTGGCGGGACCGGCACTGGACGATCGACGCACGGCGCGCGCCCTGGAGAAGGCACGTGCGCTGTCCGACTTCCCGCTGTTGGCGGACCCGTTGTCCGGCGCGCGGCGCACGCACCTGCTGCAGACGCCGGCCGTCGCGGCCTACGACCTCTTCCTCGGTCGCGGGTCGGTGCGGGACGCGCTCGCGCCCGACCTGGTGCTGCGCTTCGGGGCCAGCCCTACCTCGCAGCGATTGCTCGACTGGTTGGAGGCGCTCGACGTGCCGCAGATCGTGATCGATCCTGGTGCGCGCTGGAAGGACCATCTGGCGGTGGCCACGACGCTCGTGCGCGCCGATCCGCTCGAGGCCATGGAGGCGCTCGCGGGTGCGCTCAAGGGCGGCTGGAGCCATCCCGCCTGGAACGCGCGCTGGGCGGCCGCGGACGAGGCGGCCCGGACGGCGCTCGCGGAGGCCTTTGCCGGCGAAGCGTTCGAGGGCCTGGTGGCGGCCCGGGTGGCCGACGCGCTGCCGGACGGCGCGACATTGTTCGTGTCCAACAGCATGCCGATCCGGGACGTGGACGCCTACGTGCTCCCCGCCGCGCGCGACCTGCGCATCCTGGGCAATCGGGGCGCGAGCGGGATCGACGGGATCGTCTCCACCGCGTTCGGTGTGGCGTCGTCGGCGGCGGGCCCGACGGCCGCCCTGGTGGGGGACCTCGCGTTCGTGCACGACATGAACGGGCTGTTGGCCGCCCGCGAGGAGGGGGCCGCGCTCGTCCTGGTGCTGGTGCACAACGACGGAGGGGGGATCTTCCACCGCCTGCCCATCCGCACGCACGAGCCCGAGTTCACCCGGTTCTTCGCGACGCCTCACGGCCTGGACTTCCGCCACGCGGCGGCGCTGTACGATCTTCCCTTCTCGTCGGTGGCCGCAGCGGACGTGGGCGATGCCGTCCGCGCTGCGCTGGCCGCCGGAGGGGTCCGCATCGTCGAGGTGCGGACCGACCGCGACGCCGTCCACCGCCGCCAACGCGCGGTGGCCGATGCGGTGCAGGATGCGGTGGAGCGAGCCCTGTCCCACGAACCGACTCGAGGATGATGACGAAGCCCGACTGGCAGAAGGTCAAGGACTACGAGGACATCACGTACCACAAGAGCAACGGGGTCGCGCGCATCGCGTTCAACCGACCCGAGGTGCGCAACGCGTTTCGGCCCGAGACGCTCTTCGAGCTCTCCGAGGCGTTCCGCGACGCGAACGAGGACACCTCCATCGGCGTGGTGCTGCTCACCGGGAACGGGCCGGCCGAAGACGGCAAGTACTCGTTCTGCTCGGGCGGCGACCAGCGTGTGCGCGGCGAGGCCGGATACGTGGGCCGCGACGGCGTGCCGCGTCTGAACGTGCTGGAGCTTCAGCGTTTCATGCGCACCATGCCGAAGCCGGTCATCGCGCTCGTGGCGGGCTACGCGATCGGCGGCGGACACGTGCTGCACGTGGTGTGCGACCTGACCATCGCGGCGGACAACGCGATCTTCGGTCAGACCGGTCCCAAGGTCGGCAGCTTCGACGGCGGCTTCGGCGCGTCCTACCTCGCGCGCATCATCGGACAGAAGAAGGCGCGCGAGATCTGGTACCTCTGCCGTCAGTACGATGCGCAGGAGGCACTGGAGATGGGCCTCGTGAACAAGGTGGTCCCGGTGGATCAGCTCGAGGCCGAGGGCTGGCAGTGGGCGCAGGAGATCCTGGACAAGAGCCCGCTGGCCATCCGCTGCCTGAAGGCCGCGTTCAACGCCGACGTGGACGGACAGACGGGGCTGCAGGAGCTCGCGGGCAACGCGACCCTGCTGTTCTACATGACCGAGCAGGGACAGGAAGGGAAGAACGCCTTCCTGGAGAAGCGGCCGCCGGACTTCCGCCGGTACCCGTGGTTGCCCTGAGCGGGCAGGGGGGCGGCAGGACGCGAGTCGGCTCGTCGTCGTCGAACCGGCGATCGTCGTCGGCGACTCGGCCGTCGTTGCCGTCGACTCGGTGCTCGTTGCCGTCGACTCGGTGCTCGTTGTCGACGACTCGGCGGTCGTTGCCGTCGACTCGGTGCTCGTCGTCGGCGACTCGACGCTCGTTGTCGACGAATCGGTGCTCGTCGTCGGGAGCCTCTCGTTCGTTCCGGAGCCCCCGTCGCTCGATCCGGGCGCGCCCCTGACCTCCATGGCGTCCCCACAGCTCTGGATCCAGGCGGCGCGGCCCAAGACCCTGACCGCGGCGCTGGCGCCGGTCTGGATCGGCATCGGCTATGCCGCATGGCAGGGCCAGTTCCGCGCATTGCCTGCGCTCGCGGCGCTGGTCGGCGCGATCCTGATCCAGATCGGCACCAACTTCGCCAACGACTACTACGATCACGTGCGCGGTGGGGACACCGCCGAGCGCGTGGGCCCGGTGCGCGTCACGCAGGCCGGATTGATCGCACCGGTCGCGGTGCGCAACGCCGCGTTCCTCACGTTCGGGGCGGCGATGGCGGTGGGCGTGTATCTGGTCGCGGTGGGGGGCTGGCCCATCGTCGTGATCGGGCTGGCGAGCGTGGCCTCCGGGCTGGCGTACACGGCCGGACCGTTCCCGCTCGCGTACAACGGGCTCGGTGACCTGTTCGTGCTGGTGTTCTTCGGGCCCGTGGCTGTGGGGGGCACGTATTGGGTGCAGGCGCTCGAATGGCGGGGCGATCTGCTGGTGGCGGGGCTGGGAGTGGGGGCGCTCTCGACCGCCATCCTGGCCGCGAACAACCTGCGCGACCTGGAGACCGACCGGGTGGCGGGGAAGCGCACGCTGCCCGTGCTGCTGGGGCGGGGCGCGGGAAGGGCGGAGTACGCCTTGATGGTGGCGGTGGGCGCGGCAGCCCTGATCGGAGGTGTCCTCACGGCCGGTTGGCCGGTGTGGGTCCTGCTGGGCCTCGTAGGCGTGCTGGCCACCGGACCCGCCTTGAGACAGGTCCTGACCGAGGAGCAGGCGCGGGCGGTGCTGCCTGCGCTACCCATCACCGCCAAGGCGACCGGGCTGTACGGCGTGCTGGTCGCCGTGGGGTTCGCGTTGGGGTGAGGGTCGGATCCCGCGATCCCCTTCATCGTCGGATCGCGCGCTGGTTCATCCCGGTCGCTTCATCCCGGTTGGATTCGCCCGGTTGGATTCGCCCGGGTTGGATTCGCCCGGGTCGGGCTCATCCCGGTCGGGTTCATCCTGGGTGGGTTCATCCGGCTTGGATTCATCCGGGTTGGATTCATCCGGGTCGGGTTCATCCGGGTCGGGTTCGTCCCGGTCGGGTTCATCCTGGTTGGGTTCGTCCGGTCGGGTTCACCCCCCGCTCGTTCATCCCGGTTGGATTCAACCCGGTCGGGTTCCTCCGGGTTGAGTTCGTTCATCCCGGTTGGGTTCATCCTGGTCGGATTCATCCCGGTTGGCTCACCCCGACCGATCCCGCCCTCGTTCATCCCGGTCGGATCCCGAGCGCGGTCTTCATCGCGTCGACCTCCTCCTGCGTGGCGCGCTTGAGGGGGGGCAGGTGTGGGACGGGCTGCCCGCGCGGGTCCCGGAAGACGGCCCGACCGTCCGCGCCCAGCTCGACCGTGAAGCCGCCTTCGTGGAGCAGCCGGTGGTGGACCCGGCAGAGCAGGAGGAGGTTGGACAGACAGGTGGGCCCGCCGTCCGCCCAGTGGCGGATGTGGTGGGCATCCGTGAAGCGACGGCCACATCCGGGATAGCGACAGCCGCGGTCACGGACCTCGAGCGCGCGGCGCAGGGACGGAGGCACCGTGCGGGTGCGCCGCGTGAGCACGTCCCCGCGCGCGGTGGTGGTCGCCCCGCACCAGGCTCGCATCGCAGGACGGAAGCGCCCCGACGTTGCCGCGGCAACGCGGGTGCCGTCATGGGCTAACAGACCGGGGCGAGAGGATGCGACGGAGGCGGCATGCGCCGCCGTCGCGGGGTGGGTCGACGCGCCCTGTGCGGACCCCTCCTGCGGCGTCCCGCTTCGGCGCTGAAGCCGCTTCTGTGCTGACCACTCCGCCGATGCGCCTCCGCCGCTTCCGCCTCCTCCTGTACGTCCGGCGTCGGTGTTCGCGTCTGCTGCGTCGCGCACGCGTGCTCCATGCGCGGTCTCGAAGTCCTCGTGTGCTCTTCGGCCTCTCCTCACACCTCACTCCCGCAACGCCGCTTCCTCCACGTGCAGCATCACCTGGTAGCGCTCGGCGCGCGTGCCGCTGCGATGGGCGCATCCGGTCCGCCGCCCTCCCGGTCAGGCCCCGCGCTGGCGCCCGCTCCGCCAGCAGGCCCACCGCGTCCGCGCGGCGCTGCTCCGGGGCGACCGGCTCCGCCTCCGCCAGCTCGGGACCCTTCCACCAGAGCCGCATCGGCCGCCGCCTCGGCGCGCATCAGCACGGCCGCCACCTCCGGGTCGAGCCGACCCTTCACGACGTACATGCCGTCCCCGTCCGGGAAGACCGAGAAGCAGCGGCTCCGGTGGCGCGCGGCTTCCAGCGCCTGCTCGTCCAGACGGCCAGCCGCCGCCAGCGCTGCACCGTGCGCTCCACCTCGTGCGCCGTGCTGGAGAGCTAGCAGGGCCAGCAGCTTCGTGCTCGTCCTCCGCGCTGGCCACGCGCGCGTCAGCGCGCACCTTGCTGAAGGACAGCGCACCGCGCTGCATCGCGGCGCCGATCACGAGCAGGTCCTCCAGGGCACGGGCGGCGCGCACTGCCGCGCGCCGGCCAGATCGATCGGTGCGCAGCGCCAGCCAGGTGCGCACGGGTGGCATAAACCGGCGCGTCGCCGGTCGAACTCGGCCAGCAGCGTCAGCTGACGGTGCGTCGCCGCGTGGATCTGCGCCGCCAGGCAAGATGATCTCGTCGGCGAGGTCTTCGATCTCGTCCAGCGCCTCGACCGACAGATCGAAGGGAGAGGGAGCCGGAGACGACGCTGCGGCGGGACGGGCGCCATCCCGACCGCGCCGCGTGGCGCTCGCGGCGCGTCCACATCCACCCGCACATCGCGCACGCCCGCCGTCGATTCCATCTTACCTCCTTCGAAGCGTTGAACCTGCTTCAAAGATACCGGTGGAGTTTCGCGGCCTCTCCTGCGGCTCCAGGACGCACGAACGCCGAGGTCGGAGGCTTCGGCAGAAGGCCGCAGCGCGGTGCATCCCGGACCCGAGCCCCCGCAGCAGGGCCAAAGCCGTCCATGGCAGAATGGGACGTTCGCGCGGGTCCGCGACACGGCCAAGAGCCATCCATGGCAGAATGGGACGTTCGCGCGGGTCCGCGATACGCCCAAAGTCGTCCAGCGCAGCATCGGACGTTCACGCGGGTCCGCGACACGCCCAAAGCCGTCCAGGGCAGCACCGGACATTCGCAAGGGTCCGCGACACACCCAAAGCCGTCCATGGCAGAATGGGACGTTCACGCGGGTCCGCGACACCGCCAAAGCCGTCCAGGGCAGCATGGGACGTTCGCAAGGGGTCCGCGACACGCCCAATGCCGTCCAGGGCAGAATGGGACACTCGCGCGGGTCCGCGAGACGCCCAAAGCCGTCCATGGCAGGATCGGCCTCGTGCACGTGGATCATCCCCCGATCCTCAGTAGCCGCTGCCGGCACTTGGACGTATGCTCCCTCCATTGGAGCGGTCGTGGGGCGCGCCGTTCCCGGACACCGAGCGGAGTGGGGTGGCGATGAGTCGGGTGCGGGTCCTGGTGGGCACGAAGAAGGGTGGGTTCGTCCTGTCGGCGGACGGCAGCCGGAAGCAGTGGGACGTGCAGGGGCCCTTCTTCGCCGGGTGGGAGATCTACCATATGAAGGGTTCGGCCGTGGAACCGAACCGCATCTGGGCCTCGCAGAGCAGCGGGTGGTTCGGTCAGACCGTGCAGCGCTCCGACGACGGCGGTGCGACCTGGGAGACGGTCGGCAACGACTTCGCCTACGACGGCGTGCCCGGCACCCACCAGTGGTACGACGGCACGCCCCACCCGTGGGAGTTCAAGCGCGTCTGGCACTTCGAGCCCTCGCGCACGGATGCCGACACCGTCTATGCCGGTGTCGAGGACGCGGCGCTCTTCCGCTCCACCGACGGCGGTCAGACCTGGAGCGAGCTGTCGGGCCTCCGAGGTCATGGCTCCGGCCCGCACTGGCAGCCGGGAGCGGGTGGAATGTGCCTGCACACGATCCTGCTCGATCCGGCGGACGCCCAGCGCATGTTCGTGGCCATCTCCGCAGCGGGGGCCTTCCGGACGGACGACGGGGGTGCCAGCTGGAAGCCGATCAACAAAGGACTCAAATCGCAGGGCATCCCGGCGCCCGAGGCCGAGGTCGGGCACTGCGTGCACCGCATCGCCCAGCATCCGGATCGACCCAACGTGCTGTTCATGCAGAAGCACTGGGACGTGATGCGGAGCGACGACGGTGGCGACACGTGGCACGAAGTGAGCGGCAACCTCCCCTCCGACTTCGGCTTCCCCATCGAGGTGCACACGCACGAGCCCGACACGGTCTACGTGGTCCCCATCAAGAGCGATGGCGAGCACTATCCGCCGGAGGGCAAGCTCCGCGTCTATCGCAGCCGAACGGGCGGGAACGAGTGGGAGGCCCTCACACGGGGACTTCCCCAGGAGAACTGCTTCGTCAACGTGTTGCGGGACGCGATGGCGGTGGATGCGCTCGATTCCTGTGGTATCTACTTCGGCACCACGGGAGGGCAGGTCTACCTGTCACCCGATGGAGGCGACCACTGGGACGCGATCGTGCGTGATCTGCCGTCGGTGCTGTCGGTGGAAGTGCAGACGCTGCCGTGAGCGGTCGGGGAGAGAGCGGGCCGTGAGGCAGGCACCGCCGTGAGCGCGTCACCGGAGAACGCATCGAGGAAGGACGTTGCGCGCATCCGCGTGGAGCTGCCAACGCCGCTCCGCACCCTGGCGCGCATCCAGGGATCCGTGGAGGTCGAGGTGGAAGGAACCCCCACTACGGGCGGCGTGCTCGACGCCGTTGAAGCGCGCTTCCCGGCGTTGCGGGGGACGGTTCGCGATCAGCGCACCGGTCGACGGCGCGACTTCATCCGCTTCTTCGCGTGCAACCGCGATCTGTCGCACGAGTCGCCGGACGCGCCCTTGCCGGCTGCCGTGGCCGAAGGCCGCGAGCCGCTCCTGGTGGTGGGGGCGATGGCGGGAGGCTAGCGGAGGGCGCCGGCGCTACACGGCGCCGCTACGGCGTCCGCCGCAGGACCAGTCTCTGGATCCCTGTTGCGGACAGGCTGCGGATCCCGGATCCCCCGTCGGGATCGGGTGCCGTCACGATCTCTTCCTCGAGCGTGCTTCCGCGCACGCGCGTCGTGACCGTGAGCAGCAGTGCGTCTACCTTGAAGACGGACACCAGCACGTCATCCAGCCAGCGCGCGTCGAGGCGCACGCCCGCCCCCTCGTCGATCGTGTACCCGTCGGGTTCGTCGGCCAGGCAGACCTGGTAGTCCTTGACCTGGCGCACCACGCCGCCCTCCTGATAGGTCGTGCGCCAGGGCGTGCATGCTCCCGGTACCGTCGGCCACGGGCCGATCTCGCGGATCACCTCGACGCGAGCCGCTCCCGGGCGTTGGGGGAGGTTGACGAGCGTCCCCTCCCAGCGGCCTGCCCAATCGGGGAACCGCTCCTGCGCCTGAGCCGTCGAGGATGAGCTCGCGCTGAGCAGCACCGCCGCGGCCAGGCCGACGAAGGCGGGCCGGCCCCGATGGGCCGACCCGCCACCAACGCTCCTCGGTGAGGCCACCTCGTTACATGCCGCCCGCGGAGGACGGCGGCACGATCCCGTTGATGCGCATGTAGGTGACCAGGTTGCCGTAGTGCTCGTAGTTGTGTGCGGTGTTGAAGGCGAGCACGCCGGACACCGCCATGTCGTTGCCGAAGAACGGGACCATCTCCTGACCCCGCGCGTCCGACATGTTCGCGTAGACCTGGTTGCAGTACTCGATCCCCATGTCCAGGGCCTCGATGATCTGCGCCTTGGTCGTGCGGGTCTCCTCGAAGTTCTCCGCGTTGGGGCTGTCTTCGCCCGCCGCACCCGCGCAGAACATGAACTGCGCCCCGGCCACGTGGGCCAGGATCTGCCCCATGGTGCGGACCTCTTCCGTCGGCTGATAGCCGTAGAGGTTCTCGGGGACCTTCTCGGCCGTCGCCTTCAAGTTCTGCGACGTCATGTCGTACAGGCCCTTGAGCGAGCCGGTGACGTTGTCCGCGACCGCCATGGCCGTGGCTTCGCCCGCCGGCGCGGCGTCGGCCGCGTTGGAGCCATCGCCGCCCGAGCAGGCGGGCAGGGCCAGGGCGACCAGCAGGATCCCGAATCCATGTGCGCGTCGGTGCATGCCAGGAAACCTCCAGTAGAGAGTCGTGCGGACCCTTGGGTGTGGTGCCACATACGTGGCCGAGCCCGCCGGCTGACGGAGGAAGCTGGCCCGAGCGGGCCAGGGAGGCCACCCGGCGAAGGGCAGGGACGACCCCGCACGAGGCCGAGGGGCCACCGGACGAGGCCGAGCGAGCCGGGCCGAGACCGAGCGGGCAAGCCGAGGCCGAACGGGCAAGCTGAGGCCGAGCGGGCCGGGCCGAGACTGAGCGGGCCAAGCCGAGGCCGAGCGGGCCAAGCCCGAGGCCGAGCTGCCCCCGCGCCTCCGCCGTTCGTCCCTATATTCCAGGGATCCGGCCCCCCTGGCCGTGGACCCCCACGCCCGTCCCGAGGCCCCCATGTCGCCCGCCGCCTTCCCGATCTCCGGCCCCGGCTTCGCCTGGTCGGCGGCCGAGGTGGCGGACCGGGTGGCCGGGCGGGCCGCCGCCCTGGCGGCGGACCTCCACCCGGGTCGGCCGTGGCCGGTCCCCGCCGGCCAGACCGCCGCCGACGTGATCGAGGCCCTGGCCGTGTGGGCGGCGGGCGGCGTCCTGGCTCCGCTCCACCCCGATCTCCCCCCGGCCCAACGAGACCGGGCCCTGGGCGCACTGGAGGCCTGCCCGGCCCTCCCCGAGGGCAGCGCCGCCGTGGTGTGGACGTCGGGCACGTCGGGTCGGCCGACCGGGGTCGTGCTCGGCTGGGCCGGCCTGGAGCACGTGGCGCGGAGCGCCGGCACGCGGCTGGGGGTCGGGTCCGAGGACGTGTGGGCCCACACGCTGTCGCCCGCCACCATGGGCGGGCTGGCCACGCTGGTGCGGGCCCGGACGCTGGGGCACGGCCTCCGGGTGGAGGGACCCTTCCGGGCGGAAGGGCTGTCGGCGGCCCTCGACTCTGGAGCGGTCACCTTCGCGTCCCTGGTGCCGATCATGCTCGACCGGCTCCTCCAGGCCCGGCGCGGCCGACCCTTCCCCCACATCGTCCGCGGCCTCCTGCTGGGTGGGGCCGCCACGCCGCGTTCGTTGGTCGAGGCCGCATTGGCCCTGGACGCGCCCCTGTTCCTCACCTACGGCATGACCGAGGCGAGCTCCCAGGTGGCCACCGCCGGGCCGGACCTGGTGCGCGCGGTGCCCGGCACGGTGGGCGCTCCCCTGGACGGCGTGGAGGTCCGGATCGGAGCGGGCGGGGTCATCCAGGTGAGGAGCCCGGGCCTGGCGCTGGCGCGGATCGTGGCGGACCCCGTGGCGCCGGTGCCGGACCCCGGGCCGCGGATGCCGGACACGGGGGCGCCGGTGCCGGACACGGGGCCGCCGGTGCCGGACCCTGGGCCGCCGGTGCCGGACCCTGGGCCGCGGATGCCGGACACGGGGGCGCCCGTCCCTGACCCCCGGCCGCCGGTCGTGCCGGAGGGCCAGCCGGGCGGGGGCCAGGCGACCGCCGCCCCCCGACTGGAGCCTCTCGCGTCGACCGACGGCTGGTACCGGACCGGCGACCTCGGGCATCTGGACGGGGAGGGCCGACTGTTCGTCACCGGCCGCGCCGCCGAGCGGATCATCAGCGGCGGGGCCACCGTGGACCCGCTCTCCGTGGAGGGCGTGCTGCTGCACCATCCGGACGTCGCCGACGTCTGCGTGGTGGGGGCGGCCGATCCGGAGTGGGGCGAGCGGGTGGTCGCCCTCCTGGTCCCGGCACCAGGCTCCGCACAGGAGGCGCTGGCGGACCGGCTCACAACCTTCGCGCGGCTCGGGCTGAGACCGCCCGAGCGCCCGCGCGACTGGGTCTTCGTGGACGTCCTGCCCCGCAACCGCGGCGGCAAGCTCGACCGGCGCGAGGCGCTGCGGATCGTCCGCGAACGACTCGGCTGAACCCGGTGAGCGGGGGAGGCGGACCCCGAGTTGCGCCCTCGATCCAGGCCCGCCACGCCCTCGACCTGGACCCGCAAGGGCCTCGACCCGGCTCGCCACGGCCTCGATCCACCCTCGCAATGCCCTCGACCCGGACCCACTGTGGCCTCCGTCCCACTGCCGCCACGCCCTCGATCCAGGCCCGCCACACCCTCCATCCGGACCCGCCCTGGCCTCCGTCCCACTGCCGCCACGGCCTCGATCCCGCTCCCGAGGCGGCCTTGATCCCGCTCCCGGGCCGGGTTTTCTTGGGGCTCGTCGCCGCTGGGCCGGCCTTCGCACCGCGCGGCCTCCGCACCGCGCGGGCTCCGCTTCTCCCCACGCAGAACCAGGGCATGGATCTCCTCGAAGAACTCCGTTGGCGCGGCATGCTGCAGGACGCGACCGAAGGTGCGGCCGACACCCTCGCGTCGGGTCCGCAGACGGTCTACATCGGGTTCGATCCCACGGCGTCCTCGCTCCACGTCGGGAGCCTGCTCACGATCATGGGGCTCGTGCACGCGCAGCGCGCCGGGCACTCGCCCATCGCGCTGGTCGGCGGGGGCACCGGCCTGATCGGCGATCCGTCCGGCAAGAGCCAGGAGCGTCAGCTCCTCTCGCGCGCGCAGGTCGAGGAGAACGTCGAAGGCATCCACGCGCAGCTCGAGCGCTTCCTCGACTTCGACGCGCGCGCGAACCCCGCGCGCATGGCCAACAACCTCGACTGGTTGGGGAGCCTCCCGCTCCTGGATTTCCTGCGGGACACGGGCAAGCACTTTTCCATCAACGCCCTGCTCAACAAGGAGTCCATCCGCCGACGCGTGCAGTCGGACGAGGTGGGCCTGTCCTACACCGAGTTCAGCTACGTGCTGCTGCAGGCCTACGACTTCCTGGCGCTCCACGAGCGCTACGGCTGCACGGGGCAGATGGGCGGGAGCGACCAGTGGGGCAACATCACGGCCGGCACGGATCTGATCCGGCGGGTGAAGGGCGCGCGGGCCTGGGGGGTGGTGTGGCCGCTCATGACCACCGCCTCCGGTGTGAAGTTCGGCAAGACGGAGGCGGGCACCGTGTGGTTGGATCCGGAGCGCACATCGCCGTTCCGCTTCTACCAGTTCTGGTTGAACACGGACGATGCCGACGCCGTGCGCTGGCTCAAGGCGTTCACGCTGTTCGATCGCTCGCGCGTCGAGGAGCTGGAGGGTGCCCTGGCCGCGGACCCGGCCGGTCGAGCCGCCCAACGCGCGCTGGCGGAGGACGTCACGCGGCGCGTGCACGGGGAGGACGGGCTCGCGCGCGCCCGCAAGGCCACCGACGTGCTGTTCGGCGGCACCCTGGAGGGCCTCGGGGCAGCGGAGATCGCGGATATCTTCGCGGACGTGCCGGCGGCGGACGTGCCGCGTGCTCACCTCTCGGGCGAAGGGCGGCCGATCCTCGACCTGCTCGCCGAGACCGGTGTGACCCCTTCCAAAGGCGAAGCGCGTCGCGCCGTCGAGGGCGGCGGGATCTACGTCAACGGTGTGCGCGTGGACGGCATCGAGCGCAGCGTCACCCTCGACGATGCCATCGAGGGCCGCTTCCTCGTGCTGCGGCGCGGCAAGAAGAACCACCACCTCGTGCGCGTGGTGGGTTGAGCGGGTGGTCGTTCCGGCCGCCGAGAGCGTGCCCCGAGCCGCGGCGGCCGGAGCGTTCCGCTTCGGACCCGTGGCGGGTCGGCCTCGCTTCGCCTTCGCCTCAGAACGCCTTGCGCCAGCGCACCGAGAAGCGACGGCTGCGGTCGAGCTGGATGCCGTCGTAGTCCTGGTGGGGCGCGAACGACACCTCGGCGCTCAAGCGATGACCGGCGAACGGTCCCTGCGCCATGAAGAAGTTCAGGCCGAACGGGATCTCCACCCGCTCGCCCCCGTAGAACGCCGGATCGTTGCCGGGCTCGACGGCCGGATCCAGGTCCCGGTCGATGCCGCTGAGGCGATCGAAGTTCTCGTACTGCAGACCGATGGACACGCTCAGATAGTCGTTGATCCGCGGCGCCAGCCAGGCCGCCACACCGATGCGGTCGCCACGGCGGTATCCGCGGTCGTTGTCGTTGAGGTGCAGCGTGCCCCGGAGCTGTGCGCCGACCGAGCCCTGTTCGTTCTGCACGAAGACCGTGGCACCCGGGCGCGCGGCGAACGACCCCGAGCCCGGTTGCATGCCATACGGGAGCACGGTGCCGGCGGGCGCGAGGGGCGTGGCGCCCACCGCGTCGATCGCGCCCGTGGGGACCGCCAGGCCCAGGTCCAGGTGGGCCCGGGTCGCGCCCTCTCCGAACAGGCGGACGAGCGCGCGTACCTCCACGTCTCCCAGCCCGGACGCCCTGGTGAAGAACGCCGGCGTGGTGGAGGTGAGGTGCCCCGTCTCCAGATCCCGATACGGGAGGAGCACCTGGAGGGTCACACCGTCCGTGATCCCGTACATCAGCTCCAGCTCGTGCTCGAGCACGGTGCGCGTGACCGGTGCGACCGGGTAGAGGTTCAGCACGTCCTCACCGGTCAGGTCGGTGCTGCCTTCACGCAGCTCGTCGAACGACGTGTTGCTGAACCGGTAGCCGATCTGGAAGCTCCCGCGCGGGAGCAGGTGATCGCCGGACTGGCCCGCCGGCGCGTGCGCGTCCGGCAGATCCGTGCGGTACGCCGCCTCGGTCTGGGCGCGCAGGGGAGCGGGCAGGGTGGCGAGGGCCAGCGCCGCGAGGGCGCAGACGGCGGAGCGGAGTGGGGGGTGCGGACGAACGGACAGCGTCTCCCGCATGGACCTCGAGGGGCAGGGGATCGGTGGCAGCACAAGCGACGTCGAGTCGCGCAGAATAGAGCGGGAGCGCGGGAGCAGGGTCAAGCGATGGCGGCCTCCGGCCGCGGGCGGCCCGTCCGCTCGCGCGGCGTCGTACGGTCCGGTCGCCCGTTCCCGAACGCGCCTTCCCTCCTCGTTCGCCGGGGACCGCAATGAAGCCGCGTGCGACCGACGTGGACGTGGCCGTGGTGGGCGCCGGTCACAACGCGCTGGTGGCCGCGGCCTACCTGGCGCAGGCCGGCTACTCCGTGGCGGTGTTCGAGCGCCGGCACGTGGTGGGCGGCGCCGTGGCCACGGAGGAGATCGTGCCCGGCTACCGGTTCGACATCGGGGGCAGCGCCCACATCCTCATCCGGCTCACGCCCGTCGTCGAGGAGCTGGGCCTGGAGGCGCACGGCCTCGAGTACCTGGAGCTGGATCCGCTGTTCTTCGCGCCATTCGAAGACGACGACCACCTCTTCATCCACCGCGACCTGGAGCGCACGGTCGAGCACCTGGAGACGCGGCTCCCCGGGGAAGGGAGGGCGTACCGCGCCTTCGTGGACGAATGGCGACCGTTCGCGCATATGGTGCGGGACGCCTTCCTGTCCGCGCCGGGCCCCCTCGACCTGGCGAAGCACTTCGTATTCACGCGCGGCATGCGCTCCGAATGGTCGAAGGCGCTGCCCCGCATCCTCCGGCCGTACGGCACCGTCCTGGACGAGTACTTCCGCGAGGAGCGTCTGAAGGCGCCGCTGGTCTGGATGGCGGCCCAGTCGGGACCGCCCCCGTCCGAGCCGGTCTCCGCGCCCTTCGTGCTCTGGCAGCCCCTGTACCACGAGGGCGGCATCGCGCGGCCGCGCGGCGGGTCCGGGGTGCTGACCCAGGCGCTGGCCCGCGCGATCGAGGCGCACGGCGGGACGGTGCACACGTCCACCCCGGTCGAGCGCATCTGCGTGGAAGGGGGACGGGCGGTGGCCGTCGAGGTCGACGGCGGTCGGACCGTCACCGCGCGCGCCGTGCTGTCGGGCGCACACGTGCTGGAGACCTTCGGCCGTCTGCTGCCGGAGGAGCACGTCCCCGACGCCGTGAAGGGCCTCCGGGTCGGGAACGGCTTCGGTCTGATCGTCCGCCTGGCCCTGGACGGCCCCGTGCGCTACCGGGCCCATCCCGGACCCGAGGCACGCATCGCCCTCCAGCTCCTGTGCCGGGACCGGGCCCAGATCGACGCCGCCTATGCGGATTTCCTCCGGGGCGAGCCGGCCCGGGACCCGCCGCTCGTGGCCATGAGCTTCTCGGCCGTGGACGACAGCCTGGCGCCGCCGGGCGGCGAAGTGCTCTGGCTGTGGGCCCAGTACTTCCCCTACGCGCTCCGGGGCGCGTCCTGGGACGACATCGGCGAGCGGGTCGGCGACGGGGTCGTCGATGCGTTCGAGCGGTACGCACCCGGGACCCGGGATCGCATCGTGGGACGCCTGGTCCAGCACCCGCTCTGGCTGGAGCGCGAGCTGGGCCTCGTCCACGGCAACGTCATGCACCTCGAGATGGGCATCGACCAGATGTTCGCGCTGCGTCCCTTCCTCGGCGCTTCGGGGTACCGGGCTCCGGTGCGGGGGCTCTACCTGACCGGCGCCAGCACCCATCCGGGGGGCGGGATCATGGGGGCGTCCGGTCGCAACGCCGCCCGCGTGCTCCTCAAGGACCTCAGCCGGCGTCGCCTGTGACGTATCTCCAGTTCCACCTGGTCTTCCTCCTGCCTCCGCTGCTCATCCTGGCGTCGGGGGTGCGCGGGGCGGCGGCGCGGCTGGGCCGGCGCGCCTGGCCGGCGCTGTTCGCCGTACCGGTCGTCGCCCTCGTGTACACGACGCCCTGGGACGTGCACCTGATCGCCAGCGGGGTCTGGGGCTACGGACCCGAGCGCGTGCTGGGCGCGTTGTGGGGCGTGCCCTACGAGGAGTACGCGTTCTTCGTGCTGCAGCCGCTGCTGACGGGGATGATCTTCTACCGCTTCCTGGCGCGCCTGCTGGAGGAAAGCCCCTGGCCGCCGCTGGAGCGCGCGCCGCGCGTCATCAAGCGGGCCGGGGTGGCGGTGGCGCTCGCCTGGACGGCGATCGGTGCCGCGCTGCTCCAGCGTGAGGAAGGCACCTACCTGGGCCTGATCCTCGTGTGGGCGGTGCCCATGCTGGGCGTGCTATGGGCGCTGAAGGGAGACCTGATCTGGCGCTGGAAGGCGGCCACGCTGCCGGGCGTGGTGGTCCCCACGCTCTGGCTGTGGATCGCGGACCGGATCGCCATCGCGGACGGGATCTGGACCATCTCCGAGCGGCATACGCTCGGCTGGAATCCCGCCGGCCTTCCCGTGGAGGAGGCGACGTTCTTCCTCGTCACCAACGTGCTGGTGGTCTTCGGCCTGGTCCTGTTCCTGGAGCCCGGCCTGCGCCACCTCGCGTCAGACGCGGGTGCGCAGCCAGTCCAGGACGAGGCGCAGGAGACGGCGTAGGATCGTGGTCATGGTCTCTTCCAGGACGGAACGGGGCCGATCAGGGATTCACGGAGGGCGTGTCCAGGCGCGCGGAGGGCGGGTCCAGGCCCGCGGAGCGCGGGTCCAGGCCCCCGCGTCGCGCGTCCACGCCCGCGGGTCGCGGGTCCGTGCCCCCGCGGGTCGCGTGCCCACGCCCGCGGGTCGCGTGCTCACGCCCGCGCATCACGGCCCATGAAGGCGGCCGGGGCCTCGAGCAGCGCGTCGGGGATGCCGAAGGCGTCCACCAGCAGGACGGCGTGCTCGGCCAGGTCGCGGCAGCGCGCGTTGACGAGCGCGCGGATGGCCTGCGTCTTTCCCGCCTCCATGAGCCCGCTCTCCAGGAACCAGCCCCGGTGCCGCTCCAGCGTCGAGAGCGCGTACAGCTCGTAGAGCGTCTTCAGCACCTCGGAGAGGCCTGGCGCGGGCGCCCGCAGCACACCTTCATGGAAGCGGGCCAGGATCACGCGATCCATGTGCGCGAGCGCCAGCTCCACCACGTGGTCCTGCACCTCGTTGAGGGCGTCGAAGCTGTCGGTGCCGTCGTCGATCCGCGCCTTCAGACGCGCGGCCACCGTGGACAGCAGGCGCTCGGCCCTCCAGTCCAGCACGGCCTGGTGGAAGTCGGGATCGAGCAGATGGTCCTCGTCCGTGCGCCGCGCCGTCACCGGGTTCAGGGACGCCATGCGTGTGCCGGCGCGCTCCGCCAGGTGGCGCACGATGCCCCAGACGTTCAGGTCGCCCATGTCGCGCCGGTACTGCGACAGCAGCCCTTTGGCCACGAGCTGCAGGAGGACCAGGTTCGCGCCCTCGAACGTGGTGAACACGTCCGTGTCGTCGCGCAGACGGCCGAAGCGGTTCTCGGCCAGATAGCCCTGGCCGCCGCAGGCTTCCCGACACGCCTGGAGGGTCTCCAGGTTGTGCGTGGAGGCCACCGCCTTGAGGCCGGCGGCCAGGACCTCGATCTCGGGTTGTTCGTCCTCGCCGCCCGTGGCGAAGCGGCGCTGCAGGTCGCGCACGGCGAAGTGCAGCCCGTAGGTCGTGGCCAGCCGCGGGAGCAGGGTGCGCTGCAGCGCCAGATAGTCCAGGATGGGCCGCTCCGCATGACCGTCGGGACCGAACTGGCGGCGGTAGGCCGCGTAGCGGATCCCGATGGCGAGCGCGCTCTTGCTCGCCGACACCGCCGCGGCCGCCACGCTCACACGGCCGGCCACCAGCGTGCCCAGCATCGTGAAGAAGCGCCGGCCCTCGCTCGCGATGGGACTGGCGTATTCACCGGACGGCGACATCGTCGCGAAGCGGTCGAGCAGGTTGTCGCGCGAGATGCGCACGTGATCGAAGGAGATGCGGCCGTTGTCCACGCCGTTCAGCCCCACCTTGGCGCCGCAGTCCTCGATGGTGACGCCCGGCAGGGTCCGTCCGGCCTCGTCGCGGATCCACACCAGGAAGGCGTGCACGCCGTAGCGCCGTCCGCCGCTGATGAGCTGCGCGAAGACGGTCGCCAGGCGGCCGTGCAGGGCGGCGTTGCCGATCCAGTCCTTGCGGGCCAGGGGGTGCGGCGTGTGGACGATGAACTCCTGCGTGGCGGCGTCGTAGGTGGCGGTGGTCTCCACGTCGCGCACGTTGGAGCCGTGTCGGCTCTCCGACATCGCGTAGCAGCCGGGCAGATCGAGCGTGCCCGTCACGCGCAGGAAGGTCTCGTGGTGCCGACGCGTGCCCAGGTTGAGGATGCTGCCACCGAAGAGCCCGAACTGCACGCCGTACTTGACCAGCACGCTCAGGTCGCCGAACGCGAGCGTCTCGAACGCGGCCACGGCACCCGCACGATCGTCGGCCCCCCCGTACTCGGCCGGAAACGCCAGCGCGCCCCACCCTTCCTGCGCCAGCGTGCGCACGCGCTCCAGGACCTGCGCCCGGTAGTCGGCTCGCGGCGCATCGGGGTCGGTGCGGAAGTCGGGGTGCGCCATCCGCGTCAGCAGTCGGCGCCGCAGCGCGCCGTGGTCGGCGTCCAGGTAGGCGTGCAGCGCCGCCGCGTCGAAGCTCTGCGCGGTCTCGCGCGGCGGTGCGTCCGGCCGCGCATCGTCCGCGACGAGCGCGCGAGCGGCCTCGCCTCCCGCCACCCCCAGCAGGGCTTCCACGTCGGCCAGCGCCCGCCGGGCCCCGGGCTCGCTCCAGCCGCCGGCCTCGGCCCCCGCGCCGGCCAGCCCGAGCCCCGTCAACGAGCCCGCGGCAGCGCCGTCCGGGTGCAGCCGGCGGATCCGCTCCCGCACGTCCGCCAGCTCGTCGGGCGTAGGCGGCTGGGTCGGGTCCAGCCACGCGTCGACGAAGGAGACGTCCCGCTCCGAGAGCGCCACGTCCGCGCGGATGCGGGTGCGCACCCGTTCCAGCTCGTCCGCGGTCAGGCTGCCATCCGCCCACACCACGTAGAGGATGGGGAGCAGGGGATCGAGCTCCGGTCGGTCGTCGGGCCAGGGCGGCCGTGCGGCGGTCGTGGTCATTCGTCGGCGCAGGGTGTTCGGGTGGAACAAGGGGGGGCCGCTCCCAAGGTAGCATCGGCCATGCCGCCGGGGCGCTGAGGCTGCCTTGACCGGGCGGGCCGAGGCGGCGAACCTCCACGTTTTCCCCTCCCGGAAAGCGAGCCGGACGGCATGCAGGACGCGGCGTTGGTCGGCGTGATCATGGGATCGAGGTCGGACTGGGAGACGCTCCGCCACGCCGTGGAACGGCTGGAGGAGCTGGCGGTCCCGCATGAGGTCCGCGTGGTGTCGGCCCACCGCACGCCCGACCTGCTCTTCGAGTACGCGGGCGGCGCCGAGGACCGCGGCCTGGAGGTCATCATCGCCGGTGCGGGGGGCGCGGCCCACCTCCCGGGCATGGTCGCGTCCAAGACCGTGCTCCCCGTGCTGGGGGTTCCGGTCGAGAGCCGTGCGCTCCACGGGCTCGATTCGCTGCTGTCCATCGTCCAGATGCCGGGCGGCGTCCCGGTGGGGACGCTGGCGATCGGGAAGGCCGGAGCGGAGAATGCCGCGCTGCTGGCGGCCGGGATCCTCGGCATCCGTCATCCCGAGATCCGCGAGCGGGTGCGCGCGTGGCGCGCCCGACGCACCGAGGCCGTGCTCGCCGATCCCGACCCCACGCAGCCGGCGCCATGAGGGTCGGCGTGTTGGGGGGCGGCCAGCTCGGGCGCATGCTCGCGCTGGCGGGCCGGCCGTTGGGCCTGACGTTCCGCTTCTTCGAGGCGGCGGCCCGTCCTCCGGTCTCCGAGCTGGGAGAGATCGTGCGCGCCTCCTGGGAGGACGAGCCCGCGCTGGACGCGTTCGCCGAAGGACTCGACGTGGTGACGTACGAGTTCGAGAACGTGCCGGTGCACGCGGCGCGGAGGCTGGCGGAGCGCGTGCCCGTCCGCCCCACCCCCGACGCCCTGGCGTTCGCGCAGGACCGGGTGAAGGAGAAGCAGGGCCTCGAGGCCGTCGACGTGCCCGTGGCGCCCTGGCACCCGGTCGACTCGGCGGAGGACCTCTCCGAGGCCGCCCGCGCGCTCGGTCTGCCGGTGCTGCTCAAGACGCGGCGCATGGGCTACGACGGGAAGGGTCAGTCGGCGCTGCGCGCACACGGCGACGTGCACTCCGTCTGGGAGTCGCTCGGAGGCCGGCCCTGCATCGCCGAGCGCGTGGTGCCGTTCGATCGCGAGCTCTCGATCGTGGCTGTGCGCGCCCTCGACGGGAACGTGGCCTTCTATCCCCTCGTGGAGAACCACCATGAGGACGGCATCCTGCGCCGCACGCTCGCGCCCGCGCCCGGTGTGACCCCGGCCCTGGAGGAGACGGCCCAGGGATACGCCCGCGCGTTGCTGGAGCGCCTGGACTACGTGGGCGTCCTCGCCATCGAGCTCTTCCAGGTGGGCGACACGCTGCTCGCCAACGAGGTGGCGCCACGCGTGCACAACTCCGGGCACTGGTCGCAGGACGGCGCGGTCACGTCGCAGTTCGAGAACCACCTGCGCGCCGTCACCGGGCTGCCGCTGGGCTCGACCGCGCTGTCGGCACCCCGCACGGTGATGACCAACCTGATCGGCACGCTCGGGGACGTGCGGACCGTTCTGGCCGAAGCGGGCGCCCATCTCCATCTCTACGACAAGACGCCCCGACCCGGTCGCAAGCTCGGGCACGTGAACCGGGTGGGCTAGCCGGTCGCGCCGACGCGACGCGGAAACCCCCGCCTCCGCCGCTCCGTAGGGCCCCCACGCATCCGTCTCGCGAGGGGGACCCATGCCATTCCACGCGTCCGCCACGCCCGCCACCCGGCGCACCCGCCTGCTCTTCTGGGGCGGGCTCGTGCTCCTGGGCGCATTGCTCGTCTGGGCGGGGCGCGTCCGGCCGCACTGGCCCTGGTTCTCCATGTGGCTGTGGGGCGTGCTGCTCGGGCTGGGCATCCTCGGCACGGCGCGCGCGCGCAGGGCGCTCGGCCTGTCCTGGTTCGGCGTGACGCTCTTCACGCTCACCGGGGTGTGCCTCGCGAACCTGTTCCTGTTCAGCGTCGAATCCCATCGCCAGCGATCCGAGCGGCTGGAGGTGCACGGCGTGTGGTTCACCCCCGGTCCGGGGCCGCTGCGGCTCGGTGTGGGCCGTTCGGGCCTCGACGTCCGCTTCGCCAGCGAGCCGACGCGCCTCGACCGGTGGAGCCTGGCGGTCCGCCCGACCAGTGATTCCACCTTCGCGCTCGACGAGGCGACCGGGGTCGAGATGATCCGCGTGCGGGCCGCCGGAGCGCGGCTGCCCTGGCGCGGATGGCGTTCGGCGCTGGGGCACACCCTGACGGCCGGCGCGCCCTTGCGTCTCTCGATCGACGGCGCGCCCTCGGAGATCGGCCTGGAGCCCGGAGGGGTGCGCGGCACCCTCACCTGGTCGGGTCGTTCCGCGCCGCTGGCCCGCGACGATCCGCTCCTGGACCGCCTGCTCGCGCGCCGGCTGCGCGAGGGGCTGCGCATCTCCGAGCTGGCCTGGGACACGCTGCCCGATCGCCGCGCCGGGGACGACCTGGTGCTCACCATGGTGCGCTCCGAGCGGCGGATGGGGCGCCTCCTGCTGCAGCGACCCGTGTTCCGCATCGTGTCGCGCCGCGATCCCGACCTCGGGCCCGACGGCCTGCGCGTCGCACGGGGCGACACGGTGCAGGTGACGTCGCGCGGTCGCACGTGGGCGTTCAGCCTCGACCGCGTCGCCGGCCTTTCGCGTCTGGCCGCACCGCTGGCCGTGCGCTTCGTGGAGGGTCCGCGGCCGACGGGTTGGGCGTTGCCCTCCGCAGAGGCGTGCGGCGCGGACGCGGACCGCTGCGGGATCCTGGCGACGGGCGCGCTGCCCCCTCCGCAACCGCACTTCGACCTCTCCGGCTTCGGGCTGGACACCACGCGCTACGAGCTGACGGCGCGCCTGGAGAGCGACACGGAGGAGGTGCGCCTGGTCGGAGCGGATGCGGTCCGCGCGTTCCCCTACGGCACCCTGGAGCCCGTCCCGGCCCGTGCCCGCAGCGCCGACGCGCCCGCCGCGGGCTGGCTGTTCGAGGTGCATCGGGCGGCCAGCGCCCGGCAGAGCGCGGTGCTGCTCACGGTGCTCGGCCTGTACGTGCTGTTCGTGGCCGCACTGCTCACGGTGCTCGGCAATCCCGCCCTGGCCGAACAGCTCCGGACGGACGCGCCCACGCCCACGGCGGCCTGGTCGCTGCTCAACCTGTTCCTCGTCTTCCTGGGCATCCGGCTCTCGCTCGGCCTGCGCGTGGCGTATGCCACGCCGTTCTACGACCGGGCGGCGGCCACCGCCGTGGGGCTCTGGCTCACCTTCGCGACGTTGCTCGTGCTGCTGGCCCGCTGGGGCTCCTGGACGCCCGCGGTCTGGCGACTCGTTCGCTGGATGGAGCGTCCTCTCGCGCGCCGGCTCCTGCCGGGTCGCGTGGTCGAGGCCGCGGCGCTGCCACCGTCGCGCGCGACCACGCCCAACGGCGAGCCGCGCCGTACGGTGCTGTCGCGTCTGGCGCTCGTGGTCTTCGTGGGGACGGGCGCCGCGCTCGTGTGGCAGCGCCCCGAGGCGGGACTGGGGCTGCTCGTGGCCGCGGTGGCCATCCTGGCCTGGCTCACGTTGGGGCTGTTCGGACGCCGGGCCGGACGGGGTCCGCTGCGCCCCCTCGACGTGCTCACCGCCGATGCCGACAGCCCTCGCCCGTTGCGCACCTTCGGTGTGGCCGCCGCGGCCGCGGTGGGGCTGGCGGTGACGATGCAGGCACCGATCGTGGCGCTGGGGCCGGTGCTCGTGTTGTTGTTCGCGTTCTCGCTCTCCATGGTGCTGGAGCGGCGCTGGGGTCCCGCGGCCCGTCCGCGCGCGGCCGGCGTGCTCTACGCGCTGCTGGCCCTGGCGCTGCTGACCGGGCTGTGGTTCGCGGGGGGCGTGGGCGTCCCGGTGCTGGTCACCACGGCGGCCCTGCTGCTCGTGCTGGCGCTCTGGTCGGGCCGCGGCCGCGGCGGTGCGCCCGCGCGCCTGGTCACGGCCCACGGGGCCCTCCTCGAGCTGGGCCGCTCCACGCTCTCCGGTGTGGGATGGGTGGGCGTGCTGGCGGTGCTCGGGGTCCTCACGTTCCTGGGCTTCCAGGAGATCCCGCCCTTCGCGCGCTTCGCGCTGGTGTTCATGCTGTTCCTGCTCGCGGTGCGCGCCGGGCTCGCCTGCCGCCGCGTGCTGGACGAAGGCGGCTCTCCGTTCGGCGCGCTCGCGCTCCTGACCATCCCGGCCGGCGTGCTGCTGGTGTTCATGCTGTTCGACTTCGGGCTGGGGCTGGTGTTCTTCCTGCCCATGATGACGACGGTGCTGCTCGCCACCCGCATCGATCGACTGCCGGTCCCGCTCGCGGCGGGCTCGGCCGTCCTCCTGCTCGTGGTGCTGCTGGCCGCGGCGTCCGTATTGCGGCCGTCGCGCACGGACCTGCGCTCCGCCACCGACGTGGCCGGCTTCTCGGACGCCTTCGCCACCCTCGGCAACGGCTTCGTCGACGGCCTGCGGGCGACCGGCCTCACCGTGCCGGTGACGCGCGCCACCGTCCGCGGGCTCGCGGCCACGGATCCCGCGCTGGTGGAGGAGGCGCTGGCGTGGGCCGGCCCCTCCGAGGCGTTGTTCGCGGCTGCGCCCTCCCTGGAGCAGGTGTGGGGCGGGCGGGCCTACGCGAGCGCCGGCTGGACCGGGTCCGGGCTGGCGGGCACCACGTCGCTCGGGCGCGGTGTGCCGATCGTCGTCTCGTACGCCGAGAACGCCTTCTCCGTCTACGTCCTCTCCGAGCACGGCGCGCTCGGCGGGCTGTCCGTGCTCTTCGCCTACCTGGCCCTGCTGCTGGTGGTGGCGCGTTGGCTGTGGTCCGTCCGCGCTGGCGTGGCCGACACCCCGGAAGGTCTGGCGGTCCTCGCGTTGACCGTGGGCTCCGTGCTCTGGCTGGCACTTCCGGCCGCCTACGTGGGGGCCTCCAATCTCGGTCTGGTGCCCCTGACGGGTCAGAACATGCCCTTCCTGGGGCTCAATTCCTGGGCGGACGTCATGCTCGTGAGCGGGATCGGCACCGGTGCCTTCATCGTCCTGGCCGGCCTCGGTCCCACCCTCGCGCCGCCCACGGGTGGGGAGGCGCGGCCGTGAGGGCGCGCGGGACGGTCCTCGCGCTGTGGGTGCTCGGGCTCCTCGGCGCTACCGGAGCGGCGCTCGTGGGCGTGGGCGTGGGCGTCGTACGCCAGTCGGTGCGGGCGCCCGCGCTGGAATCGCTGGAGTATGCGACGCTGCTCCGGGCGGTGGACGAGCTGATCGCGCTGGAAGGCACGCCCGCGCTGCGCGTCGTGGCGGCCGACACCGTGCTGCACGGACGCCGCGTGCGCTACGATACGCTCGTGGTGGAGGAGGGGCCCGCCACGCCGCCCAGCCTGCGCCTGGGCGGCTTCCTGCACACCGAGGTGCAGCGCTACAACGCGTTCCAGCGCGACTGGATCGAGCTGGCGGCGGACGAGGCCTCGCTGCCTGCGGCGCTGCGGGCCTACAACCCGTCCATCTTCCGCTCCCGTCCGGACGGAGACGGCGGCCTCGAGGTGACGCGCACCGCCGCGGCCTGGAGCCGACGCGTCCAGTCGCCCCGGCAGGATACCTGGACGGGTGACGTGCGGACCGTGGACGCGCGCACGCCCTGGGCGCTCGTCTCGCCCCGACTGGGTGTCCCGCTGGATCGCTCGGCCCGTTTCCGTCCCGAGGGCGCGCGCCGCGGTCGCGCCTGCACGTTCGACGTGGCCCCTCCGGATGCGCGCGTGCACTGCCTGTCCGAGGCGCGCACCGCGCAAGCGGTCTTCCGGGACGTGATCGGCGCCGCCGGCGTCCCCACCGTGCGGGCGGGCTGGACCGGTCTGTCCGTGGACGGGCAACGGATCGAGCCCGGGGACTCGGTGCGCCTCGCGCCCGGCGCGGTGGTCGCGATCGAGCCGCTGGCGCCGACCGTCTTCACGACGCTGAGCGAGGGCGTCCTGTCGGGGCAGCAATGGATCGACGGCCGGGTGCGGCGGCGTGGAGTCGAGGGCCCTCCGCTCGACCTGGTGGCGGGTGTCGGCGTGCGCCCCCTCGACCCCGAGCGCACGGCGGCGACCGACGCGGACCTGGTGGTGTCGGTGGATGCGGAGCTCACCCGCGCGCTCACCACCGAGCTCGAGACCTTCCTGTCCGGCCTGGGCACGGAGCCGGAGTTCGGTGCGTTGGTGCTCAGCCGGATCCCCGACGGCGCGGTCGTGGCGCTGGCGGAGGCGGGCGAGCGCTCCGAGCCAGGACGGAGCCGTCTGCTGGAGCGCGTGGTGCCCGGCTCGGCGGTCAAGCCGCTGCTCGCCGCCGCCATCCTGTCCCAACGGGGCGACCTGGGATCGCTCGCCATCCCCGCGCGCGCGGGCCGCATCACACAGGTGCGGGGTGCCCCCGCGGTCTCCGCGTCACGCGCGTTCCGGAGCGACCTCAACTGCGCGCCGCCGGCCACGGGCCGCGTGGACCTGCGCTACTTCCTGCGGTGCTCCAACAACGAATACGCAGCGACCCTGCTCGTGGCCGGCCTCACGCCGTCCGATGTCGCCTTCGCGCGCACCGGCGCGCCGACGCGGGCGCCGGTGGGACGCACCGTGGCCCGGGAGACCCTGATCCGGAGCCCGCTCAGCGAAGGGATGACCGCGCTCTTCGACGTCTCCACCGATCCCGTCATCGTGGATCGTCAGGGGCGCAGCGTCCGTGTCTGGGAAGGTCTGCGCTTCAGCGATGGTGCGCCGGTGCGCGTCCCGCCCGCGGTGCGTCCCGACGCCTCCCGGCCCGTGCTGCTCGGATCGGCCGAGGCGGAGGAGACGGACCTGGGGCTGCTGTACCGCTACGCATTCGGGGCGTGGGAGAACCGCTGGACCTTGTTCGACCTCACCGAAGGCTTCGCGCGGATCACGAGCGACCGGCGCGTGCGGGTCTCGTTGGCGCTGGGGGAGGTCGCTCCCGAGCCGTTGGGTCTCTCCGGGCAGCGCTGGTATCCTGCGCTCATGGGCGGGCTGGCGGCGGTCGCGGTGGACGGCACGGCCTCCGGCCTGGCGGAGCGCTTCCGGCGCGCCGGTGTGCCCGGCACGCTCTACGCGAAGACCGGGACCCTGGCGGAGGACGAGGAACGCTCCGGTCACGGCCTCTATCTCAAGGCGTTGCTGTTCAGCGTCGGGGAAGCGGACCCGGAGCGCGCGGGCGCCTTGCGCTGCGGGGTGGCCGGTGCGCTCTACCTGCGCTTCCGGGAGGGCGGGCGGCGCGGGCCGCTGCCCGGGTACCAGATCGAGTTCGCCGAGGAGAGGCTCGCGCGCTTCCTGGCGGAGCACTGGGAACGGCTGGGGGCGTGCCCCCAGGCGCCGGAGCCGTCGAGCCCGCCCACGGGATGAGCGCGCGGACCGGCGCCGCGTCCTGGACTGCGCAGCCGTCCCGGGCTCCCTGGTGGTCCGGTGGTCTCCGGCACCCTGTCGGCGCTCCGGGGTTGGAGCGGCCGACCGGACACGGCCCTTCTTCCCGTCTCGAGGATCCGCAGCCGCGATGCACGTGTCGGCGCTCTACCTCCATCCGCTGAAGTCCGGCCGCCGTGTCGCGCTGGACCGGGCTGCGCTCACGGAGCGCGGCTTCGCCGGGGACCGCACGTGGATGGTCGTCCGACCCGATGGGGCGTTCCTCACCGGCCGCGAGCACCCGCGGCTGACGCAGGTGGCGGCGCGGGTGGAGGGGGAGGATCTGGAGCTGTCGACGCCGGGAGGAACGGTGCTGCACGTCCCGCCGCCGTCGGCCGACGCGGAGGCCGTGCCGGTCCGCATCTGGGGAGACGACGTCCGTGCGCGGGCCGCCGGCGGGGAGGCGGATCGCTGGCTCAGCGACACGCTCGGCTTCCCGTGCCGTCTGGTGCGGCTCGATCCCGAGGCCCCTCGGACCGTGGATCCGACCTACGCGCGTCCATCGGACACCGTGGGGTTCGCCGACGGCTTCCCCGTGCTGGTCACCACCACGGCCTCGCTGGAGGCGCTCAACGCGCGCCTGCCGGAGCCGCTGGCCATGACGCGCTTCCGTCCGAACCTGGTCGTGGACGGCGCCACGGCCTTCGCCGAGGACGGTTGGCGCCACATCCGCGTGGGGGAGACGGAGCTGGCCCTGGTCAAACCGTGCGCACGCTGCGTGCTCACCACGGTGGATCCCGAGACCGGGGAGGTCCACCCGGACGGAGAGCCCCTGCGCACGCTCGCGACGTTCCGCCGCTCCGACCGCGGCGTGCTGTTCGGCCAGAACGCCATTCCCCGCCGCCTGGGAACCGTGCGGGTCGGGGACCCCGTCGAGGTGGTGGAGTAGGGCGGCGTCACGACCTCCGGGCGGGTCATCCCACGCGGCGGAGGCCCACCCTTCCCTCCACCGCCCCGAGGCGCGGCGGATCCGCCCCGACCTTCGACGGACTGCCCCCACCGGCCGCGCCTGCCTATGATGGGAGGGCAGCCATCCCGAGCGCGGGGTGCCCGACCCTCTCCCGTAGCCGCACAGGGACACCATGGGCGACGCCCACGACATCCTGGATCTGCTCCGCCGCTCCGTCATCGGGTGCGACGAGGCCGTGCTCGGTCCCTTCGGGCCGCGGCGCGTGACCTACGCCGACTACACCGCCTCGGGACGCTCCTTGAGCTTCGTGGAGGATCTGATCCGCGACGCGGTCCTGCCGCTGTACGCCAACACGCACACGGAGAGCTCGGGCACCGGGCTCCAGACCACGCGCTTCCGCGAGGACGCGCGCGCCATCGTGCGGCGTTGTCTCGGCGCCACCGACGAGCACGCGGTGATCTTCTGCGGCACGGGCAGCACGGGCGCCGTCGACCGCCTGATCGGCATCCTGAACCTGCGCATCCCCCACGACCTGGACCGCCGCTACGGCCTGTCCGAACGCATCCCGGCGGAAGAACGACCGGTCGTGTTCATCGGGCCGTACGAACACCACTCCAACGAGCTGCCCTGGCGGGAGTCGATCGCCGACGTCGTGGAGATCCACGAGGACCTGCAGGGCGGCATCGACCTGGTGCACCTGGAGGAGCAGCTCGAGCGCTACGCCGACCGACCGCTGAAGATCGGCAGCTTCTCCGCGGCGTCCAACGTGACGGGCATCGTGTCCAACACCTTCGCCGTGGCCACGCTGCTGCACCGTCACGGCGCCCTCTCCTTCTGGGATTTCGCGGCGGCCGCGCCCTACGTTCGGGTCGACATGGGACCGCAGCCCGAGCGGGAGGACGGGCACCTCGCCTTCAAGGACGCGATCTTCCTGTCGCCCCACAAGCTGATCGGAGGGCCGGGCACCCCCGGCATCCTGATCGTGCGCAAGGCGCTGCTCACCAACACCGTACCGGTGGTTCCCGGCGGAGGGACCGTCTGGTACGTGAATCCGCAGGAGCACCGCTACCTCGCCGACGGCGAGCATCGCGAGGAAGGCGGCACTCCCGATATCGTGGGCTCGATCCGGGCCGGCCTGGTCTTCCTGGTCAAGGAGACGGTCGGCGTGGACACGATCCGCGAGCGCGAGGAGTCCTTCATCCGCCGCGCGATCGGGCGCTGGAGGGCCAATCCGGCCATCCAGATCCTGGGCAGCTGCGAGGCCGAGCGGCTCTCGATCGTGTCCTTCGTGATCCGGTGCGGTGAGCGCTATCTGCACCACAACTATGTCGTGGCGCTCCTCAACGACCTCTTCGGCATCCAGTCGCGCGGTGGCTGCTCCTGCGCCGGTCCGTACGGGCATCGGTTGCTCGGCATCGATCTGGACACCTCGCACGAGTTCGAGCGCGAGATCGGCCGGGGCTGTGAGGGCATCAAGCCCGGTTGGGTGCGCGTGAACTTCAACTACTTCGTCTCGGAGGAGACCTTCGCGTTCCTGCTGGACGCGGTGGACCTGGTCGCGCGCGACGGATGGCGCCTGCTGGACCACTACGATTTCGAGATCGCGACGGGCCTGTGGCGGCATGCCGGAGGCGTGGTCGAGCCTCCCCTCAGCCTGCACGACCTGCGCCTCACCGCGGAGGGCTTCCTCTACCCGCAGCACCGCCGCATCGAGACGGAGGATCGCCTGCCCGGGTACCTGGACGACGCGCGGCGGCTGCTGGCGGCGGCCGAGCCCGGATCCGGGCCCGGTCGCGTGCGGGGAGAGCGCACGGCCGACTTCGAGGCGCTGCGTTGGTTCCCGCTGCCCGAGGAGGCGGCGCAGGCGTCCCCGGCGTGAGCGTGCAGCGCGCGCGCGCCAGGCCGGAGAGCGGTGCCATGGGAGACCCGCGGGGGTGACGGGCTCGCAAGCGGGCGCCGGGGCCTGGCGCCCCGCGCTGGTCTGGGCGGCCCTCGGTGGCCTGTCGTATGCGGCCTCCCTGGGGCTGGCGCGCTGGCCGGGGTTCACCGAGGCGGTCTACGCCAACGGGCTCGGTCCTCTGCTGACGCGCCCGCTCTCGCGGCTGACCGGCGTGCTGCCCTTCGCGGTGGGCGAGCTGCTGGCCTCGATCTACCTGGTCGGGCTGGTCACGCTGCTGGTGCACGCGAGCCTCCAGGTCCTTCGCCGTCGGCGATCCTTCCGGGCGGCGTTGGGGGCAGGCGTCCGCCGTGTCCTGCTGCACGCGGGTGTGCTGGCCACGCTGTTCTATGTCCTGTGGGGGTTCAACTACGCGCGCGCGCCCTTCCTGGAGCGGTCGGGCTGGCCGGAATGGTCGGGGGTGGAGGCGGAGGAGCTCGCGCGCCTCGCGGCCGCGGCCGTCGCGGCCTCCGACTCCGCCTACCTGCGCCTGCACGGCACCGAGGATGCGGGGCGTCCCACGGCCATGCCGGCCCGACCGGATGCGCTCGAGGAAGCGCTCACGGCCGGGTGGGCGGAGGCGGCCGGCCGCCTCGCGCTGGATGCCCACGTCGCGGACGTCTACGGTCGTGCGAAGCGCCCATGGAGCAGCGGGGTGCTGGCCCGTCTGGGGATCGCCGGCATCTACTTCCCCTTCACGGCCGAGGCCAACGTGATCCGTGACCTGCCGGCGGTCAGCGCCGCGCACAGCATCGCGCACGAGAAGGCCCATCAACGAGGTGTGGCCAACGAGGCGGAGGCGAGCTTCCTGGGCTTCGTGGCGGCAGCGCTGGCGCCCGATCCCCTGGCGCGCTACTCGGCCGCGGTCTTCGCCAGCCGCCAGCTCACGGCGGCGCTCGCGCGCAGCGATCGCGAGGCAGCGCGGGCGCTCGAGGCGGGACGACTTCCAGGCGTCCGCCGCGACCTCGCCGACCTGGGCGCGTTCTGGGACCGGTTCCGCGGCGTGGGCACCCGCGTCGGCACGGCGGTCAACGATCGCTATCTGCGTGCGCACGGGGTGCCGGGCGGCGTGGCGAGCTATGCGCTGAGCGTGCGGTTGCTCATCGAGCTGGCCCGACGGTCCGGCGAAGCGGTGCCGTCGCCGGCCGGACCCGCGGAGGCTGCCTCGACAGACCTGCTAGACTCCACGTCCGGCTCCCCTGGCCCCGGAACCCGAGGAGGCTCCGCATGAGCGCCGTCACCGGCATCCATCACGTCACGGCCATGGCCTCACGGCCGCAGCCCAACCTCGACTTCTACGTCGGTCGTCTGGGCATGCGCCTGGTCAAGCGCAGCGTCAATCAGGACGATCCCGGCACCTACCATCTCTTCTACGCGGATGGTGTGGGCACGCCGGGCACGGACCTCACGTTCTTCCCCTGGCTCCACATCGCTCCGCCCCGACGCGGCTCGGCGGAGATCGCGGAGGTGGCGCTGGCCATCCCGCCGGACACGCGCGGTGCCTGGCGCGCGCGTCTGGAGCGCGCGGGCGCGAGCGGCCTCGGAGAGGAGGATCGCTTCGGGGAACGTGCCCTCTCCTTCGCCGATCCGGACGGGCTCCCGGTCGTCCTGGTGGAGAGTGACGACGCACGGGACTTCGTTCCGTGGGCCCGCGGCCCGGTGGACACGGCCGAGCAGGTGCGCGGTCTGCACGCCGTGCGCGTCCGCGTGCGCGATGCCGCGCCGACGCGTGCGGTGCTGACGGACGTGCTGGGCCTGGTCGAGGTGGGTCACGAGGACGGATGGGTCCGCTTCGCGGCCGGCGACGGTGGGTCCGGCACCCTGATCGACGTGCGCGAGGACGCGGACGCGCCTCCGGCGCGACTCGGACGGGGGAGCATCCACCACGTGGCCTGGCGCGTCCCGGACGACCCGGCCCAGGCGGCCGTGCGCCAGGCCCTGCTGCGCGAAGGCCTGCAGCCCACGCCGGTCATCGACCGGTTCTGGTTCCGTTCCGTCTACTTCCAGGAGCCTGGCGGGACGATCTTCGAGATCGCCACGGACGGCCCCGGCTTCGGGGTGGACGAGGACACCGAACGGCTCGGCGAGACGCTGGTGTTGCCACCGTGGTTGGAAGACGACCGTCCCCGTATCGAGGCCGTGCTGCCGCCCATCGAGATGCCGGTGTCGTAGTCGTTTCCGGAGCAGCGGTTCGCCGTCGCAGGCAGGGCCGGCCGTTCCTCGACCTTCGACCGATGGGTGCGAGTGCCTCCTCCGCGGCCATCGTGTTTCAGGCCCATTTCGCGTGCACGAGGCGCGTGGCGTTCCCGCCTGCCCGCGGCCCCACTCCTCCCCCGGCGCGGGCGACGATGTCGTGGTGCGCGGCCGCCGCCATCGGCATGTCGCTTGCTCGACTCCTCGTTTTCGACGCGCACGGAGATGCAGAGGAGTGGGCATGACGGTCGGGGCACGGCGCTGGGCGATCGCGGAGGGGTACATCCCCGCAGCGAGCACGGGGCCGACGCCCGAGATGACCAGCCACGAGACGGCGTGCCTGCTCAATGCCGGAGACGACGACGCCCACGTCGAGATCACCGTCTACTTCGCAGATCGTGAGCCCGCCGGCCCCTACACGGTCCACGTACCCGCGCGGCGCACCCTGCACCTGCGCTTCAACGATCTGACCGATCCAGAGCCGATCCCGCTGGCCACCGACTACGCCAGCGTCCTCGTCTCCGACGTCCCGATCGTGGTCCAGCACACCCGTCTCGACTCACGGCAGGACGCCAATGCGCTGCTGAGCACGATGGCGTGGGCGATTCCTTGATCCCGTCCCAGGCCGCACCTCCCGACGTCCCGAGACTCCAACGCAGGCATCCACCATGAGCCAGACCGTCGCCGACTTCATGATCGATCGCCTCCTGGCCTGGGATGTCGACCGCATCTTCGGGTACCCGGGAGACGGCATCAACGGGATCATGGGCGCGCTGCGCCGCAAGGAAGGCCGCATCGACTTCGTGCAGAGCCGCCACGAGGAGCTGGCCGCCTTCATGGCCTGCGCGCATGCCAAGTTCACCGGGGAGGTGGGCGTGTGTCTCGCCACGTCGGGGCCGGGCGCCATCCATCTCCTGAACGGCCTGTACGACGCCAAGCTCGATCATCAGCCGGTCGTCGCGATCGTCGGACAGCAGCAGCGCGCGGCTCTGGGCGGCAGCTATCAGCAGGAGGTGGATCTCATCTCCCTGTACAAGGACGTCGCGTCTTCGTACGTGCAGATGTGCTCGACCCCGGCGCAGATGCGGCACCTGGTGGACCGCGCCATCCGTATCGCGCTGAGCGAGCGCACCGTGACCTGCATCATCGTCCCGGCAGACATCCAGGAGATGGACGCGGTGGAGCGCCCGGAGCGCGCGCACGGGACCGTCCACTCGGGGATCGGCTACACGGCGCCTCGGGTGGTGCCCCGGCAGTCGGAGCTCGAGCGTGCGGCCGCGGTGCTCAACGAAGGCGAGCGCGTGGCCATGCTCGTGGGTGCGGGCGCCCTGCATGCCACCGAGCAGGTGATCGCGGTCGCGGAGCGCCTCGGAGCCGGGGTGGCGAAGGCCATGCTCGGGAAGGCGGTCGTCTCCGATCGGTTGCCCTGGGTGACCGGGGGCATCGGCCTGCTGGGCACCAAGCCCAGTTGGACGCTCATGACGGAGTGCGACACCCTCCTGATGGTGGGCAGCAGCTTCCCGTATTCGGAGTTCCTGCCGCCCGAAGGGAGCGCGCGCGGCGTGCAGATCGACCTGGCACCGCGCCAACTGTCCATCCGCTATCCGATGGAGGTGAACCTCGTCGGCGACAGCGCCGAGACGCTGGGGGCGCTGCTTCCGCTCCTGGAGGCGCGCAGCGACCGCTCCTGGCAGGAGCAGATCGAGGAAGAGGTGGCCGACTGGTGGGAGCTGCTGGAACAGCGCGCGCGGCGCTCCGCCGATCCCATCAATCCGCAGCGCGTCTTCTGGGAGTTGTCGCCGCGACTGCCGCACGATGTCATCCTCGCGGCGGACTCGGGCTCGGCGGCCAACTGGTACATGCGCGACCTCCGGGTCGAGCCCACCATGATGGCGTCCCTCTCCGGCAACCTGGCCACGATGGGTCCGGGTGTCCCGTACGTCATCGCCGCCAAGTTCGCCCATCCCACGCGGCCGGCGATCGCCATGGTCGGGGACGGCGCCATGCAGATGGTGGGGCTCAACGGGTTGATCACCATCGCCAAGTACTGGGAGGAGTGGGACGACCCGCGCGTGATCGTGCTCGTGCTGAACAACCAGGACCTCAACCAGGTCACGTGGGAGCAGCGCGTGATGGTCGGCGATCCGGAGTTCGAGGCCAGCCAGGACGTGCCTGCCTTCAACTACGCGGAGTATGCCCGGCAGCTTGGGCTCCAGGGCATCCGCGTGGAGCACCCGGACGAGGTGGGGCCGGCATGGGATCGGGCGTTGGGCGCGGATCGGCCGGTCGTCCTGGACGTGCTCACGGATCCGAACGTGCCCCCGTTGCCCCCTCACATCACGATCGAGCAGGCGCGCAAGTTCGCCATGTCGATGGTCAAGGGCGATCCGCGCGCCGGCGGCGTGATCCTGCAGACGGCCAAGGACATGCTCAGCGCCGTCCTGCCGAGCCGGTGAGCCCGACGGTGATGGAGGAGGCGCGGGTGGGGCGGGACCCCGGCGTCGACGCTCGCGAGACGGTCGGGACGCGGTCCGGTCCGCGGATCGACGGAATCGACGTGCGGGCCTACCGCCTGCCCACGCGCGAGGGCCCCGAGTCGGATGGGACGTTGGTGTGGGATTCGACGACGCTGGTCCTCGTGCGTGCGCGCGCGGGCGGGCAGGAGGGGCTGGGCTACACCTACGCCCACCGCGCTGCGGCGGTCGTCGTGCAGGACGTGCTGGCCAATGAGGTGATCGGCCGCTCGGCCCTGGCTCCCGCGCAAGCGTGGGAGGCGATGCATCATTGCGTGCGCAACCTGCTGCGGCCGGGCCTGGTGTCGATGGCGATGGCCGCCGTGGACTCGGCTCTCTGGGATCTGCACGCGCGACTCCTCGACATCCCGCTGGCACAAGCCCTGGGTCTGCTGCGCGAGAGCATCCCGGCGTACGCCAGCGGCGGCTTCACCTCCGCCACCCCCCGCGAGCTCGCGAGCCAGATGGAGCGCTGGTCGGATCAGGGCTTCGCCGCGGCCAAGATGAAGGTGGGGCGGGACCCGTCCGCCGATCCCGCCCGGGTCCGTACGGCCCGCGAGGCGCTGGACGAGCGCATCGACCTGTTCGTGGACGCCAACGGCGCGTACGGGCGGAAGGAGGCGTTGGCGCTCGGGTACCGCTTCGCCGACGAGGCCGACGTCCGTTGGTTCGAGGAGCCGGTCCCGTCCGACGATGTGGACGGCCTCCGTCTGCTGCGCGACCGGCTGCCGCCGGGCATGGACGTGGCGGCCGGCGAGTACGCGAGCGATCTGCCCGCGACCCGGCTGTTGCTCGACGCGTGTGCCGTGGACGTCCTGCAGCTGGATGCGACGCGCATCGGGGGCTTCACACCGTTCCTGCGCGCGGCCGCGCTCGCGCTGGGCCGCGGGGTGCCGGTCTCGGCGCACACCGCGCCGGCGCTGCACGCGCCGCTGTGCTGCGCGACGCCGGGCGCCCTGCACGTCGAGTACTTCCAGGACCACGTGCGCTTCGAGCAGCTTGCATTCGACGGGGTGCCGGAGGTACGGAGGGGGCGCCTCGAGCCTGCGCTGGATCGTCCGGGGAACGGTCTCACGCTGCGGGAGAGCGACGTCGAGCGGTGGCGTGTGCCGGTGGGGCGCGCCTCATGATCGGCACCGCACCGCGCAGGGGGACCCCGAGAGGCGACCCGGTCGCCACGCTCGCTCGCCGGCTCGCGGAGGCCGTGGAGGGTGACGTCGGGTTCGACGACAAGCACCGGGCGCTGTACGCCACCGATGCGTCGAACTACCGCCAGCCTCCGATCGGCGTGGTCAAGCCCCGCAGCAAGGCGGACGTGGAAGCGACGGTGGCCCTGTGCCGGGAGGCGGGCGTGCCGCTGCTGGGGCGGGGCGGCGGGACCAGCCTGGCTGGCCAATGCTGCAACCACGCCGTCGTCCTCGACTTCAGCCGCTACATGAACCGCGTGCTCGAGATCGACGTGGATCATCGACTCGCGCGGGTCCAGCCGGGGTGCGTGCTCGATACGCTGCGCGCGGCCGCCCGGAAGCACGGCCTCACCTTCGGGCCCGACCCGGCCACGCACGATCATTGTGCGATCGGGGGCATGATCGGCAACAACTCGTGCGGCATCCACTCCGTGCACGCACAGTGGCACACCGGTCCGCGCACGTCCGACAACGTGCACCGCCTGGAGGTGCTGACCCCGGACGGGGTGCGCTTCTGGACCGGGCGTACACCGGACGACGAGCTGGAGGCGATCCTGCAGGCCGGAGGCCGCCGCGCGGACATCTATCGCCAACTGCGCGACCTCAGGGACGAGATGGGGGACGAGATCCGTGCCCGCTATCCCGACATCCCACGACGCGTCTCCGGCTACAACCTCGACGACCTGCTCCCCGAGAACGGCTTCCACGTGGCGCGGGCGCTCGTCGGCTCCGAGAGCACGTGCGTCCTCGTGCTGGAGGCAGAGCTGCACCTGATCCCGGAGCCGGGTGCGCGGGTGCTGGTCGTGGCGGGGTACCCCGACGTCTACGCGGCGGCCGACCAGGTTCCTTCGGTGATGGAGAGCCGACCGGTGGCCCTGGAAGGGCTCGACCGCCGCCTGATCGACGCCATGGAGCGCAAGCAGCTCCACACGCAGGACCTGCATCTGCTGCCCGACGGCGACGGCTTCCTGCTCGTGGAGTTCGGAGGCGACACCCGCGAGGACGCGCTGGGGAGCGCCCGCCGCGAGGCCGAGCGGCTGCGTCGCTCCGAGGGCGCCGCGGACGTGCGCGTGCTCGAGCGCCCGGAGGACCAGCACGCCATGTGGGAGGTGCGCGAGTCCGGGCTCGGAGCCACGGCGTTCGTGCCCGGGCAGCGGGATACGTGGCCGGGATGGGAGGACTCCGCCGTGCGACCTGCGGATCTCGGGGACTACCTTCGCGAGTTCCGGGAGCTGCTGGACCGGTACGGTTACGAGGGCGCCTTCTACGGGCACTTCGGGCACGGGTTGCTCCACACACGCATCAGCTTCGACCTGGCCGAGGCCGACGGGGTGGCGCGCTTCGCCCGCTTCCTCCCGGAGGCGGCCGACCTGGTGGTGCGATATGGCGGCTCGCTCTCGGGCGAGCACGGGGACGGCCAGGCCCGCGGTGCCCTGCTCGAGCGCATGTTCGGGCCCCGCATCCTGGAGGCGTTCCGCCGGTTCAAGACCATCTGGGACCCGGACTGGCGGATGAACCCGGGCAAGGTGATCGATGCCGACCCCCCCGATGCGCACCTGCGTCTCCAGTGGCGGCCTTCCGATCCCCCCACCCACTACGGCTACCGTCGCGAGGGTGGGTCCTTCCAGGGCGTGGCGCTGCGTTGCGTGGGCGTCGGGAAGTGTCGTCGCCATGGCGGCGGCACCATGTGCCCCTCGTACATGGTGACGGGCGAGGAACAGCACTCCACACGCGGACGGGCCCGTCTGCTGTATGAGATGCTCGAGGGCGACGTGATCCGTGACGGGTGGAAGAGCGAGGCCGTCAAGGAGGCGCTCGACCTCTGCCTGGCCTGCAAGGGTTGCCGGGGCGACTGCCCGGTCGGCGTGGACATGGCCACCTACAAGTCGGAGTTCGCGGCCCACTACTACGAGGGCAGGATGCGTCCCCGCCACGCCTGGGCCATGGGACGCATCCGGACGTGGGCGCGGCTCGGCGCTCCGGTGGCTCCGCTGGCCAACTGGGTCCTGCGCACGCGGCCCCTGGCCGCGGTCCTGAAGCGTGTGGGTGGCATCGCGCCGGCCCGGGATCTGCCGCCGCTCAGCCACCCCGACTTCCACCGCACGGAGCTCGCCCGGCGTCTGCGGGGAGACGGTCCGCGCGACCCGGGGGCGGCTCCGCACGGACGGGTGATCTTCTGGCCCGACACCTTCAACGCGTACTTCCACGCGGAGACCGCGGTCGCGGGTGTGGAGGCGCTCCAGGGGCTGGGGTTCCAGGTGGAGCTTCCGGACCGTCCGCTCTGCTGTGGTCGACCGCTCTACGATTTCGGTTGGATCGACCGCGCGCGCGCCCTCTGGCGCGAGACGCTGGAGGTGCTGGACGAGCCCATCCGGTCGGGCGTCCCCATCGTGGGGATCGAGCCCAGCTGCGTGGCGGCCTTCCGCGACGAGCTGCCCAACCTCTTCCCGGACGACCCGCGCGCCCAGCGTCTGGCCGGGCAGACCTATCTCCTGTCGGAGCTGGTGCAGGAGCGCCTTCCGGATCCGGTCCTTCCGGCGAGCCCGGGGCCCGTGCTCCTGCACGGGCACTGCCACCAGAAGGCGGTGCTGGACTTCGACGCCGATCGCGCGGTGCTCGAGCGCATGGGTGCGCGCGTGCAGGTCCCCGACAGCGGGTGCTGCGGGATGGCGGGGCCGTTCGGCTTCGAAGCCGGTCACTACGACGTGGCCCAGGCGTGTGGAGAGCGCGTGCTGCTCCCCGCGGTACGCGACCGCGCCGACGGTGTGCGGGTGGTGACCGAGGGGTTCAGCTGCCGGGAGATGATCGCGCAGAATACGGGCGTGCGTGCGCTCAACCTGGCGGAGGTCCTCCGGGATGCACTGGCGGACGCCCGGGAGGCGGCGGTCCCGCGCACGCCGGCCGAGACACGGAGCACATCATGAGAGACGAACCCGACACGATGGATGGAAGCAGCGGCCGCACACCCGTGGCGGTGGTGACCGGCGGGACGGCCGGTGTGGGCCGCGCGACCGTGCGAGCGCTCGCCGCCCGCGGGTACGACGTGGGCGTGCTCGCGCGTGGCGTCGAAGGGCTGGCGGGCACCGCGCGCGAGATCGAGGCGGCAGGCCAGCGCGGGTGCACGGTGCCCACCGATGTCGCGGACGCGGACGCCGTCGAGGCGGCCGCCACCCAGATCGAAGAGGAGCTGGGGCCCGTCGACGTCTGGGTGAACAACGCCATGACGACCGTCTTCGCGCCCCTGGTGGAGATCTCGGCCGCCGAGTACGAGCGGGCCACCCGCGTCACGTACCTCGGAACCGTGTGGGGAACGATGGCGGCGCTGCGGCGCATGCGTCCCCGCGACCGCGGGACGATCGTGCAGGTGGGTTCGGCCCTGGCGTACCGTTCGATCCCGTTGCAGGCACCCTACTGCGGCGCCAAGCACGCGATCCGAGGCTTCACCGACTCGCTCCGCAGCGAGCTCATCCACGAGGGCAGCCAGATCCATCTCACCATGGTGCAACTCCCCGCCCTCAACACCCCACAGTTCGACTGGTGCAAGGCCAAGCTGCCGCGCAGCCCGCAGCCGGTGCCGCCCATCTTCGAGCCCGAGGTTGCCGCGGACGCCATCGTCTTCGCCGCCGAACACCGTCGGCGCGAGCTGTTCGTGGGTCTGCCGACCTGGAAGTCGGTCCTGGGTCAGAAGGTCATTCCCGGCGTGCTCGACAGCTATCTGGCGCACGCCGCCTGGGAGGGACAGCAGACCGACCAACCGCTCGACGAGGAGCGGCCGAGCAACCTGTTCGAGCCGGTGGCCGGCGATCATGGCGCGCACGGGCGCTTCGACGCGCGTGCGCGCGGGTGGAGCCCCGCGCTGGAAGCCACGGAGCGGCGGCGTTGGCTGACCGGCGCCGCCGTGCTGGGTGGGCTGGGGTGGCTGGCGTTGCGCGCGCGCGGCCGCGGGTCGTGATCCGCACCCGGCGAACCCCGCGACCGCTGCGATGATCGACGACTTCCTCCCCATCGAGGAGTACGGGATCATCGGGAACTGCCGGACGGCTGCGCTGGTGGGCAGCAACGGCTCGCTCGACTGGCTGTGCGTGCCGCGCTTCGACAGCCCGTTCGTCTTCGGGGCGCTGCTCGACCTGGAGCACGGTGGTCGGTTCCGCATCGGGCCGGCCGGGCACGAATGGACCAGCGAGCGTCGCTACGTGGGTCCCACGCCCGTCCTGGAGACCACGTTCCGCGGTCCCGACGGTGCGCTGCGGCTGACGGACTTCATGCCCGTCACCGACGAGGTGGAGAAGCGACGGCGTCCCTGGCCCCATCACCAGGTCGTGCGGCGGGTGGAGTGCCTGGCCGGCCGCGTGGAGCTGGAGGTGGAGTTCGACCCTCGGCCCGACTACGCCCGCAGCGACCCACCGGTCGAGGATCGGGGGCGCCTCGGGTACTGGTGCCAATCGGGCGCCGAGGCACTCGTGCTTGTCACCGACATGACGCTGCAGGTGATTCGCGGAGGCCGGGCAGCCTGGGGCACGACGGTGCTCGACGCGGGAGAGACGCGCGACTTCTCGTTGACCTACACGAACGGCGAGCCGGCCATCCTCCTGCCCCTGGGGTCCGCGCTGGACGAGCTCCAGGCCTTGACCGACGCCTGGTGGCGGGAGTGGACGTCCAGCTGCACGTACGGTGGAGCATGGGGCGAGGTGGTGCTGCGCAGCGCGATCACGCTCAAGTTGATGACGTACGCGCCGTCTGGCGCCGTGGTGGCCGCGCCCACGACGTCGCTGCCCGAAAGCCTGGGTGGCGTCCGCAACTGGGACTATCGCTATTGCTGGTTGCGGGACGCCTCCTGGACGCTGCGGGCCCTGTTCGGGCTCGGATTCCATACGGAGGCCGCGGCGTTCTTCGATTGGCTCATCTACGTGACGCGACGCACGCGCCCTGGTGTGCAGGCGCTGTACGACCTGCATGGGGCGACCCGGCTCCGCGAAGGCAGCCTGGAGCACCTGGAGGGCTACCGCGGTTCGCGGCCCGTGCGGGTGGGGAACGGCGCCCACGGCCAGCTGCAGCTGGATGTGTACGGCGAGGTGGTCGCGGCCGCCTACGAGTACGTCACGCAGGGCGGGAAGCTCGATTCGGCCGAAGGCGCGTTCCTGGCCGACCTGGGCCGTACCGTGATGAAGCGCTGGCACGAGCCCGACGAGGGGATGTGGGAGGTGCGGCACGGCCGCCGCCACAACACCTATTCGAAGGTGATGTGCGCCATCGCGCTGGAGCGGCTGCTCGAGCTGCAGGAACGGGGCGCCGTCGACGTGCCGACGGAGCGGTTCCGCGAGACGGCGCGTGCCATCCGCGAGCGCATCGAGGCGCGGGGCTACGACAGCGAGCGGGGCGTCTACGTCGCGACCTTCGACGGGGCAGGGGTGGATTCCGCGCTGCTGCGTCTGCCGCTGTCCGGATTCCTGGAGGCGGATCACCCCCGGGTCAAGCGCACGTTCGACTTCGTGCTCGAACACCTCACGCGCGACGGCCTGCTGGCGCGCTACGAGCGGGACTTCGACCAGTTGCCCGGCGTGGAGGGTGCGTTCGGGCTCGTCAACTTCTGGGCGGTGGAGGTGCAGGCGCTCGGTGGGGATATCGAGGGAGCGCGACGACGGTTCCAGGACATGGTGGATCGCGCCAACGACCTCGGGCTCTACAGCGAGGAGATCGACGCCGCCAGCGGAGCCTTCCTCGGCAACTTCCCACAGGCGTTCACGCACCTGGGCCTCATCAACGCCGCGCTGACCCTGGAAGGGCTGGGTCGGCAGCATCGCACGCGTCCGTCGCAGGAGGCGCCTACGACCGAAGAGGCGGCATGAACGTCCTCGACGTGGCCCTGTGGGGAGGCCTCGCCACCCTGGTCCTGACCGGCACCATGTTCGCCGCGCAGGGGCTGGGCTGGAGTCGGATGAGCCTGCCGTTCCTGCTCGGCGCCGGCTTCACCATGGATCGCCAGCGCGCCACCCTGATCGGCCTCGCGGTCCACCTGCTCAGCGGGTGGGCGTTCGCCGCCGTGTACGCGCTCGCGTTCGAGAGCCTGGGCCGGGCCGCCTGGTGGATGGGCGTGCTCGGCGGGGCCGTCCACGTCGGGATCGTGCTCACGGTGGGCATGGGCGTGATCGCCAGCCTGCATCCCAACATGGCCACGCCGGAGCACGGGCCCACGACCACGCGTTGGTTGCAGCCGCCCGGCTTCCTGGCCCTCAACTACGGGCGGCGCACGCCGCTCGTGGCGCTCGTCGCCCACCTCCTGTACGGGGGGATCCTGGGCGCTTCCTATCACCCGGTCCACGCGCGCGCCGCGGGGGCCCTGGAGAGGAGTCCGACCGTGCACGTGTTCGAGCTGAGCAGGGAAGGGGGTGCCCGCCGTTGGGCGTTGGTCTGCGAGACCGGCGAAGAGGTCGTCGAACAGGTGCGCGGATTCGCCGATCGAGCGGGCGTGCAGTCGGCACGCTTCACGGCGCTCGGCGCGTTCCGCACGGCCACGCTCGCGTACTTCGACTGGGAGCGGAAGGAGTATCGAGACATTCCCGTGGAGGAGCAGGTGGAGGTGACCTCCCTGATCGGAGACGTGGGTGTCGACGAGGATGGGGTCGCCGTGCACGCACACGCCGTGCTCGGACGTCACGACGGCTCCGCCCTGACCGGCCACCTCGTGCGCGGGACCGTGCGCCCGACCCTGGAGCTGTTCCTGGACGAGGGCGCCGGTACGCTGCACCGCAGGCCGGATCCGGAGACCGGTCTCACCCTGCTGCGGCCCTGACCGGCATGGGCGGAATGCGCAGCATGTTCGGTCGACTGAAGGAGCGCCTCCTGCTGCCCCACGCCGTGACGGCGGAGTTCGGGCGGGTCCAGCGTGCGCTCGAACAGATGGAGCGGCGCATCGAGCGCGTCCAGGAGGCGCTGGGACGCATCGAAGGTCGACAGATGGACGACGGCGACGGCTCGCCGCTGCAGGAGCGGGAGTTCCGCGTGTTCTCCCAATGGGGCGAAGACGGGATCGTGCGGCACCTCACCCGGGTGGTGCCCATCGAGCGCCCGTTCTTCGTGGAGTTCGGCGTCGAGGCCTACCACGAGGCCAACACCCGCTTCCTGCTCACGGACGCCAACTGGTCCGGCCTCGTGCTCGATTCGGACGCACACGCGATCGATCGCATCCGGCGCAGCCGGATCCACTGGCTTCACGACCTGACGGCCGTGCAGGCCTGGTTGACGCGCGACAACGTGGATGAGGCCCTGTCCACCCACGGTGCCGAAGGCCCGATCGGTCTGCTATCGATCGACGTCGATGGGATGGACTATTGGATCTGGGACGCCATCGAGTGCGTGTCGCCCGCGATCGTGATCGTGGAGTACAACTTCCGCTTCGGGCGCGACGCGTCGGTGACCGTGCCCTACGATCCCGACTTCGATCGACGGCGCGCGCATCCGTCGCTGCTGTACTACGGGGCGTCCCTGACGGCGCTGGAGCGGTTGGGCGCCCGCAAGGGATACGACCTGGTCGGGTGCGGCAGCGCGGGCCTCAACGCGTTCTTTGTGCGCCGGGACCTCCGCCCTGCGAGCCTGCCCGCGTTGTCCGGGCACGATGCGTGGCTGGAAGGGCGCTTCCACGAGACCCATGAGGGTGGGGGGCGCGTCAAGCGGACCGCCGCCGAGCAGGCCGCCCTGGTGCAGGCCCTGCCGCTGCAGGAGGTGGGTCCCGACGGACGGGCGCACGACCGCGGAAGCCGGGCGTAGGGTCGCCGCGACGTCGCGCGGGCGCACCGGGGTCCGCGGCTTGCGGGCGCCGGGCCTCGCCGCCGCGTGGCGGACGCCCCCCCATCCCGGAGGTCCCGATGCGTCCCTCGTCCCGATCCTCCCGCTGGAGCCGTCTGCTCCAGGGCCTCACGGGGTGCTGCCTGGGGGTCGGCGCGGCCTGCGACCTGCCCTTCACCGGACCCGACGCTGTGGTCTGCCCCGCCACCGAGGGCCAGGAGGTCGTCCGTCTGCTCAACGAAGCCCGGATCGAGGCGGGCCTGGAGCCGTTGACGGTCGATCTGCGGCTGGTGGCCAGCGCCGAGCGCCACGCCCTCGACATGTCCGGCCACGACCACTTCAGCCACACGGGGACCGATGGCTCCACCGTGTCGGCCCGGGTGCGCGCTGCCGGCTACGACTGGACCCACGTGGCGGAGAACATCGCGGCCGGGCAGACGGGGCCGGAGGCGGTCGTGGCCGCCTGGATGGACAGCCCGCCCCACCGAGGCAACATCCTCGCGCCCGGAGCCCGACACGTGGGCCTCGGTTTCGAGATGGCTCCGGCGTCGCGCTACGGCACCTGGTGGACCCTCAACTTCGGCGCCACGGCCGGAGCGCCACAGGCCCCCGACGGGGGCTGCCACCCCTGAGGACGGGCCCGGCGGCCCGGGCGGGGCGCATGGTCCAGGCGCACCTTGACGGAATGCGGCGCCCCTGCGAAGATATCGGCACAGCCCGCAACCGGGCTCGGCTCTGAAGAGGCGGCGGTCTCGATCAAGGAGACCACCGCCTCTCGGTCTTGTGGCCAGGGAGGCCACACACAGCGCGGGGTTGACCGCGCATCGTCAGGTCGTCGGCAAGTACGCGTGATCGTGGCTCCGACCCGGACAAAACACAATGGAGCGCGAACATGCGTACCAGAGGCACCGTGAAGTGGTTCAACGACGAGAAGGGCTTCGGGTTCATCACGCCCGAGGACGGCAGCAAGGACTGCTTCGTCCATCATTCCGCCATCCAGGGTAGCGGCTTCAAGACGCTGGCCGAGGGCGCGAAGGTGGAGTTCGACGTGGTGGCCGGCACCAAGGGCCCCGCTGCGGAGAACGTCTCCGTCGTCTGATCTGCGGCACCGCCGTATAGCAACCGAGGGCCGTCCCGCGCAGCGGGGCGGCCCTTCGGCGTTTTCGGGTGGGTGATCCTCCTGCGGGAGGTTATCCGAACAGCGCGGCGTGCAGCGCCCGCACCGCCTTCGGCACGTCGGCGGCCGCGATGACCAGCGACAGGTTGATCTCGTTGGCGCCCATCGAGATCATCTCGACGTTGATGTCGGACAGGGCGCCGAAGATCTTCGTACCCACGCCCGCCGTGGCCTTCAGGCGCTCGCCGATCACGGCCACCACGGCGCGCTGCTCGGCCACACTCACGCGGCTGAACTCGGCCAGCTCGGCCAGGACGGCCTTCAAGGGTACGGACCCGTCCACCGTGAGCGACACGCTCACCTCCGCGGTGGCCACCAGGTCGACGTTCACGGCGTGCCGGCCGAACACCTCGAACAGGCGCTCCAGGAAGCCCGACTGCATGAGCATCCGCGAGGACGTCACCGTGATGACCGTGATGCCCGTGCGGCTGGCGATGGCCGTGACGGACCGACCGGTGCTGACCTCCGCCTGGATGGACGTGTAGCGCCCCTCCGGCCGCATGGTGTCGCGGACGGTGACGGGAATCCCGGCCGCGACCGCCGGCTGGATGGTGGCGGGGTGCAGCACCTTGGCGCCGAAGGCGGCCAGCTCGGCCGCCTCCGCGAAGGACAGCTCGGGGATGGGGCGCGCGTCCGGGACGATCCGCGGGTCGGCCGTGTAGACGCCCTCCACGTCGGTCCAGATCTGGACCTCGGCGGCGCCCAGCGCCTCTCCCAGGAGGGCGGCCGTGTAGTCGCTGCCGCCTCGCCCCAAGGTCGTGGTCACCCCCTGCTCGGTGGCGCCGACGAACCCTTCGGTGACCACCGCCCGCTGGGCCCCCACGTGCGGCCGGAGGCGCTCTGCGCACAGGCCCTCCACCGCCTCCCGGTCCGGGCGGGCCGCACCGAACCCGTCGTCCGTGCGCAGCACCGAACGCGCGTCGACGTGGGTGGTGAGGATGCCCTCTTCGCGCAGGTGGGCCGTCAGCAGCAGGGTGGACAGCCGCTCGCCGAAGCTCGCCACGGCGTCGCGGCTGCGGGGGGACAGCTCGCGCAGCAAGCCGATCCCGCGCACGAGCATCTCGATCTCGTGCACGAAGCCGTCGATGTCGGCGTCCAGCGTCGACGAGGGGCCGAGCAGATCGTGCGCGAGCGTGCGATGCCGTTCGCCCAGCGCCCGGACGTCCAGGAGCGCGCCGGCGACGTCGCCCCGCTCCGCCGCCTCTGCGGCGGTGAGGAGGCTGTTCGTGGTCCCCGCCGTGGCGGACAGGACCACCACGGGGGCGGCGGGAAGGGCGGCCTGCACCAGGGCGCCGACCCGCCGCATCCGGTCGGCGTCGGCCACGGACGTGCCGCCGAACTTGAGGATGCGAGGTCTCACGGGCGCCCAAGGTGGTGGTGCCCCCGCGAGGCGGCAAGCCGGTGGCGGACCTTGGCGCCCGTGGGGCCTCAGGATAGCTTCCCGAAGCACGGGAGACCCGCGCTCCCGGGCCCACGCCCCCCTCCGTCCGTGGCGGGCGCCGACCGTCTCCCTGCATGCCACCAGGCCCGAGGCTTACCCATGCTCGAAGAGATCCGGAACAAGCTGGAGGGCGAGATCGCCCAGCTCAGCGAGGAGCTGACCGTGCACCTGCCGGAGCGCATCCGGAAGGCGGTGGAGCTGGGGGATCTGCGGGAGAACGCCGAGTACAAGTCCGCCCTGGAGCGTCAGCAGTTCGTGCAGGCGCGGCTGGGCCACCTGACGCAGCGCATGGCCGAGCTCTCGCGGATCAACGTGAAGGAGATGCCGCACGACCGGGTGGGCTTCGGATCGCGGGTCACCGTGATGGATCCCGTCATGGAGGAGGAGGTGACGTTCACCATCGTGGCGAGCGACTTCATGGACCTCGACGGAGGGCAGGTCTCCATGGCTTCCCCGATCGGGCGGGGTCTCCTCGGATCGGCCGCGGGGGACGAGGTCGCGGTGCAGCTCCCGGTGGGCACCCGCATCTTCAAGGTGCTGGACGTCGTGACCTTGCCGCAGCAGCTCGGCATGGCCGGGTAGCGGTGGCTGTGGCGTTCCTCTCCGGGACCGTCCCGGTGGATGCGGACGTCGCGGCGCTTGCCGACCTCATCCGCAGCCGGCCCACCGTCGTGCTCTCCGGCGCCGGCATCAGCACCGAGTCGGGCATCCCCGACTACCGCAGTCCCCGCCCCGAGCCCCGGCGCGCGCCGGTGACCTACCAGGAGTTCGTCGGCCACGAGGCGGTACGGCGTCGCTACTGGGCCCGCAGCGCCGTGGGGTGGCGCCGGGTGGCGGACGCCCGCCCCAACGCGGGCCACGCCGCCCTGGCGGCGCTCGAGCGCGCGGGCTACGTGCGCGGCATCCTCACCCAGAACGTGGACCGACTCCATCAGGCCGCCGGCAGCACACGCGTGCTCGAGCTGCACGGCGCTCTGGACGGCGTGGTGTGCCTGGCCTGCGGGACCCGGAGCCCGCGCGCCCGGATGCAAGCGCGGCTGCTGGAGCTGAACCCCGACCTGGGGGCCGCGGACGCCCCCGTCGCGCCGGACGGCGACGCCGACCTCACGGACCGGCGCATCGCCGGCGTACGCGTGCCCGCGTGCGAGGCGTGTGGCGGGATCCTCAAGCCGGACGTGGTCTTCTTCGGGGAGAACGTGCCCAAGCCCCGCGTCGAACAGGCGTGGGACCTCTATGGCGAAGGCGAGGTGCTGCTGGTCGTGGGGTCCTCCCTCACCGTCTTCTCGGGCTACCGCTTCGTCCTGCGCGCCAGCCAGGAGCGCCGGCCGGTCGCCATCGCCACGCTGGGTCCCACACGCGGGGACGCGCTGGCCCGGCTGCGGGTGGAAGGCGCCCTCGGCACGACGTTGCCCGCGCTCGTGCGCGCGCTCGGCGCATGATCGAGCTGGACGGCGTCAGCAAGCGCTACGAGGAAGGCGACCGCGTCCGCGCCGTCCTGGTGGACGCCAGCGCCCACATCGCGTCCGGGGAATGGGTGGCGTTGCTGGGACCGAGCGGAGCGGGGAAGACCACGGTCCTCAACCTCATCAGCGGGATCGATCGCCCGGACGCGGGGACGGTGCGCGTCGCGGGCGTGGAGCTCACCCATCTGCCGGAGAAGGAGCGCACGCTGTTCCGGAGGCGTCAGATCGGGTTCGTGTTCCAGTCGTTCAACCTCCTGCCCACGCTCACGGTGGAGGAGAACCTGCGTCTGCCGGTGGAGTTGAACGGGCTGGGCCCGGACCGCGTCGACGCCGTGCTGTCGATCCTGGACGACGTCGGCCTCGGAGATCGCCGCTCCGCCTTCCCGGACCGCCTCTCCACCGGCGAGCGGCAGCGGGTCGCGGTCGCGCGGGCGCTGGCCCACGATCCGCCCGTGATCCTGGCGGACGAGCCGACCGGGAACCTCGACGCGGAGACCGGCGGCCACGTCCTCGACCTGATGGAGCGTCTGCTGCACGGTCGGGGCAAGACGCTCGTCACGGTCACGCACTCGGAGACGCTGGCCGCGCGCGCCGACCGCGTGCTCGTGGTGCGCGACTGCGCGCTGCATTCGCGCTGAGCGGCCGCGCCGAAGCGTCCTGACATGTCTTCCGTCCTGACCCGGGCCTGGGCCCGCTGGCTGCTGCGTCATCCCGGGCAGCTCGTGCTGGCCGTGCTCGGCGTCGCGTTGGGGGTGGCGGTCACGCTGTCCATCGACCTGGCCATCGAGAGCTCACGCGCCGCGTTCCGCACCTCCACCGAGACCGTGGCGGGCCGCACCACCCATCAGGTCACGGGGGGCGCCGGCGGGCTGCCCGATACGGTCTTCGCCGCGGTGCGGCGGGCGGTGGGGCCGGAGCGCGCGGCCCCGCTGGTCGAAGGCTTCGTGCGCGCCCCGGCGCTGCCGGGTCGGCCGCTCCGGCTGCTCGGCATCGATCCCTTCTCCGAAGGCCCGTTCCGCGGCTTCACGGCCCCCGTGGACGGGGGAGCGACGCGGCCGCTGCTGGGAACGACCGTGGCGCTCTCGCAGGACGCGGCGGCGGAGGCCGGGGTGGGCGTGGGCGACCCGCTCGCGGTGGACACCCCGACCGGACGGGCGAGTCTGACCGTGGTGCGGACGTTCCGGCCGGACGGCGCGCTCGCGCAGGAGGGCACCCGGGACGTGCTGGTGGTGGACATCGCCACCGCGCAGGCCCTGCTCGGGGAGACGGGTCTGACGCGCATCGACCTGATCCTGCCGGAGGCCCCGGCGGACGAAGCGCTCCTGCGTACCCGCCTGGACGCGGTGCTCCCGCCGGATGCGACCGTGGGGACGACCGGTGCGCGCGCGCAGACCCTGGCGGAGATGACACGCGCGTTCGACCTGAACCTCACCGCGCTCAGCCTGCTGGCCCTGCTGTTCGGGATGTTCCTGATCTACAACACGCTCACGTTCTCCGTCGTGCAGCGGCGCGACCTCATGGGCATGCTGCGCGCGCTGGGCGTCACGCGCGCGGAGGTGGGACGGCTCCTCTTGGTGGAGACCGTGCTGCTGGGGGCGGTCGGCACGGGCCTGGGACTGCTGCTCGGCACACTGCTGGGACGAGGCCTGGTGCGGCTCGTCACCCAGACCATCAACGACCTCTACCTGGTGGTGACCGCGCAGGGGCTGGGCGTCGATCCGGCGCTGCTGGCGCGCGCGGCCGTGTTGGGCGTCGGGGCCACCGTCCTGGCCGCGCTGCCGCCGCTGCGCGAGGCGGTCTCGGCGCCGCCCCGCATCGCCACGTTGCGCTCGGAGCTGGAGAGCCGAGCGCGCTCCTTCGTGCGGCGCGGCGCCTGGGTCGGTGGCGCGTGCCTCGCGGTGGGTGCGGCGCTCCTGGTGCCGCGTTGGGGGGATCTGCTGCCCAGCTTCGGCGGGCTCTTCTTCGTGGTGATGGGCTTCGCGCTCGTGGCTCCCTGGGGCGCCACGATGCTGGTCACGCTCGTGCGTCCGCTGCTCGGGGCCGCGTTGGGCCCCCTCGGCCGGTTGGCCGCGGGCGGCGTCACCGGCGCGCTCAGCCGCACGGGTCCCGCCATCGCGGCGCTCGTCGTGGCGGTGTCGGTCACGGTGGGCCTCGGCGTCATGATCGCCAGCTTCCGCGACACCGTGGCCCGCTGGCTGGATCAGACGCTCCAGGCGGACGTCTACATCTCCCCTCCGTCTGTGCTGGCGTCGCGCGCGCAGGGTGCGCTGCCGCCGGCGTTCGTGGACGGCGTGCGCGCGCTCCCGGGCCTGGCCGCGCTCTCCACCTATCGCGGACTCGAGTTCGAGTCCGCGTACGGGCTCACCCGCCTCGTCGCGCTCGATCTGGCGCCGCCCGGGGAACGGGCGTTCCGCTTCCTGTCGGCCGACGCACCGGACGTCCTGCGTGCGTTCCGTGAGGATGGCGCCGTGATCGTCTCCGAGCCGTTCGCGTACCGGCATGGCCTGGCGCCCGGCGACTCCGTGCGCCTGCCGACGCCGTCCGGTCTGCGGGCCTTTGTGCTGGCCGGGGTGTTCTACGAGTACGGATCCGAGCTCGGGACGGTGATGATGGCGCGTACGACGTTCGATCGCTTCTGGCCGGACCGCCGCGTGACGTCGCTCGGGCTCTTCGCGGACGCCGCGGTGGACGCCGAGACCCTCGTGGAGCGCGTGCGCGGGCTTCCCGGCGCCGAGGAGGCGCTCGTGCGCTCCAATCGCACGCTGCGCGCGGCCTCCCTGGAGGTGTTCGACCGAACGTTCGCGGTGACCGCGGTGCTGCGCCTCCTGGCGCTGGGCGTGGCCTTCATCGGCGTGCTGGGCGCGCTCCTGGCCCTCGAGCTCGAACGGGCGCGCGAGCACGCCGTCCTGCGCGCCCAGGGCGTCACGCCCGGCGGGCTGTGGGGCCTGGTGACGCTGGAGACCGGGCTGGTCGGGCTCGTCGCCGGTGTGCTGGCCGTCCCGGCCGGGCTGGTGCTGGCGCGCATCATGATCGACGTCATCAACAAGCGCTCGTTCGGGTGGACCCTGCAGACGTACGTGCCGTGGTCCGTGCTGGTGCAGGCCGTCGTGCTGTCCCTCGTGGGTGCGCTCCTGGCCGGCATCGTGCCGGCCTGGCGCATGGGGCGCACCTCACCGGCCGTCGCGCTGCGCAACGAATGAGCAGCGTTCCCGGGCATCGGGAGGACGGGCGTCGGCGAACGCGCGGCGCCGGCCTGGCGCAGCGCGGTCGCGTGGCCCGTGGTGCCTGCGTGGCGCTCGTGACGCTGACGGCGTGCGCGCCCGACGCGCCGGTCGAGGGACCCCCGCGGCTCGATCCCGCCACCAGTCTCGCGGGCGTGCCCGATTCGGGCTTCCAGCGAGCCCTCGAGCCTCGGCCCTTCCGCTTTCCCGAGGATCACGGACCGCACCCGGACTTCCGCACGGAGTGGTGGTATGTCACCGCCAACCTGCGCACGGACGCCGGCGAGGAGCTGGGTCTGCAGTTCACGCTGTTCCGGTCCGCGCTGGCGCCACCGGGTGGAGACGAGATCCCCGGTGCGTCCCCGTGGGCCACGCGCCAGGCGTACATGGCGCACCTGGCGCTGGCGGACGTGGCCGCCGGACGCTTCCGGTCCTGGGAGCGATTCGGTCGCGGCGCCGCCGGGATCGCAGGCGCCGAGGCGACCCCCCGCTTCCGCGTGTGGCTGGACGATTGGACCCTGAGTTCGGTGCAGGCGACGGGGCCTGGCGCCGGCGGCGTCTTCCCCCTCGCGCTGCGCGCGACCACCGACAGCGTCGACATCGACCTGACCCTGGAGCAGGGCCGTCCGCTCGTGCTGCAGGGGGAGGACGGTCTCAGCCGCAAGGGCGACGCGCCCGGACAGGCCTCCTACTACTACAGCTTCACGCGCATGCCCGTGCGCGGGCGCATCCGCACGCCGCGGGGTCTCCTCGCGGTCGACGGCGTCGCCTGGATGGACCGCGAATGGAGCACGAGCGTCCTCTCCGACGACCAGGAGGGGTGGGACTGGTTCGCGTTGCACCTGCCGGACGGGCGGGATCTCATGCTCTTCGAGCTCCGCGCGCGCGGCGGGCCCCCGCGTGTGGACGGCACGCTGGTGGCACCGGACGGAGGCAGCCGCGCCGTGGCGCCCGGGGACGTCACCCTCGACGTGCTGGAGCGGTGGGAGAGCCCGGACGGTGCGGTCTACCCCGCCGGTTGGCGCATCCGCATCGCGAGCGCGGACGTGGACGTGACGGTCCGGCCGCTGCTCGCGGACCAGGAGCTGCGTCACGCCTTCCGCTACTGGGAGGGCGCCGTGGCCGTCGAGGACGCCGCCGGCCGCAGCGGCCGGGGCTACGTCGAGCTCACCGGGTACGCGGGCCGTCCGCTGCAGCGCTGAGCGGGCGGGCCTGCGCCACCACGTGGCGGAGCGCGCGCACCCCGTCCACCAGACGAGGACCCGGACGCCCCAGGAAGGCCTCGGGGACGCAGTGCACCTGACCGGTGCGCACGGCCTTGACGTCCGCGAACACGGGGTTGTTCCGGACCACGTCGGGCCGGTACTTCGCCGGCTCGACGCCGCACCACGACAGCACGATGGCGTCGGGATCGAGCGCGGCGACCTCGTCGTCCGGGATCGGGCGGCTCTTCAGGTCCTCGTCGTCCAGGAGGCCTCGCCCGCCGGCGGCATGCAGGACGTCCGTGGTCCAGCTCTGACGGCCCGGGGCGATCACGGGCTTCGGCCACCACTGCACGAGGATCCGCGGCGCGTCCGCCGCGGGCGGCGTGACGGGTCCGATCTCCGCCTGCATCCGCCGTACGAGCGCGCGGCCGCGCTCGGGCACGCCCAGGCGCTCCGCGAGCGCCTGGATGTCCGTGTAGACGTCCGCGAGCGACTCCGGCGCGGGCGCCACGAACGGCAGCCCGCGTGCCTCCAGCCCCTCGATCACCGTCTCGTGGCCGGGCACCGTGAGCGTGGCGAGCACCAGGTCGGGCTCGAGCGCGGCGACCGCGTCGATGTCGATCTCGAGGTCCTGGCCGAGGCGCGGCAGGCCGTCCAGCACCTCGGACGGGAAGTCCGAGTTGGAGTCGACGCCCACCAGGTGGTGGAGGCACTCCAGACCCCACAGGATCTCGGTGTTGGAGCAGGCCAGGGAGACGATGCGCATCGGCACGGATCTTCAGCAGGTCGCGGCACCCGCCCGCCGCGGACGGGTAGGCCAACAGGATCTGTCCCTACCCCGGCCGGGGAGGGCCGTGCCGGCGTGTGCGGCGCCCGGCCCCTCAGACCGGAGTGCTTCGATGGTTCGCACGCCTTCCATGATGGTTCCGCTCGGGTCGGTCGCCCCGAGCTTCGTGCTCCCCGATCCGTCGGGCCGGAAGGTCTCCGACCGGGACTTCGCCGACGCGCCCGGGTTGCTCGTCGTGTTCTGGTGCAACCACTGCCCGTTCGTGAAGCACGTGCGCGAGGGATTCGTGCGCTTCGCGCGTGAATACGGGGAGCGTGGTCTGGCCATCGTGGCCATCAACAGCAACGATGCCGACACGGTGCCCGCCGATGCGCCGGAGCGCATGGCCGAGGAGGCACGCATCCACGGCTTCCCGTTCCCCTACCTGGTGGACGAGACGCAGCGGGTGGCCAAGGCGTATCAGGCGGCGTGCACGCCCGACTTCTTCCTGTTCGATCGCGAGCGGCGTCTGGTCTACCGGGGTCAGTTCGATGATGCGCGCCCCGGGTCGGACGTCGAGGTGACCGGTGCCGACCTCCGGATCGCCGCGGATGCCGTCCTGGAGGGCCGGATCCCGGACCAACGCCAGCGCCCGGCCCTCGGGTGCAACATCAAGTGGAAGCCCGGCGAGGCGCCCTCCTGGTTCGGCGCCTGAGCGTGCGCGGGCCGGCCGCCGGAATCCCGCCCGGCTCCCGGAAACGAACGAGGCGCCGTCGGCTGTACCGACGGCGCCTCTGACTGCCCCACCCGGCGTGATCACCACGCCGTCGGAACAGACGTGATCGTTCAGCTCTTACGGAGCGGCGATCACTTGCCCGTGCCGGATGTGGGCAGTGTACTGGGACTAGACAAGGGATCACCTCCTTTTAACGGGGAAACATCGGGCCGAGCACCAGCGGACTCTCTTCGTCCGCGGTCCGTCCGGTCGTCGCCACTGGGCTCCGTCCGGAACGGCCCTGATCCTTTCGGATCCATGCGAACCTAGATACATCCGACGGGGGGTGCAACGTTCCATGGAACGTTTCCCACCGCGCCGTCGCGGACGAGGAACCGGCGCGCTGCGGGGAGGATTCGCTGGAAATGGCGCACCTGCGCGCGTTTGTGGAATCCGTGCTCGCCGCCGCGATCCGGGCCCGCAGCCTGCTTGGATGCTCGCGTGCCTGTCCCCTGGTCCTGGAGGAATGCCGACGTGTCGCTGGGCCGTGCGCTCGTCTTCCTGGTCGTCGCGGTGCTGCTCGCCGGCTCGGTGCCGGTGGGGTTGGCCCTGGACCGTCGACTGGCCGCCGCGCTCGAGGAGAAGGCGGCCGCCGATCTCGCCCTCGCACGCGTGCTCCTGACCGACCGCCTGGCTTCGTCCGCCGACATGCGGATGATGCACGCCAAGGACGTGGCGGCGACGCCGGCGCTCGCGGCCGCCCTGCTGGCCGGGGACACCGTGGAGGCCGCGCGCGTGACCGCGGACGCGCCCCGCGGCGCGTTGGAGCTCCCCGTGCTGGTGGACTCCGAAGGCCGGAGTCGGCTGGGGCCCCAACCCGCCGCCACGCTCGTGGAGCGCACACGTGCCGGCGAGATGCCGGTCGTCGTGGTCTCCGAACCCGGCAGCGTGCGCATGGTGGCGCTGGCGCCGGTGCACGCGGAGGGACGGTTCCTGGGCGCGGCCGGTGTGGTGAGCGCCTTCGACGCCACGGAGGCAGCGGCGCTGTCCGGCCTCACCCGTGCCGACGTCGTGGTTCTGGATGGGGACGGCGCTCCCGCGGCGAGCACCCTCGACGAAGCGGGTCTGGGCGGCCTCCTGGACGCCGCGCGCACGATCGGCGCCGGCGAGGCGTCCCGGATCGAACGCGACGGCCGCCGGTGGCTCCTCGCGTCCGCGCCGATCGCGGACGGTGCCGCCTCGGTGCTGTTCCTCCGCGATCTCGATCGCGAGCTCGCCGTGGTTCCCGACCTGCGCCGGGTGGCCCTGGTGAGCATGGCGGTGGCGCTGGTGGTGGCGCTGCTCCTCGGCATGCTGGTCGCCGCGCGGCTGGCGGGACCCGTGCGCGCGCTCGCTCGCGCCGCCGACCGTGTCGCTGCTGGCGATCTAGACGCACCACTGGCGCGCGCGGGCGTCAGCGAGGTGGCGCACGTCGCGGATGCGTTCGACGTGATGCGGCAGCGGCTGGCCGCGCGCCTGCGTGATCTCGAGCGCGCCAACCGGGAGCTGGAGGATCGCCAGGAGCGCCTCGTGGCGCTGCAGGCGGAGCTGCTCCAGCGCGACCGGCGGGAGGCGGCGGGACGGCTGCTCACCCAGCTCGCCCACGAGGTCCGCAATCCGGTCGCGTCCGTGCGCAATTGCCTGGAGCTGTTGCGCCGCCGCGTCCAGGAGGACCCCGAGGCCCGTGAGATCGCCGACCTGGCCATCGACGAGCTGTTGCGCATGCACGAGCTCGCGGAGCGCATGATGGACCTGGATCGCCCGCGTGACGACGGGGCTTCGGAGTGCGCCCCCCTGGAGGTCTGCCGGCACGTGGCCCGCCTGGCCGGCACCGCCGCCGACGAGGGCGACGGCGTCCGCGTCGAGGTCTCCGGGGACGAGACCGTACGGGCCGCCATCGCGCCGGACGCGTTGAAGCAGGTGCTGCTCAACCTCGTGCGCAACGCTCGCGAGGCGATGCGACAGGGCGGACGCATCGACCTGCGCGTGGAGGCGGTGGAGGACCGCGTGCGCGTGCAGGTCCTCGACACGGGTCCGGGCATCGACGCGAATGTGCTGCCGCGGGTCTTCGACCCCTTCTTCACGACCAAGGCCGACGTGCGGGGCGTGGGGCTCGGGCTCTTCACGGCAGAAGGGCTCGTGCGCGCCGCGGGGGGACGGCTGGACGCGACCAATCGCACGGACGGCCCCGGAGCCCGCTTCGACGTCGAGCTGCCCCGCGCGGGCGTGGCCGTGGAGGCGGCATGAGCGGCGCGCGCATCCTGCTGGTCGACGACGATCGCGCGTTCCGCGTCTCCACGGCGGCCCTGCTCCGTGACGACGGGTATGAGGTCGTCGGCGCGGAGAACGGCGCCGAGGGTGTGGAGGCGCTCAAGGCGGGTCGCTTCGACCTCCTGCTGCTGGACCTGCGGATGCCCGGTCTGGACGGCATCCGGATCGTGGAGGCGCTGCGGGCCTGGGGCGAAGGCATCCCGATCCTCATGATCAGCGGGTACGGGACCGTACAGGCGGCGGTCGACGCGCTGCACGCCGGCGCGGATGATTTCCTGGCCAAGCCGGTCGAGCCGGACGTGCTGTCCGCGCGCGTGGCCCGGCTGCTCGAGCGCCGGCCGGGCGCGCCGGCCGAGCCCACGCCGGAGCGGCCGCTGGTCGGACGGTCGGCGCCGGTGATCGACGTGCTGCGCCAGATCGAGCAGGTGGGCCCCACCGATGCCACGGTGCTGGTCACGGGGGAGACCGGAACCGGCAAGGAGCTGGTGGCGCACGCGGTGCACCGCGCTTCGCGTCGGAGCGTCGGGCCGTTCGTCGCCGTCAACTGCGCGGCCCTGGCCGAGGGCGTGCTGGAGTCCGAGTTGTTCGGCCACGTGCGGGGTTCGTTCACCGGAGCCGTGAAGGACAAGGTCGGGCTGGTGCAGGCCGCGGATGGTGGGACGTTGTTCCTCGACGAGATCGGGGACATCTCTCCCGGCTTGCAGCAACGCTTGCTGCGCGTCCTGCAGGAGCGCGAGGTGACGCGGGTGGGTGACGTGCGTGCCACCCGCGTGGACGTGCGCATCGTCGCCGCGACACGCCGTGACCTGCGGAGCGAGATGGAGGCGGGTCGCTTCCGCGACGACCTCTTCTACCGCTTGAACGTGTTCCGCATCGCACTGCCTCCGCTGCGCGAGCGTCAGGAGGACATCCCGCTCCTGGCGGAGCATCGTCTGCTGCGCCTTGCCGACATCTCCGGACGCGGGCGGGACGCCGGCGATCCTCCGCTCTCGCCGCTGGCCATGCGCATGTTGCGGGCGTATCCCTGGCCCGGGAACGTGCGGGAGCTGTTCTCCGCGATCGAAAGCGCCTGGATCCGTGCGGGAGCGGGACGCATCGAAGGCCAGCACCTGCCCGAGGAGGTACGTGCCGCCGCCGGCGGGCTCCAGGGCCTGGAGCGCTACCGCGCACCGGACGACGGCGCGGACGAGCGCGACGTCATCCGGAGGGCGCTGGAGGACGCGGACGGCGTGCGGGCCCGCGCTGCCGAGCGCCTGGGGATGGGACGCACGACGCTGTGGCGCAAGATGAAGGAGCTGGGGCTGGACGGATCCTCCTGACCCGGCCTCGCCCCCGCGGATCGCGCATCAGCAGTCGCGTCGACCCCAGCGCACCTCGAACCCACGCGTGCCGTCCATCGTCCCGACGAGCGCGCGCAGGGAATCCGCGCCCAGCCGCTCGTAGCGGATGCGTTGGGGGAAGTCGTGCTGGGGATCCTCGAAGACGATCCAGTCCGGCCCCGCATCCGCCCATGCGAACGTCGTCGGCGCCTGACCCGAAGGGCTCGCGTGGTAGGCGGGCCCCCTCTCGCCCGGAGCGATGCGCAGGAACTCCCAGGCGCGGGCGCTGTCGCCGCGCAGGGTCACCGACAGCCCGAACATCATCCCGCCCAGCGGCGCGGTCCAATCCTCGCGCGTGATGCGATCGCCGCGTCGCTGCTCCCAGCAGCCGGCCATCCACACCGGGAGTGTATCGGTGGCGGTCTGCGAGGCAGGCGTGGCGCGCGCGGAGGCGGTGGAGCCCAACGCTCCGGCGAGCAGGACCGGCAGCAGAAGCACACGCATCCCAGAGCCTCCTCGGCAGGGTCGCGACCGGCAGGGGCGCGGTCGCCGTTCCGTACGTCGCGCGCGCCACCGACGTTTCCGCTGGCGGCGCCGCGCCCATCTGCCGAGGGGCCTCGTGCCGCAGCGGGCCCGCGCCGCTACCATCGGGCATGCCGCCCCTCCTGCTCTGCGCCCTGCTGGGCCTCTCCGGGCCCGCCCGCCCGGCCGCCCCACCGCCTTTCGCGACCGTCCCACACGTGCAGCCGTGGACGCCTGCCGACGGCGATCCGACGACCCCGGCCGCCGCGCCTGGGCGCGGCGCTCGCCCGGCGCGCCGTGAGGTCGGCCCGCGCGACGGGATCGCCACCGCCGACTCGCTCGTGGCCGCCTGGGTGGACACGGGGCGGATCCCGGGGGCGGTGCTTCGCATCTCCCGCGAAGGGCGGCTGCTCCACGAGCGCGCCTACGGCCAGGCACAGCGCGCGGTCTACCGCGACGGGGCGTACGGGGCCGCCCAGGACGGGCGATCCGCCGTGGAGCACGAGCCGCTGGCGACGCCGCTGCCCATGACGGCGGACGCGGTCTTCGATCTCGCGTCCGTGACCAAGGTGATGGCCACGACCTTCGCGCTCATGCTGCTCGTGGATGAGGGCGCCGTCGGGCTCGACCGGCCGGTCTCCACGTGGCTGCCGGACTTCACCGGCGGGGGCCGGGAGCGCATCACGCCGCGCCACCTGCTGACGCATCGTTCGGGCCTGCCGCAATGGTGGCCTGTGTACTACCACGCCGGAGACCCCGAGGCGGCCTGGGCCTGGGTGCGCAGCGTGCCGTTGACGGGGTCCCCCGGGGCCGAGCGACGCTACTCCGACCTGGGTTTCATGGTGCTGGGTCGACTCGTCGAAGCGGTGGGGGGTGCACGTCTGGACCGGTTCCTCGAGGGACGGCTGTACGGGCCGCTCGGTCTGAGCACCACCGGCTTCCGTCCGGCGCGCGGTCCGCAGCCCGAAGGACAGCGCACGGTGGTGGCCACGTCGCACGGCAATCCCTACGAGCACCGCATGGTGCACGACACCGCGTTCGGCTACCGGATCGCGGGCGATCCCGACGCCTGGAGCGGCTGGCGCCGGTACACGCTGGTCGGCGAGGTCAACGACGGGAATGCCTTCCACGCGTGGGGCGGGGTGGCCGGTCACGCCGGCCTCTTCTCGAGCGCCGCCGACCTGGACGTGCTGCTCCAGCTCCTGCTGGACGGAGGGCGCTCGGGGCAGACGCGCTGGATCGCGGAGTCGACCGTCCGGGCTTTCCTGTCCCCGGGACCCGAGGGGCAGGCGTTGGGTTGGCAGGTTCCGGAGGGTCTGCCGCCGGGCAGCTTCGCCCACACCGGCTTCACCGGCACCTGGGTCCTGGGCGTTCCCGCGCAGCGCCTCTCCGTGGTGCTGCTCACCAACCGGCAGCACGGCGGTGTGGACGCGGACGGGCGCTACCCGGATGTGGGTCCGCTCCAGCAGGCGGTCACACGAGCGCTGCTGGAGGGCGGGACGTGAGTCGGAGGCTCCCGCGGAGGGGCGCCGGGCCCGGTGGCGCTCAGCCCCGGGCCGCGCGCCGGTAGGCCCAGCGCAGGAGCACGGCCGCGAACGCGAAGGCCAGGACGGCCCACAGGACGCCCCAGACCAGGGTGGGCACACCGGTCATCTCCGCCAGCATGTACGCGTCGGACGGAGCGCCGGGTCGGTCGAACACGTCGCTCTTGATGTCGAGGATCGCGTACAGACAGGACGTGAGCCCGAGCCCGATCAACACCGCCCGGCTCACCCAGGCGGGAAGCCAGCGCGCCACGGCCAGCAACACCAGGCCGGCCGTCAGGCCGTAGGCGAAGCCGAACGCGGAGCGGATCAGGAACACGGTGGCGCCCAACACCACCAGGGCCACCCCGCCGAGCGCGGGCCTGAGCCCCTTGCGGAGCACCATCCCCGCCACGAGGAGCAGGCCGCCCAGGAGCAGGCTGCCCAGGTAGCCGGAGGACAGGATCACGAAGGCGGAGCCCCCGGTGGTCACGGTGGCGCCGCCCTGCATGGCGTCCAGCGTGATGTGCCGGACGGTGCCGCCCGTGAGGACGGCCGCCAGCGCGTGGCTGAGCTCGTGGAGCAGCACCACGAAGATCTTCACCGGCGTGAACGCGGGCGTCTCCCAGAACGTCCAGAGCAGCCCGAACCAGATCGCGAACCCGCCGAGCACCCGCACCGGCGAGGGCGGGGTGGCGGCGCGTGGGGAGGGGGCGTCCAGGGCGATCCGGAGGCTCTGCATGGCGTGGGTTCGGGTCCCGGCCGATCGGGGATGGGGTCACGGGGCGCCCGGGGTCGGCTCGGGGACCCGGGCGTGCGCTTCCTGTCCGTCCTACGCGGGGGGCGCGGGCCCGGTTTCCCGGGTCAGGAGCCCGCGCCCCAGGACACCGGCCAGGTGTGGCGCAGGAGCGCGGAGGCCCGGCCCAGCTCGTTCCGGGCGATGTCGGCCGCCTGCCCGGTCTGTCCGAGCGCGGCCCGCGCGGCGGCCCGCAACGCCTCGGGGTCGCCGGAGGCGGGGAGCTGCAGCGTGGCGGCCCAGGCCTGGAAGGACCGGCGGAGCGCCGCCACGGGCGGCGCCTCCTGTGGATCGCCCGGGGCTTCCAACCCGCGCCGGTCGGCCTCGAGGGCCATGAACCACAACCGCGCCCCTTCCAGCACCACCGGCCGGAGGCCATCGGGGTCCGTGCCCCGGGCCGCCTCTCCGTCCTCCTCCACCGAGCGGGCCAGTCGATATCCCCGGAAGGCACCGACGGGGTACACGTCGTCATTCCAGCGCGCCAGCACGGCCGCCGAGTCCGCGGTCTCCCAGGCCGCCAGGGCGGACTCGTCCACCTGGATGGCGGAGGCCAGGCGCACGACCCAGGCCTGGGCCGAATCGGCGGGCAGCCCCGCCGCCACCCGCACCACGGCCCGGTCGCGGGCCTCCGCGAACGGCACGATGCGCCGGTCCTCCAGCTTGAGCACGTGGAAGCCGTACTCGGTGTCCACCACCGGGCTGATCTGGCCGGGCTGCAGCGCCCGGGCGGCGTTCCAGAACGCGTCCACCCAGGCGCCCTCCCGACCCGGCTGCAGCAGCCCGCCCCGCTGGGCCGCGCCCGGCTCCTCGGAGAGCTCGGCCGCCAGCTCCGCGAAGTCCTCGCCGGCCCGGGCACGGGCCAGGGCGGCCTCCGCCTGCGCGCGCGCCGGAGCCCGCTCCGGGTCCGGCAGGCGCCGGTCCGAGAGGAAGACCAGGTGGCGGACCTCCAGCTCGAGCTCGGGATCGACCAGGTAGAGCTCGCGCAGCGCGCTCTCCCCGATGCCGGAGGCGACGAGGGTGATCTCCGCCGCCAGCCGGGCGGCGGCCGCCTCGGTGCGGGCCCGGGCGATCAGCGGGCTCAGGGCCGGCTCCCCCGGGCGGGCCGTCTCCAGGGTCAGGGCGGCGATGTCGGCCAGGATCTGCCGGCGGGACGCGGTGAGCCCCAGCAGCTCGGGCTCCGTCCAGGCCAGCTCCCCGACGCTCAGGGCGGGAGGCTCCTCCCGTCCGCAGGCGGCCAGGAGGCAGGGCAGGACCAGGAGGATGGGGGGCAGGCCCCGGCGGATCGGGCGGCGGACGCTCATGCCGGAATGGTGGTCCGTCCGGCGGGGCGGGGGAAGGCCCTCGGCGGTCCGGTCCGGGCCGGCGTGAGCGGCCCGGGAGGCGCCAGATCCTCCCGACGCCCGGGCCGTGGGCCCCGGCGGACGAGGGGATCTGGGGAGCCGCAGCACCCCCGCACTGCGGACTCCCCGCCACTCCCTCGACGGTGAGACTGTCGTGAAAGCGGGAGCACGCACGTCGATCGAGATCTCGGCAAGAGCCCCGTCGGGGCGGCCCCGGGCCCCATGTGGGCGACCCCGTACTCGCCCCCTATGGACCGGGGAGCCGGCCCAAAGTCACATCGCCCGCCGATCGGTCGCGGTCGGACCGGCCGCGCCAGGTGCCGCCGCCCCCGGGTCGCCGCCACCGGGTTGCCCGGGGGCCGACCCGGTCGCATGCTTCCGCCCTCCATCCCCCTCCGCAGCGCGGACATCCATGCGCATCAACGTCCACGACTTCGAGCGAGAAGCCGAGGAGCGCCTGCCCCGGCCGGTCTTCGACTACTACCAGGGCGGCGCCCGCGACGAGATCACGTTGCGCGGCAACCGCTCCGCGTTCGACGCCATCCGGATCGACTACCGCGTGCTGCGTGGGGTGGGTCGACGCGAGACCCACGCCACGCTCCTGGGCGCCGACGTGGGGGTCCCGATCGGCGTGGCGCCGATGGCGCTGCAGCGCATGGCACACGCGGACGGGGAGGCGGCCACGGCCCGGGCCACCGCCGCCGCCGGGGCCCTCATGGTGGTGAGCACCATGTCCACGCTCTCGCTGGAGGAGGTGGCGGCCGCGTCGTCGGGCCCCACGTGGTTCCAGCTCTACGTCTACCGCGATCGCTCCGTCACGGAGTCCCTGGTGCGCCGGGCGGAGGCGGCCGGGTACCAGGCGCTCGTGCTGACGGTCGATACGCCCTGGGTGGGGGTGCGCGAGCGGGACGTGCGCAACGCCTTCGGCATGCCGCCCGGGATGCAGTTCGCCAACTTCGTGTCGGTCGGCCTCGAGGACATGGGCCATGGCGGCCGTGGCTCCCATCTGGCGCGCTACAGTGACGCCCAGTTCGATCCCGACCTCACCTGGGACGACGTCACCTGGCTCCAGTCGATCACGTCGCTGCCCGTGGTGGTGAAAGGCGTGGTGCACCCGGACGACGCACGTCTGGCCGTCGAGGCGGGTGCCAGGGGCCTCGTGGTCTCCAACCACGGCGCGCGCCAGCTCGATACCAGCCCGCCCGCCATCGAGGCGCTCCCGCGCGTGGTGGAGGCGGTCGAGGGGCGCGCCGAGGTGTACGTCGACGGCGGGATCCGCCGCGGCACGGACATCGTCAAGGCGCTGGCGCTCGGTGCGCACGCGGTCTGGGTGGGGCGCCCGGTGCTGTGGGGTCTGGCGGTGGACGGAGAGGCGGGAGTGCACGAGGTGCTCTCCCTGCTCCGCAGCGAGCTGGAGGACGCCATGGGGCTCTCCGGCTTTCGCACGCTCGAAGAAATCCGTACGCTCGGACCTGCATCGGTGCGGTTCGGGCCAGCCTACTGAGAGACAGGACTCGACGATATGAGTGAGAAGGTGGAGAGGGTCGGACGCAGGGCGTTCCTGGAGAAGGCGGGATCGGCCGCCGTGGGCGGCGGGATCCTCGCCGCCTGCGGGGCCGGGGAAAGCGGCGGCGAAGCCGGCGCGCCGGCCGTGCAGACGCGCCCACGCGTGCAGTGGCGCATGGCGTCCTCCTTCCCGCGTGGTCTGGACGCGATCTTCGGCGCGGCCGAGCGGCTCGCGGCGGAGGTCGAGCGCATGTCGGAGGGCCGGTTCACCATCCGGGTGTATCCGGCTGGCGAGCTCGTCCCGGCGCTCGAGGTCATGGACGCCGTGCAGAACGGCTCGGTGCAGTGCGGCCATTCGCCCAGCTACTACTTCCAGGGCAAGAACCCCGTGCTGTCCTTCGACACCTGCGTGCCGTTCGGCTTCACGCCCAGGCAGCAGCTCGCGTGGCTCCTGGAGGGTGGCGGCATGGAGCTGATGCGCCCGCTCTTCTCGGACTTCGGCATCATCAACTTCGTGGCCGGCAACACCAGCGGTCAGATGGGCGGCTGGTTCCGGCGGGAGATCAACACAGCGTCCGACCTGCAGGGCCTGAAGATGCGCATTCCCGGCCTCGGCGGTGAGGTGATGAGCCGCTTGGGCACCAACGTTCAGGTGCTCGCGGCCGGCGACATCTATCCCGCGCTGGAGCGCGGTGCGATCGACGCGACCGAGTGGGTGGGCCCGTACGACGACGAGAAGCTCGGCCTGCAGGACGCGGCCACCTACTACTACTACCCGGGTTGGTGGGAGCCGGGCCCGTCCATGACGCTGCTCGTCAACCAGCAGGCGTACGACCAGCTGCCGTCGGACTACCAGGCGATCCTGGAGAACGCCGCCTACACGGCCACTGCCGCCATGTTGAACGCGTTCGACGCGCGCAATCCGGACGCGCTCCAGCGCCTGATCCAGGGCGGGACGCAGCTGCGGCGCTTCTCGAACGAGATCCTGGCGGCCGCCAAGGACCAGACCACGCAGATGCTGGAGGAGGCCGCCGCCGGCGACGCCTCCTACCGCCAGGTCTACGAGCAGTGGAAGGGGTTCCGGGACAAGTCCTTCAGTTGGTTCAGCACCAACGAGAAGGCGTACCAGGACTTCATCTACTCGAACCTGTAGCGCGACCGGGCGGACCGTGGAAGGGCAGCAGCGCTTCACCGACGAGGAAGTACGGCTCATCCTGGCGCGCGCGGCCGAACGGCACGAGCACAGCGCGCGGGGACAGACGCTGGTCCGTCACGGGCTGACCCTGACGGAGTTGGAGTCCGTGGCGGCCGAGGCGGGCATCGATCCCGTCCATGTGGCCGCGGCGGCGCGGGAGTTGGACCTGCGCCGGGAGCAGGGGCTCCCGGCGCCGCTCGCCTCCAACCCGGACGAGCTGGCGCACGTGCGCGTGCTGCCGGGTCCGGTGGACGACGAGCTGTGGGGCCGCATCGTGGGGGAGCTGCGCTCGACGTTCGGGGTCTCGGGCGTGGCGTCGCAGTTCGGACGCATCCGCGAGTGGTCCACCACCACCGGCAAGAACGACAGCTCCGGCACTCCGGCCGTGCGGGTGCGGGTCGAGCCGGACGGGAGCGGCACGTCCATCAGCATCCGCCGCGACCTGAAGGGCATGCGCACGCTGCCGCTGACGCTCGGCGGAACGTTCGCCTCCGTGGCGGTGCTGTTCACGCTGCTTCTGACGGTGGGCGCCTTCGACGCCAAGGCCATGGCCCTGCCGGCCCTGTTCGGCGGGGCCGCCGCGGTGTCCTTCATGGGCGCGCGCTTGGCCTACAAGGGGATGCTGTCGAAGTCGGACGAGCAGTTCCGTCGCGTGCTCGACGCCGTGGAGCTGGCCGCGCTCAAAGCAGGCACGCCGCCGACGGGCTGAGCGCCGACGTGGCTCCGGCCGCGCTGCGAAGGGGCAGGCGTGCGCGACGCGGATCCCGGCTCATGGACGCGGATGGGGATGGCCCGGAGGTCGGGTGCCCCCACGCGAACGGAAGGGAGCCGCCGCAGCGGCTCCCTTCTCTCGTTCGCTACTGGATGAGCCCTGTCACCAGCTGCGGGAACAGCACGATCAGCAGCAACCCCACCACCTGGATCCCGATGAAGGGGATCACGGATCGGTACAGATCCCGTGTGGTCACCTCGGGTGGAGCCACGCCGCGCAGATAGAAGAGCGCGAAGCCGAAGGGCGGCGTGAGGAACGACGTCTGCAGGTTCATCCCGATCATCACGCCGAACCACACCAGGTCGATGCCCAGCAGCTGCGCCGCGGGGGCGACCAGCGGGATGATGATGAAAGCGATCTCGAAGAAGTCCAGGAAGAAGCCGAGCAGGAAGATCACCAGGTTGGCGATGAGCAGCAGGCCGACCTTCCCACCGGGGAGGTTGGTGAGCAGCTCCTCGATCCAGAGGTCGCCGTTCAGACCGCGGAAGACCAGCGCGAACAGCGTCGAGCCGATCAGCAGGAAGATCACCATCACGGTGAGCGCGGCGGTCTCGCGGGCGCTCTCCCAGAGCACCTTGCGGGAGAAGCGCCGGCGCCCGATGGCGAGCAGGATGGCACCCACGCTGCCCAGCGCGCCCGCTTCCGTCGGCGTGGCGATGCCCAGGAAGATGCTCCCCAGCACCACCAGGATCAGGGCCAGCGGTGGGAAGAGGACCGTGATCACGTCCTTCGCGAGATTGCCACCCGCCTGTTCCCGCATCTCGGCCGGCAAGGCCGGTGCGGCCGCGGGACGCGTGACGGCCACGAACACGGTGTAGGCCGCATAGAGCCCCGCCAGCATCAGGCCGGGGATGAGCCCGCCCAGGAAGAGATCGCCCACCGAGACGCCGAGCTGGTCGGCCAGCACCACGAGCACGATGGACGGCGGGATGATCTGTCCCAGCGTACCCGAGGCCAGGATGACCCCGGCCGAGAGCTTCTTGTCGTAGCCGTACTTGAGCATCACCGGCAGCGAGATGCTGCCCATCGCCACCACGGAGGCGCCCACCACGCCGGTGGCAGCGGCCAGCAGCGCGCCCACGAACACCACGCCCAGCGCGAGGCCGCCCCGCAGGCTGCCGAACAGGCGACCGATGGTCGTGAGCAGATCCTCGGCCAGCTTGGCCTTCTCCAGGATCAGGCCCATGAAGATGAAGTAGGGGACGGCGAGCAGCACGTAGTTGGACATGATGCCGAACACGCGCTGCGGCATGGCGTTGAAGAGGTGCCAGTCGAAGTGGTTCATCTCCACCCCGATGACCGCGAACGCCAAGGACGTCCCGCCGAGCGCGAACGCCACGGGATAACCGAGGAAGATCACCAGGAACACCGCCACGAACATCAGCGGTGCCAGCAACTCCATGCTCATTCGGCCGCCTCCGCCTTGGAGCGGGGCTCGACCTCTTCCGTGCTGAAGAGCTTGATGGCCTCGGAGACGCCCTGCAGCAGCAGGAGGATGAAGCAGAGCGGGATGACCGCCTTGAGCGGGTAGCGCGGCAGCCCGCCCGGATCGGGCGACATCTCCCGGGCCGCGAAGGAGTTCTGGACGTACTGGATGGACGTCCAGAGCACGAACACCGAGAACGGGATCAGCAGCAGGAACGTGCCGATCAGGTTGATCCGGCGTTGGGCCTTCTTGCTCACGGCCGAATAGAGCACGTCCACGCGCACGTGTGCGTCTCGGCGCAGCGCCCAGCCGGCGCCGAGCAGGAAGATGAGGCTGAAGAGGTACCACTGCAGCTCGAGGTAGACGTTCGAGCTGAGGTTGAGCCCCACGAACCGTCCCACGTAGCGAGCCACGGCGTTGTAGGACCCGAAGGCCACCATGGCGAGGATGAGCACCGTGACGATCGCTCCCCAGAGGTCCGAGAAGCGGTCGAGCGCGAGGGACAGCATCCGTAAGCCCTTCATTTCCTCTCCTGTCGTGGGACGGCGGCCAAAGTAGGGAGGGCTCCGGTGGTTGGCGAGCACCCGAGCGGGTAGCTTCACCGTCCATGTCCTCCGTCCTCCGCCGCGCACTCGGCGGCGCGCTGCTCCTCCTCGCGATCCTTCCGGTGTACCGCCTGCTCGCGGGACGCCCGACCGGCCCGTGGGGTGAGGCGACCGTACGACAGGCCGCGTCGAGCCTGGGCACGGCGGTGTGGGGCGTCGTGGTGGCCGTGCTGGTCGGGGTGATCGTCGCGATCGCGGCGGGACGCAGGCACGCACCGCCGGCGGAGGGGCCGGCTCGGGCGGACGGGGTCCTGGCGCGTCTGGTCCTGCGCCCCGGACCCGCCGCGTTCGCGCTGCTGTGCGCGGCGCTGGCCGGGGTCCTCTCCGCGCTGGTGGCGGGGCCCCTCCTCCGGGGCCTGCTCACCAACGTGGACGAGATGGCCATGCTGACCCACGCCCGTCTGCTTGCCGGGGGTCGGGTGGGCGCCGACGTGGGTGCGCTGGGCGCCCACTGGCTGATCCCCAACACGTTGCTGACGGACGCCGGCTGGGTCTCGCAGTACCCGCCCGGACACCTGGTCCTCCTGGCCCTGGGGGTGCGGGCCGGGATGCCCCACGGGGTCGGGGTGGGGCTGGCCGCCCTGACGGCGGGCGCCTCGGCCGCGGCGTTCCTGCGCCTCTTCCCGGCGCGCCCGCTCCTGGCGCGCGCCATGGGGCTGCTGCTCGCGCTGTCCCCGCTCCTCGCCGTCTTCGGCGGGGGCCTGATGAGCCACCTGTCGGCGCTGGCCTTCGCGTCGGTCTCCGTCTGGGCGGCGCTCCGGTCCCGCGACGGAGGATGGGGCTGGGCCCTGGCCGCCGGGGCCGCGGTGGGATGGGCCGTCACCAGCCGCCCCTGGTCGGGGCTGCTCCTGGCGCCCGTGCCGCTGCTGGTCTGGTGGGAAGCGCGCGCGGCGCTGCGGTGGCCCGGGCTGCTCCGTCGCGTCGCCGCCTGGGTGGGCGGTGGCATTCCCTTCGCCGTCGGGCTCGGGCTCTACAACCGCGTCCTGTTCGGCGCCCCCACCCGTCTGGGCTACGAGGTGGCGTACGGGCCCACCCACCGCCTGGGCTTCCACGAGGACCCATGGGGTCACGCCTACGGGCTGCTCGAGGCCCTCGGTTACACGTCGGCCGACTTCGTCGCCTTCGGGCTCCAGATCCTGGAGGCTCCGGTCCCGCTCACGCTGCTCGGGGCGCTCTTCCTGGTGGGCGCGCACCGGCTGGGACCGGGCGCGCGCGTCCTGCTGCTCTGGGCGGTGGCACCGCTCGTGGGCGCCTTCCTGTACTGGTTCCATCAGCCGCGCATGCTCTTCGAATCCCTCCCGGCCTGGGTGGGGCTGGGGGTGTTGGGGGCGGCCTGGCTGGTGGAGCGGACCCGGGGGCGGGGAAGGGCGCTCGTCGTGGGCACCTTGGGGGCGAGCTTCGCGCTCGGTCTCGGCGTCTTCGCGCCGCAGCGGCTGATGGGCTACCGCTGGCCGGCCGAGACGCTGGCCCGCATCCGCCTGCCGGCGCTCCCGGAAGGGGAGCCGGCCCTGGTGTTCGTGCACGCGAGCTGGAACGAGCGGCTCGCGTCCCGCCTGGAGGTGGAGGGCTTCCGCGCCGACGCCCTGAACCCCCTGCTCCGGCGGAACGACGCATGTCGGCTGGAGGTGTGGCTGGCATCCCAGCGCGACCCGCAGGAGGACGGCGTCCCGTCCGCCCCGGCTCCGGAACTCGATCGCGACACCTCACCCGGCACCCCGAGCGGGCTCGTCCGGGTGGAGACCGGCCCCGACGTGGGCGCGCTCATCGATCCCAGCCGTCCCTGGCCGGAGCCCTGCGTGCGGCAGGCTTCGGCGGACCGCTTCGGCGCCGTCTCCTTGGCGCCGCTGCTGTGGCAGGGGAGCCCGCCTGGAGTCGACGGCGCCGGCCCGCGGTCGTCCGGGACCGACCTCGCGCGCAGCACCGACGCGCTCTTCGCGCGGGACCTGGGTCCCGAGGCGAACCGGGCGCTCCTGGAGCGTCTGCCAGGGCGGACGGTCTGGCTCTTCACGCCGGTGGAGGCGGGTGCCGCGCCATCCCTGCTGCCGTACGAGGAAGGCATGCGCCTGCTGTGGGGAGGCGCGGCGCGATAGTGGGTGCAGCGCAGCAAACACGCATTCGTGCGTCCCTCGTTCGCCGTGCCGCTTCACCCGACACACCGCGTGTGACAGGGGAACCGCCGGCGCCTTCGACCGGTAGAGCCGAGGAGCTGGAAGGATCTCGGGTGGAGGGACAGCATGGACGACGGGAGCGGAAGGAACGTCGCGCGGATCCTGCTCGGCACGATGCTCGTCTTCGCCGGCACCAGCCATCTGACGTTCGCGCGCAAGGCCTTCCGCGCGCAGGTGCCCGACTTCGTGCCACTGGATCCCGACACCACCGTGCTCGGGTCCGGTGTGGTGGAGATCGGTCTCGGCACCGCGTTGATCTTCGCCAATGAGCGACAGCGCGAGCGGGTGGGCAACGTCGCAGCCGCGTTCTTCACGGCCATCTTCCCCGGCAACGTCTCCCAGTACGTGAACCGTCGGGATGCCTTCGGCCTGGATACGGACGGGAAGCGGTTTGCGCGTTTGTTCTTCCAGCCAGCGCTGGTGTACTGGGCGCTCGCCAGCACCCGGACGGGCGAAGGGGACTGAGCAGAACGGGGCGGAGCGGCGTCGCTCGCCCGGCTCTCGGGGCGCCCTCGTCGAGAAGGAGCGGAGCCGCAAGGCGAGCCGGGCCGTGGGCTTCCCGGCCAGCGACGGGTGCGTGGCGGATCGACCCCCTTCCGGACGCGGGCTGAGCCGCTCCCGGAACCTGAGCTCCCCGCTGGCGCGCACACCGGTCCCGGCCCCTGGGATCGCCGCTGCGGCCCACACGGGTCGGGAGCCCGGGGTCCCGGCTGCGGCCCGACCGGTCCCGGAGCCTGGATCCCCGCTGCCGCCCACATCGATCCCGGCCGACGGATCTGCGGCTGTGGACCTCGCCGCTGCCGGGCCTTCGCCCGGGGTGGCCCTGTCCTCGCGGACTTCCTACCCTGTAGCGCGGATCGCACCGCCTCCGGGAGACACCATGCGCTACGATCGTCCCACGACTCGGCCCCATCTCGTCATGGCCTTCGCGTCCCCTCCTCCCATGGCGTCTGTGCGCGCCAACCGAGGAGGCGAGGACACCCGCGCGAGCACCCGGGCGCGCTCGCGGAGCGCCCTGCATGGAGCCGCGCTCGTGCTGGTGGGGATGCTCACCGCGCTGCTCCCTCAGGCACCGGCCGCCGCCCAGTCCTTCACCCTCGGCGAGGTGATGTCCGCACCGTTCCCGGGCGGTCTCGTGGCGGCCCCGGGAGGGGGTGCCTTCGCGTGGGTCCAGAACGATCGCGGCGCCCGCAACGTGTGGGTGGCCAGCGCGCCCGACTACCGCGGCCGCGCGCTTACGAGCTGGGAGGGCGACAACGGCCAGGAGGTGGGCAGCCTGACGTTCACACCGGACGGAGCGCAGATCGTCTTCGTACGGGGAGGGGCGCCCAACCGCGCGGGGGAGATCCCCAATCCGACCAGTGAACCGGAGTGGCCCGACCGGGCCGTGTACCGGGTGGCGGTGGCCGGTGGCGAGCCCGTCCGGCTCGCCGCGGGCAGCGGACCGGTGATCGCACCGAACGGGGAGGTGGTGGCCTACACCGACCGGGGTCAGGTCTGGACCGTGCCGCTCGCGGGCGGTGACGCCGAACAGCTCCTGCAGATGAGGGGCGGCGCGTCGTCGCTGACCTTCTCCCCCGACGGGACGCAGCTCGCGCTGGTCAGTGGACGCGGCGACCATTCGTTCGTCGGCATCGTGGACGTGGCGAGCGGCGCTGTGCAGTGGATCGATCCCTCGGTCGATCTCGACGGGGAACCGGCCTGGTCCAGCGACGGCCGCCGGCTCGCCTTCGTCCGACGGCCCAACGTGCGCGATCAGCTCCCGTTCGAGCCACGTCGCAGCGGCCATCCGTGGTCCATCCGGGTGCACGACGTGGCGAGCGGCGAGACCCGCACGGCCTTCGAGGCCGACGAGGGTCCAGGCAGCGTCTTCCAGGGCACCGCTTCCGCGGATCAGCTGTTGTGGTCGGGCGACCGCATCGTCTTCCCGTGGGAGAAGACGGGCTGGATCAACCTGTACTCGGTCCCTGCCACCGGAGGGACTGCCCGCCCACTCGTGACGGGCGCCTTCGAGGTGGAGTTCGCGACGCCCACGCCGGACGGGAGCGCGGTGCTCGTCGCCTCCAACCAGGACGACATCGATCGGCGCCACGTCTGGCGGGTGGACGTGGCCAGTGGGCGCAGCACGCTTCTCACCCCGGGCACCGGGATCGAATGGGAGCCGGTGAGCGACGGCGCGCGGGTGGCGTTCCTGGCCTCGGGGCCGCGCACACCGGCGCACGCCCGCATCCTGGAGGGATCGGGTTCGCGCCCGCTGGATCCGGACGCGCTGGAAGGCTTCCCGAGCGACGAACTGGTCGAGCCCACGCAGGTGATCTTCAGCGCCGCGGACGGCATGCCCATCCACGCGCAGCTGTTCCTTCCGGAGGACCTGCGGGCCGGGGAACGGCGTCCGGCCGTGGTGTTCTTCCACGGGGGCTCGCGCCGGCAGATGCTGCTGGGCTTCCACTACCGCGACTACTACCACAACGCCTACGCCCTGAACCAGTACCTCGCCGCGCAGGGCTACGTGGTGCTGTCGGTCAACTACCGCAGCGGGACCGGCTACGGGCTCGACTTCCGCGAAGCCCTCGACTACGGCGCGCGCGGCGCCAGCGAGTTCAACGATGTGCTGGGGGCGGGGCTGTATCTGCGCGGACGCGCGGACGTGGACCCGGATCGCATCGGGCTCTGGGGAGGCTCGTACGGTGGGTATCTGACGGCGCTGGGATTGGCGCGCGCATCGGACCTCTTCGCGGCGGGCGTCGACATCCACGGTGTGCACGACTGGAACGTGGTGGTGAAGGGCTTCGTGCCCTCCTATAACGCCGAGGCCCGGGCCGAGTGGTCCGACCTGGCCTACCGGTCCTCCCCGATGGCCTTCCTGGACGGGTGGCGCTCGCCCGTCCTGGTGATCCACGGGGATGACGACCGCAACGTGCCGTTCAGCGAGAGCGTGGATCTCGTCGAGTCGCTGCGGGACCGCGGCATCGAGGCCGAGCAACTGATCTTTCCGGACGAGGTGCACGGCTTCCTCCTGCACCGGAACTGGCTCGCGGCGTACGAGGCCACGGCCGGCTTCTTTGCGCGTACGTTGCGGAGCGGGCGGGTGTCGGCGCGATAGCGAGCCCTTGGGTGCAAAGGAGCGCGCGTTGGCGGCGCGGACACGGTGGCCGGGTCAGGTCCGACGCATCATCCGTTTGGCCCTCGGACGCGCGACTCCGAGCCGGGCGCTGACCCGCCCGCGGCTGCTGACCCGAGCCTGAGCGTCCACGTGCGCGTCCCTCACGATCCATGGCGGACGTCGCGGATGCCGAGGGCCTCCTTCATCCGTCGCAGCTCCTCCTCGGTCCGGCGCTTGAGCGGAGGGAGCTGGGGCAGCACGTGACCGCGGGGATCGTAGAAGACAGCCCGCCGTGCACCGTCCAGCTCGACGCGGAAGCCCTCCTCGTGTAGCAGCCGGTGATGCACCCGGCACAGCAGCAGGAGATTGTCCAGCGCGGTGGGTCCGCCCTGCGCCCAGTGCCGGACATGATGCGCGTCGGTGAAGCGGCGCCCACAGCCAGGAAAGCGACACCCACCGTCGCGGATCTCGAGGGCACGGCGCAGCGCGGGTGGAATGGTGCGTGTGCGACGCCCCACATCCAACACGTTTCCCCGCGCATCGGTGGTGAAGCGGACCACGCTGGCGTCGCAGGCCAGGCGCTGCGCGGTGGCGGGCGTGAGTCGGGTGCCGTCTGCCAGCTCGGCCAGCGGCACGCCCGGATCGGCATCGGACCGCCCCGACACCTCCGCGGCAACG